>CAZPTQ010000019.1:2478-40636 GCA_964589365.1 uncultured Saprospiraceae bacterium
CGGCTTTTTACCGGTATTCGCGTCAAGTCAATATCTGGAGATAAGAAAAACTGGCGGGTTCGCGGAAAACGCTGTGGGTCAAGGCCATAAGTGAGGCAATCATTCCCTGCACACAATTTGTCTTGTTGCCATTTATAGCCAAAACCCTCGAAAATATTGTCTGCTCCCATGCCAAGGGCCAGATTGAGCCAACGAGGACACCAAGTAGCCTGGTAACCAAGAAAGGCGCGGGTTTACTGATGCCCAGACCACGAGGGTGTTGTAATTTTTCAAAAACAAGTTGATTGAGCCAGTGCCGTAAAGTGCATCGGCGCGTTGTTGCAAAGTGGTAGTGATTTGGCTGCCCGGTGGATTTATTGGGAAAATAGGCTCGTTTGGATAGCCCACTGGCATGGCGCTCATTTTCATGGAGATCCCCAACCGAGTTCCTGCACCAAAAAAAGACCAGAACCAAGCGCGTTGAACCCTATATCGCTCCAGGACCAACCCCAGTGTTCCGAAAACCCGTCGAAGGTTTCGAGCGAGGGTTGGATCAATTGCCCGCCAGCAAAACCCGCCCAGGCCGCTTTTCGCGGGCGCATCCCTGTCCATTTTGCAATACCGAATAACCATCTGCTTTCGTTGTACGACATGAGCCAATGGCCCATCTTATCCATCTGGTTCCACTCGCGCAAATCATTGAAAGTGTGGAGCTTGCCCAAAGGATAATCTGCGTACCAAGCCTTGTATAGTCCTGCCATTGAAGCCCCGTACACAACGGTGCTTGTGCCTATTGCAGCCCAAAGTCGGCATTTGTGGAGAGAGTCGGCGGGTGTAAGCGAAATCAGTTTTTGGGAAAAAACGGGAGTTGCAGAAAGGGTGATCAAGTAAATGATGAGGTAAAACCGGTTGAGCATCTCGTTGTTTTTTATGGAACGCGGATTACACGGATCAGACCACACTACTCCTTCGTCAAATCCAAGTCCTTGATCATCAACAGAAATGACTTGCCAAAGAGTGTGTGAGAACCAAAATCAAGGCGATTCGTGTCTGGACGAAGACGTGTGAACTGCGCTCGGTTGCGCTCAACGATCTGTCTTATTCCTTTCAGGATTTCGGCTTTTTGTAGCCGTCCTTCTTCGTCAGTGAAAAGTATCTGGAATCCAAGTGCTCGAAAAAATGCGGATTCGGTAATCTGAAAGAACAAGTGCAAAAGTTCCCGATCGGGCTTTGGCGGGGCTTGGTGGAAAAGCGTAAAACCCGCCACATACTGCGCCACAGCCAGCGCCAGTGCGTCGTGGCCTTGTTGCAAAGGCCATTCCATATTCGCCAACTCACCGTTTATAAAACTTGCCAGGGTGCCGTGTGGCACAGCAGGATTGGCGCCGAACGTACTGCGCGTTCGGTACATTTCTTTGAAAAACTCCTCTTTGGGCCGATCAAGCAGGGTCTGGAATTCGCGGCGTATTTGCTGCACTTTCACCTGTGGGCTGAGGTTGTTTTTGCTGAAATAGACAGCGTACACTTTTTCAAGCAAATCCATCATAAACCCTTCTGGCTTAACAAGATAATCGAGCCGAAATGCCAGCGCGAGCAGGAGGTATGCGTAGGTGCCCGGGTAGGTATTGGGATCAGGTTTGCCCTTGTCTATTTCCGCGAAGACGGTCTCGATGGAACGGTGGATATAGGCGTACTTACATTCTTTTTCAGCCGCTGAAATGTCGCCGTGGCTGCGTTCCTCTGCGGGGCTAAGCGCGGCGAACTCGCCAATCAAAAGGTCGTCTTGTTTGTCGGCATGGATGGCAAGTTCGCGCAGGGCATGGAGGATTTTGAGGGGCGAGCCGTCCACCGTTCGAGTGTCGAACACAATGCTGAGGTTGTTCTGTGAGTCCAGTGCGAAGCGACTGAATTTCAAGTTGAAATTGGCTTCCATGAGCCGCCGCATAAATCCCACGTTGAGGTCGTCGGCGCGAGCCACCTTGCTTTCGGCCTTTACCTTTTCGGCGTTGGCAAAACCTGTGATATGCTGTGAGCCTTGCCAAAGTTCAAAGCGGATTTCGTCCTCGCCTTCCTGCCAGATGATGTTAGGTTCTTTGGCGTCCTCGTCTTTGAGAAATATCAGGAAATCCCGGTAAGCGGCCAGATGTTCGCCCTGCTCGAAAGATTCCAAGGAGCGGTCGAAAGCCTGTTGCTGCGCATCTGTTTTATAGGCATCAGAAAATCGGCCAAACGGGATGTCGGGCTGCTGTGTTGTTTGCTGAAATCCAAAAAGACGGGTGATAAAATCCATGGGTTGCGGAGGGAGCGGGCAAAAGTAGGAAGTTTGCTGGGAAAAAAGCCTTGACCAGACACCCACTCAATATTTATCGTCAGGAGAAACGTTTTTGCCGTGCCAGAGCGCTGGGCATGGATCATTGATTCAATGCTGAATAATAAGTCTTAGTGAAACCTCCCGGCCATCAGAATTACGGCATACCAGGATGTAAAAGCCAGCGGGCAGATTTGATACTTGCACGTTAGTCGTGAATGCTTTTGCTTGCCAACGGCTGCGGCCACTGAGGTCGAATATTTCAAGGTTCCAATCGGCTTCCTGCCCAGTCGGTAAGACGATTGGAAACGCACCGTTGTTGGGGTTGGGGAAGATTTTTATCTCACTTTTCCCGCCTGCCACTTCATTCGTTCCAGTATAGACCGTGTCGCAAGCGCTACCCTGCATCCTGCCGAGGCGGAAGTGAGGGAAGTTCACGATGTCATTGTTGTTTCAGGAATAAGGCAGGAATATACCATGTTGCTCAAAATTGCAAGAATCGCCCTTAGCATTTGGGTTGTGGATGACGTGAAGATAAGGATTAGAACCAGGCACAGCAGAATAGATTTTCCCATCGGGAGCAAGGGCCGTCTTGCCAAAAACCGTTGGCCAAACATTGTTCACATAAGTACTGTCCCAGCAAGCCACTTGAGTTACGGAGGTTTGCAGGTCAGGCGCATACAAATCTATCTGATAGGAGTACAAATAGTTGAAAGTATAGGCAAAGCGCGAGTTGGGCGAGATAGCCATGCCACCCAGCGAGTTACCTGCGTCTTCGTTGTTTTCGATGTTGACATGACGGAAATTGGACAATGTCCCAGAGCATCGGTCAAAGTCATAGACGTAAATATCAGTCACATTGTCATAGTGGATAAACCTGGTGCCATCAGGCGTAAAAGCCGACTGCCCGGTAGCAGTACCCTCCCATGAAGTTGGACTGCCGATGGCTTGCAAATAAAATCAGTTCGCCAGCCTTGTCAGACATTGGGCAAGGGGATCGGAGCGGCCCAGTAGTTATTGGGAATTTTTGTATTTCAAAAGGGGAACGGTTAAAGTCAAGTAGGTTAATGAAGGGGCTGTCTGGTATCCTCATGTATCCAAGCACCCAGTTATAATCATATCTTAGACTGTCATTTTGACCATTTATGTCATGGAGGCATAATGAGATCAGGAAAAAGAGAAACAACTGCTTTGCCATAGTAAATTGAATATAATACTCCCAAGTGCCACATGAGCACTTGGGAGTAAGGGGGATCAGGAAAAAATTAGTGGATTATCAACCGTTTGATAGCCAATACGCCGTTTTTAGAATCTCGAACATCAAGGAAATAGCAACCGGATGGTACATTGGTCGTGGTAAAATACGCTTCGGAATCCTCCACTATTTTACTCCAAACCATTCGTCCGGTTATATCAAAAAGCCTTAAGTGGGTTCTGCCGTTTATCGGTGATATTAGGTGAAATGTACCAACTTGCCCGCACTGGTGTTTGCATTTTGCGACCAATAATTGCTGTAAGTTGAAGCGTTCTGAAGGTTGTGGCGAACTATCCAACTCAATGCTTGCTGGGAGGCCATCCAGTCCAAGCATTCCCTGCGTGTATCTGCTGCTTGGTGCTGGCATTCTGGTAAAAAAGCCCTACCGCATGCGGGCCGACAAAGTGCTGGGTAGCAATGTCAGTATTGGTGCATGGGCCTAAGATCAAAATGCCTCTTTCGCTGCCAGTGCCAGCAGCGGGTGTGCCAAATCCGCTTTTTAAAATTAGACTGTTGCCACTGACAGTAGAACGGTTGGGCATCGCCTTATCCATATCATATACTGCTATGCCGGTGCCACCCATGTTTTGAATATCTGTATTGTTGGTTACCTGTGGGTTGGAATTGTCGTTAAAGAACAGCAGAAAACCGTCATTAGCGCCGTTAACCGTACTCCTACTTATGGTCGGTAAATCGGCGCCGTACTTGCGGCTATGCCTGGCAGCCACACAATAGCCTACATGGTTGAAATGATTGTCAAGTACCTGGTAATAACTGGCGCATATCGTTCACCTGCGAATTTTCTGTAATTGAAATGACACAGTGGTCAGTAGGCTCTATCCCGCCCCACATTTGATCAAAACCTTCTATGATCGTGTTTTCAATATAAAGCTTGCCATTATTGGCGGTATTATTTGGATCCCCAAAAAGGTATATGGTTCCGTAAGGTGATGACATCTTCACCGTTTTGTTCGTCAAGGTGAGTGTCTCACCAATATTCACGTAAATGTCTCCAACCACTTTAAAAGCGGATACAGGGGACGGAAGATTGTTGATATCGGATGCGCTGGGATCTGTCAGTGTAAGCATTATTCCATCACAAGGGTCATGTAATATGCCAAAATTATACGGGCAAAGATTGTGATGAGGTTGCGCATTCATCTTGAATCGGGACTTGACCTCATCTTTTTCAAAAATGCTGCGTCCCCCAATCGGGTATGTCAGCAAGAGCAAAAATGCGAAGAAAAGGGTTTTAAATGACGCGATGAAGAGTTGGGGTAGATTAAATCTTTGAAGAGTTGTGTTTTTCATATTGAAAACCTTGGGTAGTGGATGATAAAAAGAATTCCTGCCAGTCGTTGCCGACTGACAAAACTTTCCACGAAACTGCTGTAAGTAAGTGCTCGGATTAAAGCGCGATTAAAGTTGAACAACCCGCCTTCGTTAAAACTATGGCGGGTAAAAAAGATTAAAAGCAGATCTGCTGGCATTGCCCCCATGCATGACAGAAGAAATCTCTAGGCAAAACCGATACGAAAGTAGATCAACTTTCTAACAAAACAATCCTGTGAATAAAGATTTAACTTTTGGGGCATATGGGCATAAAAAAGTCTGTAATTTGCTTCCTGAATCGCTATATTTAAAGCCATGCCCAACTTCCGAACCACCCTGGCCTCCGCCAGTTCCTCCTTCCAAATCAACCACCCCCACCATCTCTTCCTCCTCGGCTCTTGTTTCACCGAGCACATCGGTCAAAAACTGTCGGAACGCAAGTTCAACCTACTTTCCAACCCATTTGGAATCGTGTACAACCCGCTTTCGATGGCGCAGTGCCTGGAAAGGATTTGTGAGGGTAATCGCCCCTTTACACGAGAAGACATGTTTGAAAACGCAGGACTTTGGCACAGTTGGGAACACCACGGACGTTTTTCCAAACCAGACAAAAACGAGGCTTTCGAGGGCATAAACACTGCCTACCTCAAGGCATCAGCGTATCTAAAAAAGGCCGACATCTTGCTGCTGACTTTTGGCACGTCGGATGTTTTTGTGCTTCGCGAAACAGGCAAAGTGGTAGCGAACAACCACAAAATGCCTGCTGCGCTTTTTGCTCCAAGGCGACTATCAGTTTCAGAAATAGTAGAACGAACTGTTCAGGCAATAAAAAGTGTGGCACACCTCAAAGGCGTGCCACACTTCAAAGTCATCCTCACCGTCAGCCCGGTGCGGCATTTGCGCAACGGCTTGGTAGAAAACCAGCGGAGTAAGGCCGTGCTCCTACTGGCTTGCGAGGAGATTTGCGCCCAACTCAACTACGCCCACTACTTCCCTGCCTACGAACTTTTGCTTGACGACCTGCGCGATTACCGCTTCTATGCTGCCGATATGCTGCATCCTTCGGAAGTGGCCGTGGACTATGTTTGGAAATTTTTCTCCGACACTTTTTTCTCCGAAAAGACCAGCAAGCTCAACGAGCGCATCGAGAAAATCTGCGCCGCTGCCCGACACCGCCCTTTTCATCCCGACACCGCCCAACACCGTGCTTTTGTACAAGCGCAGCTGAAAGCCATCGCGGCATTGAAACTGGAAATGCCAGGCTTGGATTTCGCGACGGAGGAAGCGGCGTTTTATTCTCCAATTGAAACGGGCATATCATCGTCATAATCACCTGAAAGCCAGGGCGATTGTGCGCCATAGGTGTATTCCTTCACTTTGTGAGAGACGTAGTGGAAGAGTTCTTTGATGTTCACAATCCCGTCAATGTTGTAGTCGGCTGTACCGCTCATCCCGCGCAGAAGGAAGTAGGTGAACACTCCTTGGCGGAGCGAACGATCTTCGAGCGAGGCTTCACCCGCACGTGAAGACATAAGCAGGGCGATGCCACTTTGGGCCCTTTCATATTCTTGGTATAATGTACTTGTGGAGGATGAAAAATTTCCCTTGCTCGCTAAATCTGCCGTGTAATCCAACGCGCCGCTGTGGCATGCGTCGGCGATGCAGAGCTTGTGCTGCGCCCGGCTATTTTGAAGGATACGAAACACTTCTTCGTGGCTGAGTTGGTTTTGGAAACCATCAAAGTCTATAGGCAGGAAAGACCTGTTTAGACCGTGACCGCTAAAGTAGAAGACAATCACGTCGTTCTCGTCGGCTCGTTGCGACATCAGGCGGAGCGCCTGGCTGATGTTACGATGCGTGGCGTCTTGTTCCAATAGAAGCACGATTTGGTTCTCTGGCAGTGCACCGCCTTGTGCGCTTTGCAGGTGGGTGTAGAAAAGGCGTGCATCGTCTCCAGTGTAACGGAGTGGTTGCATGGCCGTGTACTGACCCACGCCGACCACTACGGCGTAGATATTGACTTCGCTTTTGGGCGAAACATGGTAGGTGCTTTCTCTTCTGATTTCATGCGGCTGGTCTCTCGATCTTCCAAAAAGGCCCTCATATTTATTGGGCTGGGCAATCAAGTTGAACGAATGAACGACCAACAAGGATGAAAGAAAAAATGGTTGCTGCTTCATGGTGGGAGGAATTAATGAAATGACTTTGACATTACAAAAGTCAGTCAAGCAAACGGGGTGAATAACCCGGAAAAGGGGGATTTGTCAAAAATCACCCATTAGAGGGAAGTAGCCTCCCGGAAATAGAGGAGGAATCTACTTTGTCTTTACCACCGCCCGCGAAACCGTTCCAAATTCAAACGCAACAAGTATTTGGAAAAGACCCACCGAAAGTTCATTTAACGATACTTTTAAAGTTTGGCCGATTGGATTTTTTGTTAAAAAAACCAATTTTCCAGCACCGTCAAATATTTGTATTTCAAAGGGTTGTGCAGATGTTTCGCTCCAATCAAGTGTCAGCCAACTGCTGGCAGGATTGGGGAAAATGTTAAGGGCTTTGAGTTGTTGCGCTTCGCTTGTGCCGACTACTACCACCACCACATCATGCTGAATCAAGGACACTCCACATGGGCTGCTCACGATGAGTGTCACTACATAACTGCCGCTTGCTTGGTAGTCGTGTTCGATGTTGAAGCCGTTTTGTTGTGGGCTGCCATCACCGAAGTCCCAGGTATAGGTCTCGCCGTTTTGACTCAGGTTGGTGAATTGCACCAGCCCCCCAGCCAGGGTTTGCCAACTAAAATCTGCTACGGGCAGATCAAAGATTTCGACCTCGAAGGTTTTTTCCAAAGTGTCCTTTCCTACCGTATTCGAAACAATGAGTCGGGCAGTGTAAACACCGGAAACAGAGTAGGAAACGCTCGGGTTTTGCAATGTTGAACTGCTCGGTGTACCACCGGGGAATGACCAAGCGAATGATACAACATTGGCCGAAGATTGGTTTTGGAAATTCACTTGTGCCGAGCCGCAGCCGAAAATGGTGGCTGGCACCGAAAAACCTGCCGTTGGCGGCAGAAATATACTGACAATCTGTTGCGACACCACCGTATCGCATTGGTTCCAGGCGCTGAGGGTTACGGTGAAATTGCCTTCGGTGGTGTAAGTGTGCATCGGGTTGGCGAGGCTCGAAGTTGTCCCATCGCCAAAAGTCCAAAAAAAGGAACTGGCGTTCATGGATAGGTTGCTGAAAGTAGCGGTCGCCCCGTTCATTGTTACCGTGAAGCCTACTGTTGGCAATGGCAAAATCTGCAACAGCGCCGTGCCCGAAATGGTTTCGGTACATCCTGCTCGCAGTACCCTGCAACGAAACATCAGGCCGTTGTGCGCCAAACCGGGGTTTTGCACTATCAGGCTATCTGATTGAAAACCAACATAATTGCTACCCGCTATGATGTCCTGCCAGATCGCTCCAGCGTTCAATTGCCATTGGAAATCCCAATCGCCGTCGTTGGTAGTGACGCTGAAAATTGCATTTTCACCTGGGCATACAGAGATGGATAATGGAGCGCTCAATACCACGGGGGCGAAGTTTTCAAGCGTACCCTGGGGGAGTGTGGAAAGTGCTTGGATTTCGCCCAGTGCGCCTGCTTCTGCGGTGTTGTTGGAGTTGTTGCAGCCCACAGTCGAGTTGAATGTAATGCCCGGCGCGCCTCCCGTGATGTTGAATATGCCGGGTAAGGCATTGGTCAGGATGCGTCCGCCTGCGCCGCCTCCACCTGGCCCCATGCAACGGTCAACGTTATTGTTGTCGGCACTACCGCCTCGCCCACCATTGGCGTTAAGCACAAGGCTGGGGTTGAGCATGGCGAGCTCGAGTCGAATGGTGCCGCCTGCGCCGCCGCCACCTGCGCCATCGCTTAAGCTTCCGCCAGCATCCCCGCCCTTGGCATAAATCGCTGGGGAAGTACCGTTTATAGCAGCTGCTCTGATCAGCACGATCCCGCCGCCAGTACCACCCTTGCTTCTGAGCAAATTGTTGGCATGACCTGCCCCGCCGCCACCGCCAAGGAAAATCCGGTTGGCAGTGGTGCTGGGCGCATAGCCACCGAAGCCTGGGAAATATCCGTTGCAACCCAAAGGATTTGGATCGGCATTGTTGCCACCATCGCCGCCGTTGGTAATGTTGCCGCCGCCACCGCCGCCCGCGTTGTGGTCATTGCCACCGCCGCCGCCATTGGCTTGTGGGCCTCGGCCAAGTTCAAGACCTGGAGTCAAAATGGCAATGCTTTCGCCTTTGTAACCGCCCCGCCAATTGCCAAGGCCAAAAACATACCCTGTGATCGGGTTAAGTGTGTTGCACATATTGCCCGTAGCGACGTAATCTGCTCCGCCACGAAAACCGACGCCGTTGGCAATGATGGGCGCATTGAGCGTCAGCGTATTGGATACTTCGAGGGCCAATACCCCTCCCGTGCTGCCATCCCAGGGTTTGGCGCGGAGTGTGTCGGAAACAATAGCATTGGTGAATTGCGGGATGCTAACGAGCTGAACTTTCCCAGAGGGGTTATATGGGTGTACGAATCGGTTTTTTACAAAAATAGTGCTTGCTGCCACGGAGTCAATGACAATGCGTTCGTAGAATCCAGCGGAATTCAACGCTGCCACGGTTCCATAAGCAGCGTTGTTGCTTGTCATGATTTCAGCGCCCTGCATCTGGATTAAGAGCACTGTATTGCCCACGCGAAATCCCGTGGTATCGCCCACGGTCAAGCTGCCAGAACAGGAATCAATGCCAGTAACGGGCGTGTAGCGATTGATGATTCCGGAGATTTGGGCGCTTGAAGAGCATAGAAAAAGGGAGAAAATGGTTGTGAGGAAAGGGATGTATTTTTTCATAGTGTTCGGTTTGGAAAATTTGGTCAAAAGTAATGACAAGTACTACAAAATTGCTTGAACGCTCATTCCATCGGAAAAACACCTATTAAGGTGGCTGAGATACCCTTGCGGTGTTTTTCGCCTCCCCACACCTGGAGTTCCCGGCCATTGGTGGGCACAAAACGCAGTGTAAGCCACCCGTCTTTTTCTAAACGCTCGAATTTCAGATCACGATTGCCCATAGTTAGTTTGATAACAGTGGGTGGTTGCTGCATTTTGAGGCGGAGCTCCACTTTGCCGTCCGCTCCTTTGGCAAGCGGGATTCCGAAAGGTTCGGCATCAGCAATGCCTTTCACCTGGTCGCCGTAAGAAAATGCAGATTGCTTTTTAAATTTATTCTTGTCAATGGGCGGCTCCAAAAGTTGCCATTTATCGTCCTCTGGAAAGTGGTTGAGGGCAAAAATACGCGGCGGGGTAAAGAAAAAGCCCGGTTGAAAAACCTGCTGAAATTGTCCGTTGTCATCCGAATAGCCTGAGCCCCAGGTGACATCGAGGAGTTCCCATTTGCCCTTGATGTTCACTGCGTTCCAGGCGTGACTTTCCCAACCGCCGAGCAGGGAGCCTTTTGAATTGCCTTCGATGAATGCGCATTCCAGCCCTACTGCTTCTGCCATTTTCTTGTAGAGCAGCGCGTAATCCATACAGATGCCCCGTCCTTTTCTGTAAACCTGCTTTACCAACTTGTCTTCGTATTCTTTTCTCGAATCGGCTTCGGGGCCGGCTCGGCCAACTGCTTTGAAATCGTAGCGTATATTCTCCGCTACCCAAGTGAACAGGACGCGGGCTTTTTCGCGGTCGTTTTTAAGGTCTTTGCAAAGGGCGTTGGCGAGGGCTTCCGGGTTGGGGAAGTCGCTTTTCCGGGTATTGCGGGCGAGCGCGTCCAAGGAAGCGAATTCCTCTTGTGCAATGGAAACAGATGACAAGAGTAAAAAGAAAAGGGCACTTGATAGTTGTTTCATGATTAATTTGGATGGGTCAGTTTTTTAAAATGTGCTTTGAATGGGGTACAAGATTATGAAACAATCCTCAAATCCACCTTTCCCAACTTCCAAAATCTCCGTCTCGCCTTACCTTCACACCATATTTTGAATTTCCGACGTTTAGCCAGTTCATCCTTCATCGTTTATCGTTCACAGTTTTAGAACATCATGCAGCCAGTTTACTCCACCACCGATCTCCGCCTGTTCCTTTCCAACCATTCGCACAGCGAGAAATCTACAAGGTTTTCAAAACCTTATAGGTTTAAAAACATAGCCGTTTGTTTTTTCGCCCTGCTTTTCCTCCTCTCCTCGGAAACCGTTTCTGCGCAAAAATTCCCCGAAAACACCAATGAATTCGTGGTCAAACTGGGCGAGTTCATGACGCTCTCCAAACGACCAGATATGGAGGAATCTTTTGCAGTTTTCAAAAAAGCACACAAAGCAGGCGCGTTCCCAGAATGGGAAATGAAACGCATCGTGTCGGTTGCCAACCTCATGGGCAACCAGAACCTGCCGGCCTTCCCCTATTTCAAAAACTACCTGAATGCCGTGGTGGCCGCCAAAAACGACCCCGATACTACGCTTTTCCGTCGTTGGCACGCTTTTGCGGAAGAATCGCTGGCGGGCTTGGAAAAAGGCCGCACCAAGTCAGTAGGTCTGTTGCTGGAGTTTTCTTTGGATTTTATGGTAGAACGTGCGCTGAAGAGCGGGGAGGGTGGTTCGGCTACCTGGAGGATCGAAGGCGGCAAGTTCGACTTTGCGTATAGCGACCGGGAACCAAGCCTCGTTTGCACGGGCGTGGACCTTATTGGAACGCGCAAAACCGACTCGGTGACCATCCACAACACTTCAGGCCGCTACAAACCATTCGAGCAAATTTGGGCAGGTGAAGGCGGCAAGGTTTCCTGGGCAGAGGCAGGTATGGATTCGAGCATCTACGCGCTGCTCACCAAGTACAAAGTCGAGACACAAAAACCGCTTTTCAGCTGCGACACTGCCACACTTTATTATCCGCTCTACTTTAAAGAAGGCATCAAAGGGAGTTTTGAAAACAATGTGGTAGTGAAACCCAAATTGTCTTCTGCCAAAGCCGATTCACTCCGAAATATTCAGTTTCCGCGCTTCCAATCCTTTGAAAAAGTGTTGAAAATCAACCGCATCGGCGACAATATTGAGTATCTCGGCGGCTTTCGGCTTGCAGGCAATTCCTTTTACGGTTATGGCACAAGCAGCGAACCTGCCCAAATGACTGTGTACAACAAGAAGCGCGAAAAAGTATTCCACGGCAAGGCCGAACTGTTCATTATCCGGCGCGGGGTGAGCGTGGTTGCGGAGAATGTGGACGCAAAACTGTTTATGGATTCCGACAGCCTTTTTCACCCGGCGGCGGATTTCCGCATTGACATTCCCAAACAGATCATCACACTGATTCGGGGTGAAAAAGGCTCCTCGCGCAACCCGTTTTACTCCTCGTTCTACAATATGAACCTCGATACGGATAAAATTGCCTGGCACTTAAACTCCGATTCCCTCGAAATTGGCGGCCATACGGGGATCAAAGGCGTGTCGAAAAAAGTAGAATTCGAGAGCAGCAACTACTACGACCCCTCGGTATACCTGCAAATGCAGGGACTTGCCAGCCACAATTCGGTGAGCACGCTATACGCACTCTGGCTCAAAACCGACAAGGACAAGGACGACAACGGTCGTCTGGTGAAAGATACCGAGTTCGCGATGGAGATAAACCCAAAATTTGACTATTCAAGCATTCAAAGCTTGCTGGCGCAAATGGTGGAGGAAGGTTTTATCAACTATTATTTCAGTCGGCACGAGATCGAACTGCGCGACAAGTGCATACACTACGCGCTGGCCAGCCAAGGGAAAAAGGACTTTGACGCCATCAACATAATTTCTGAGAGCACGGGATCAAATGCCAAACTCAATCTGAAAACGAAAGAAACCGAAATTTACTCCGTCAAAAAACTCGAACTCAGCAAACGCCAGAATGTAGCACTCATCCCCAACGAGAACGAGCTCACACTCCTTAAAAATCGCGACATGCGTTTTGGCGGGCGGCTCTACGCGGGTCTCGCCCTCTTTCAAGGCCGCGATATGAGTTTCGTGTACGATAAGTTCGAGGTGGATTTTGACTCGGTGCAACACCTCGATTTCTACATCCCCACAGGCCTGGAAGACAAACTTGGCCAGCCTATTGCCAATGCCATGAGCTCCAACATCGAGCATCTCAGTGGGGCACTTTTGGTGGATGCGCCTAACAACAAGTCGGGTAAAGAAGAGATGAGCATATTCCCGTCGTTGCAGTCCAAAAAACACTCCTTCGTTTTCTACGACCAACCCCAAACACAACGCGGCGTATACACCCGCGATTCCTTCTATTTCCGGCTCGACCCATTCAGTTTCAATGGTTTGGATTCGTACACTAAAGAGCAGTTGAAGTTCAACGGACAACTTTTCCCTGCCACAATTTTCCCTCCTTTCAAAGAAACCATCATTGTTCGCGAGGAGGACAAATCCTTTGGTTTTATACACAAAACCCCGGTAGCCGGCTATCCAACTTATACCAAAAAAGGCAACTACACCGGTACGCTTGACCTGAGCAACAAGGGACTGGTGGGCAAAGGCAAGCTGGAGTATTTGACTGCCGACATAGAATCGGAGGACTTGATTTTCCGACCTAAGCAGACCACGGGGACGGCCAAGAAATTCTTCATGGAAGAAGACCGTGCCAACAAAGTAAAGGTGCCCCAGGCTAAAGGCGAAGACGTGTCGGTGAACTGGCTGCCGTTCAAAGACTCGATGTATGTGGAAAGCAAGGCAAAGGCTTTTGACCTTTTCAAAGCCTCTGGTTACACCCACAAAGGAACCCTCATCCTAACCCCTTCGGGTTTGAAAGGCAGGGGCGAATTTGAGTGGACGGAGGGCAAATTGACCTCTAAAATCATATCTTACGGGCCTTTTCATGCCAGTGTGGACACAGGTAACCTTGAAATTAAATCGCTCGACCAAAACGGCATCGCACTCGATTCGCGCAACGTGGACGGCGACCTTGATTTCGACATCCAAAAAGGCCAGTTCAAAGCCAATTTGCTGACTGCCAGCACAACGCTGCCCCTCGACAAGTACCTAACTTCCATGAACGAGTTCACTTGGGACATGAAGGCCAAGACCATAAATTTCAAGGCAGATATGAACAAGCCCGGGCGTTTCGTATCTATTGACCCCGGACAGGATACACTCGCTTTTGAGGGAAAAACGGCCTTATACGACATGAAAACCAACCTCCTCCGAATCGGGGGCGTGAAGCAAATCAAGTCCGCTGATGCGTATATCAACATCCCCGACACGAGCGATATCTTTATCCAGCCGGGCGGTCGGATGCGCACCATCTACAACGCCCAGATAGTGGCCGACACGGTGAGCAAATACCACACCATCAATAAGGCTACGGTGGATATCGGAGGCAAAAAACTTTACAAGGCCACTGGTTTTTACGCGTACAATATCCCGGGCTACGATCAGGAAGTTTTCTTCAACGATATTCAAGGGAAATATCAGACCATCGTTGCCGCAGAACGCAGGGTTCAGACGTTTGCGACTGCCGAAATCCCAGAAAAGGACAGCTTCCGGGTGGATGTGAAAACCCTTTTCAAGGGCGATATGATCCTCAATTCGAGCGACCAGAACATGACATTCAAGGGTTATGCCCAGTTGGTGGCCGACAAACTGCCAAAAACAAACTGGTTCACACTGCAAACAGAAATTGACCGAAAAGACCCACTTCTCCGCGTCAAACTCGCCAAAGACCCGGAAGATATGCCGATGGTAACGGGCTTTTACCTTTCCCGCGAAACAGGAGAGATGTACCCGCGCATCATGCTCCCCGCCCTTCAGCGCGTGGACCGCGCCATTATTGATTGCAAGCATGTGTATAAGTACGAACCTGCCAACGATCGTTTCGTCTTTGGCGATTCGCTGAAAGTGCTGGGCAAAACCGAGATCGGCGCAAAACTGGTATTTGACAATCGTGTAGGCACGGTGCAGGCCGATGGGCCACTCAGCATAGGTTCTGGACTCGATTTGATGAGCATTAAATCGGCGGGCAGGCTTAAGTCAGACTACAATTCCGTAACCGACTCTACGTATTTCAGCGTCTCAGGCGAATTCATTTCGGCTTTTGATTTGGCCATTCCGCCCAAACTGGTCGAACTGATGATCAACGAGATAAAGGCAGCTGCTTTTGATGCCCAACCATCGGTGTACAATACCAACATGGCCTTCTATCAACCTGCGCTGCATGAATTCGTCAGTGACGAAAAAGATTGGGAAGAAACGCTGTCCAATGCGCGACTCAATGCCATACTTCTGCCCAAAAAAGACGATAAATTTGTCTTCGTGCTGGGCCGTCAATCCGTAACCTGGAACAAGGAATATACTTCCTTCTTCACCCTCGAAGACCGTATTCCGCTCATCAGCGTAGCCGGACAGCCCATCAATAAATCGCTGAACATCATGGTGCAGTACAAAATGCCCAATACCGGCGACGACGCCTTGGGCATCTACATCAAGCCTTCTGCTGACCTATGGTATTTGTTTGTGTATCAGAACACCGACGAGGGCGGGGCGCTCAGCATCACCTCCAGCAGCCCACGTTTCAATGATTTGCTCAACTCCCTCAAAGGGAAAGACATCAAGATGAAAATGGCCAATGGCAAAACCCTGGAGGTTGTGCCGGTGGATCCTGCTGAAGGCCCGAAGTTTGTGAATAAGGTGCGGAATGGGAGGCTGAAGGAGTAGGTTTCAGAGGCTGTCTAAAGCCGGCCAAATATTCACCTCCGCCTCCAGTCTTACCCCAAATTCTCTTTCCACCGATTCAATAATCGCATTGGCAAGGTTTTTTACCTCTTCCCCCGTAGCGCCGCCATAATTCACCAGCACCAGTGCCTGCCGCTCGTAGCAGCCCGTATTCCCCACGCGCTTGCCTTTCCAACCGCATTGCTCTATGAGCCAGCCGGCAGGGATTTTTGAGCGGCCATCGGGCAATGGGTAGTCCGGGGCTTGCGGGTGCGTGGCAAGGATGCGCTCCAGCACGGAACGATCCGTTTCGGGGTTTTTGAAGAAGGAGCCGCAGTTGCCAATCTTGGCAGGGTCGGGGAGTTTGGATGTTCGGATTTGCACCACGGCGCGACTGATATTTTCGATATTGGGCGAGTTTATTCCATTGGATTCCAATGTTTTAGAAATGTCGCCGTAGGAGGTGTTCAAGTTGTGTGGGCTTTTGGTCAGAGAAAACACAACAGCGGTAATGCACCATTTCCCTTTCTCTTCGCGCTTGAAAACACTGTCGCGGTAACTGAATCGGCAGTCGGAGCGACTAAAGGTTTTGAGTTTTCCGCTGTCCAATTCGAGGGCTTTGAGCTGCACAAAAACATCTTTCAATTCTACTCCATAAGCGCCGATATTTTGAATGGGTGCTGCGCCTACGGTACCAGGGATCAGGCTCAGGTTTTCCACGCCGCCATAACCTTGTGCCACCGCCCAGAGTACAAATTCGTGCCATACCTCGCCGCCGCCGACTTCTACCCAGACTTTGTTCTTAAACTCGCGGATGACCTTGATCCCGCGCAGATTGTTTCTCAACACCAAGCCCTCTACATCTTGGGTAATAAGCACGTTGCTGCCCCCGCCAAGTAGGAAGACCGGGTTTAAGCCCGTCTTTAGCCCTGCCCGCAAATCGTCCACGCTGGAGAATTCGGCAAAATACTGGGCCTTTATGTTGAGGCCGAAGGTGTTGTAAGGAAGGAGAGAGATGTTGTGAAGGACTTTCATGTTTACGTAACCCGGAACGCTGTTCCGGGGTTTGGTACGGTTTCAACGGAACGCTGTTCCGGGGTTTGGCACAGTTTCAACGGAACGGAGTTCCGTTGTACTACTTGAACAAACATTCCACCTGCTGCATCAGCAAATCCACTTGTTGCACATCATAGTCGTCGTAGCCTTTGCTCCATAGGATGCGGAGTTTGTCAAGTCCTGTGCGGCGTATTTTTTTCAACGCCTCAGGGTTAAGCGGGTATTGGGCGCGAAAAATGGAGGCATCATTTTCAGCATTGAAAACGCCATCGTCGGCAACTGCATTTTGGAGTTCAAAAGTGCTGCCGTCCAGGAATTTCAGGCTAGCGACGCTGTTTTTTTCCAGGCCTCCAAAAGCCTTGCGGGCATTCGGGTCGTTGATTTTGAAAGTAAGCAGAAGCGTGGCTTTTGTCCCGGTGCTGGCGAGCGCAGCATCGCACACGACATGGGTTTTGCCCTGCAAATAGGTTTTCAGGGCGGGGTTGGTGAATCGGAAAAGTTCGGCCCGTGCTGTCTCCCGGGATATTTCACCTGAAAACTCGTCACGGCTGCTTGTGGCAATGACGCAGGGTGGGGTGGGGGGCTGGAGCATCACATCAGCAGAAGGATCGTATTTTTTGGTAAAGACTTGGGTGTTTTGTTTGGGTTTTTCAACTGCTGGTTTTGGTTTTTTAGTAACAACCGCTTCATTATCAGTTTCTTTGCCCGCCTTCGCACTTCGCGCTTCGGCGGGTAAAGGCGGGTAAATTTCGTCATACAGCTGGTTTATTTGTTTTTGCGCTTTGGGGAGGTTTTTGAGAAGATTCAGGCTGTCCATTTCGGTCATGGTTCCTGCAAGCTGCGTCGCTTTTACTGCCCGTTGCGATAGCTTTGTTGCTTTTTTTAGCCGAGTATTGGCCTCTTTTACATCTTTTGAAAGTGAATCAAGCAAGGCTTCGGAAGATGTTGTATCTTTTTTGGCGGCATCAAAAGGAATAAGCGCCATTTCATGGTTTTTGTTGGCGGCCTCTAACATGGTCTGTGCGGTAATTTCCAATCCCTTCGCTTTGTCAAAAAGATTGGCGCCCATACTCCACAATTCAATAATACTCAGGCTGTCCAAATGCTTTGAAGCCTCCGGACGGGTTTGAGCATATGAGGGAAGAGGTGCACACAATAATTGTACATACAAGGCAAACAAACCTATTCGAACTCTAGAAAGCATTTTTGTCTATTTTTGGGCAAAAGTAAGGGGGCTTTACGGTTTTTCGCCCCCGCATTTTTTTTAACTAACTTTGTTTATGAAACTCTTTCTCACGACATTAAGCATCGCCTTCATAACCTTCCTGCTTTCTTGTGACTCAGGAACCAAAGCCCCTTCCAACCAAACCATGGATTTCAAACAAATCCCAGTCACCTACCCAGCTACACGGAAAGACACGTCTGTGACCGAAAATTACCACGGAACACAAATCGCCGATCCCTACCGATGGCTCGAAGACGACCAGAGCACCGAAACCAAAGAATGGGTGACCCGCCAAAACATCGTTACCAATGGCTACCTCAGCCAAATCCCCTTCCGCGACAAGGTAAAAGCCCGTCTGGAGCAGATTTTTGATTACGAAAAGTATGCTCCGCCCTTCAAAGAAGGGGGCAAATACTACTTTTTCAAAAACGACGGCCTTCAAAACCAAAGCGTCCTCTATGTGCAGGACAATCTCAACAGTCAGGCAGAAATCGTGCTCGACCCCAATAAATTCAGCACAGACGGCACCACTTCGCTCGGCGAACTTGACTTCTCCAAAGATGGCCGCTACCTCGCCTATTCTATATCTGTTGGCGGTTCCGACTGGCGCAACATCGTGGTCAAAGACATGAATACGGGCGAAATGTTGTCCGACGAAATCAAATGGGTCAAGTTCAGCGGCATCGCCTGGCAAGGCAATGGTTTTTATTACACCAAATTTCCGGAACCAAAAAAGGGCGATGAACTGACGGCGGCCAACAAACTCGGCGCGGTCTATTTCCATCAACTGGGCACCGAACAATCCGCCGACAAACTCGTGTACGCTGACAAGGCACACCCTAATCGCTCTTTTGGCGGTGCTACCACCGACGACGAGCGTTTCCTATGCGTCTCCGGCTGGGAAAGTACGAGCGGCAATGCGGTGTTTGTCAAGGACTTGAGCCTTAAATCAAATAATTTTGTATCCATCGTCAACACATACGATAAAGACTTTGTCGTGGTGGACAATATTGCTGAAAAACTCCTGATCCTTACCAACCACAATGCCCCCAACCAGCGGCTTATCCTGGTCAATCCACAAATGCCGGAAGAAGCCAACTGGGAAACCCTCGTCCTCGAAGACCCCGCCGATGTGCTGCAAAGCGCTGTGATCTGTGGCGGCAAAATCGTTTGCACTTACCTGCATAATGCCTCCAGCAGCCTTCGTGTGTTCGATCTCGCGGGCAAGCTGATTCAGGAGGTCAAACTCCCCGAAATCGGCACCGTAGGTGGCATGACAGGCAAGCCAAATGACCCAATGGCATTCTTCTTGTTCAGCTCCTTCTTGCGCCCAAACACCATCTATAGTCTGGACATGCGCTCCTTGGAAATCAAGGTATTCAAAGCGCCCAAGATTGATTTCAACCCCGATCTTTTCACTACCGAACAAGTATGGTACGCAAGCAAAGACGGCACCAAAGTTCCCATGTTCATTACCCGCAAAAAGAACATCGCCTACGATGGCCAAAACCCGACACTACTTTACGGGTATGGTGGTTTCAATATCAGCATTACGCCAACATTCAGTCCCTCGCGGGCGGCATTGCTTGAAAATAATGGCATTTACGCGGTGGCGAATATTCGGGGCGGCGGAGAGTTTGGCGAGAAATGGCACAAAGCAGGCACCAAATGCCAAAAACAAAATGTGTTCGACGACTTTATCGGTGCAGCAGAGTACCTTATTGATAAAAAATACACCTCGCCTCCGCGTCTCGCCATTCAAGGCGGTTCCAACGGCGGTCTGCTCGTGGGTGCTTGCATGACCCAGCGTCCTGATCTTTTTGGTGTGTGCTTCCCGGCTGTGGGGGTGCTTGATATGATGCGTTACCATCAATTCACCATCGGCTACGCCTGGGCCACTGATTATGGCCGATCTGACAATCCTGAAGATTACCCTTGCCTGATCAAATACTCGCCGCTCCACAACCTGAAAAAAACAGCGTATCCAGCCACGATGATCACCACAGCGGATCACGACGACCGGGTAGTGCCAGCGCACTCTTTTAAGTTTGCTTCTGCTTTACAGGAAAACCAGCAAGGCACGAATCCGACCCTGATCCGAATCGAGACCAGCGCGGGGCATGGCGCAGGCAAACCCACCTCCAAACTTATTGAAGAGGCCTCCGACGTGCTGTCGTTCATGTTTTATAACATGAAAATGCAAGTGATTTATGGGGATGTGAAAGGGTAGGGAATGTCCAATGTCCAACAAGGAATGTCCAATGTCCAAGGGGACGCTGTTCTTGAATGCTCACAAGCACAAAACCCAAGAGCGAAGCCTATATGGAAATTGGACATTCCTGTCATGCTTCTTCAAGACTGGTCAGGTCTTCCACGCAAGCGATGTCGCTAAGGAACGGTGTCGAAATAACTTCCCAATTTCAGGCCAATTATTTTGGCGTTAGCCAACTATCTTTTGAGGCGAATAGTGGGGCTATTTAACGAAAAAGACAGGATGGATGGCGGCAAAAGAATGGCATCAAATTGGGAAGTTATTTTGACACCGTTCCTAAGGTAGCGAACTTACCCTGATACGGCGATAAGAAATTAGGTATTTGCCTAATTTGAGCAAAAAGTTCATTAAATGCCAAACGCACCTCACACCACCTTATCCATTCTCCCCCACCACATCCACCCGGCCAAGCCAACAGCCACAACCACAGCCAGCCAATCCCAGCCCGGTATAACCCGCAACACAAAAGAAGTAGCCAGAAAAACCGTGGCCCAATGCCCCACAAAGTCGAGCCGCTTGGGGACAAAAAGGACGGCTAGCAAGATGGCTAAATGGGTAATAATAAAAGCATTGCCATACAATCCGCCATTTCCCCAAAGAGGAAAAGAAAGCCATCCGCCGCCCAGCACTGCGATAGTGATATACAACCAACGATAAAAAAGATTGACATCCGGTGCACAATCGCAACCGGTTTTGGGCGCGCCGCTGCCTGCTATAATGCGGCGGTTGTACGTGATGATTTGATACAAGGGATACAACAGGGGTCGAAACCATCGGCTGCGAAAAAGAGGCTTGAAAACAGGCATCCGCTCGCCAAAGATGAGAAAAAGGGCACTGAGTCCGTAAGTAACTTCGCCCGTTTGGGTATCGAGTAAGGGAATCTCGTGACGCGCCCGGTCAAAGTCAATTTTGGCGAGCAATTCAGGGCTTACGTTTGCAAATCCACGACGTTCTTTCAGCCACCCCGCCTTTACAAAACCTGCGGTGTAGGCTTGGCACATTGGACAAGCGTCGTCGTAGACAATGACTTTATTTTCAAGCGTTTGCATAAGAAAGTGGGTCTGTTTTAGGTGAAACAAACACACTGATTTATAGTTTTCAGAAAATTTTGAAAATTGGGTTTTGGTCACTAATTGCACGAATTTACACTAAAATGAATTCGTGAAAACCAGTGCATTTAGTGGCGAAACCCTACCGAAAACGCTCCGCCACCACCAACTCCTTTGTTCCCGCAGCATAGGAATAGAACCCTTCTCCACTTTTTGCACCCAGTTTCCCTGCGGTCACCATATTGACGAGCAAGGGGCAGGGAGCGTATTTGGGGTTGCCAAAACCATCGTGCAAGACCCGGAGAATGGACAGGCAAACATCCAGTCCGATAAAATCAGCGAGTTGAAGCGGCCCCATGGGGTGTGCCATGCCGAGTTTCATCACGGTGTCAATGCCTTCTACATCGCTCACCCCTTCATAGAGTGTGTAAAAGGCTTCATTCAACATAGGCATCAGTATGCGGTTTGCCACGAACCCTGGATAGTCATTAACCTCCACCGGGACTTTGCCCAACTGCCGGGAGAGCACCATAATTTGTTGGCAAACCTCGTCGGAGGTAGCATAACCACGAATCACTTCCACCAGTTTCATGACCGGCACAGGGTTCATAAAGTGCATCCCAATGACTTGTGAGGGCCGCATGGTGGCGGCTGCGATTTGGGTGATACTTATGCTGCTGGTATTGGTGGCGAGGATGGCCAAAGGAGGCGCATGCTGGTCAATATCGGTGAAGATTTTAAATTTCAGGCCGAGGTTTTCCGTGGCTGCTTCTACAACGAGTTCGGCATTGGCTACGCCCTGTCGGAGATCGGTCATTGGGTGGATACGGTGCAAGGTGGCGGCTTTTTCGGCTTCGCTGAGCGTTCCCTTTGCGATAAGGCGGTCCAGGTTTTTGCCAATCGTGATAAGGGCCTTGTCCAGTGCAGCGGAGGCCACATCCACCAAGGTGACATTAAAGCCATTTTGGGCAAATACGTGGGCGATGCCGTTGCCCATGGTTCCGCTGCCGATTACGGTTATGTTTTGCATGAATTTATACTGTTGTTAGTTGGACATTGGACATTGGACATTTCCTATTTCCCCAATTTCCCCCGCCACTCCTGAATGGCAGCCTGGATGGCTTCCTTGCGGTTTTCGGGGTCGGGGTGACTGCTTTGGAATTCGGGCGTACGGTTAGGCCCGGAGGCTTGTTTGAGTATTTCCATCACTGCGATCAAGTTTTCCGGGTTGTAGCCAGCTTCAATCATAAAACGAACGCCAAGGTTGTCGCTTTGAAGTTCTTGATCACGGCCATATTTGAGTTGGATCATATTCGCTACAGACTGTGCAATATAACCGGAGTTGGGATTGGAGGGGTCGTAGGTAGCCATTGTGACGGCACCCGTGATGCCCTGTGCCAGTTCCATCTGCGCAAGTCTTTCAGCGCTGTGGCGTGCCACAACATGGCCAACTTCGTGGCCAAGAACCCCGGCCAGCATATCTTCGCTGAGGGTTTTCCCGTCGTTCGAAAGTCGGACAAGCAAACCTTCCGTTATAAACACTTGTCCGCCAGGCAGCGCAAAAGCGTTGATGGTCTGTGGGTCGGCAAGCAAGTGAAAATTATATTGGTATGGGGTACGGGAGGCGGCAGAGGTCTGCACTATCTTTTGTCCAATTTGCTTGACAATGGCGGTGGCTTGCTGGTTTCTGCTCAACCCACCCATTTCCTCCGCCATCTGGGGCGCGCTTTGCAAGCCCATCGCGATTTCTTGTTCTGTCGTCATCGAGATGTACTGCTTTTCGCCCGTGATTTCGTTCAAAGAACTCTGGCCGTAATATTTGCACAGCGCAAACCCTGCCATCACGACGGCAATGAGAATGGTTGGAGAGATGCGAAACCCGCTGCTTTTATTTTGTCCGAACATGGTTAGAAGTTTTGTTTTGGGAAAAATAAGAATTCCAAATGCGAAAGTCGCTTGGCTTTTTGAGAAAGCAAAACTTTCCAAACTTTTGAACTTTAGGAAAATATGGCAGTTCACTTGTTCTAACTTTGCCAAAAATTAAAAAAGCCCTTCCAAGCCGCGCCCTAACCTATAATTTCCGAATTCTTCTACATGGATTTACTCAAGCAACTTTTTTCAGAAAAAGCACAAGCCCTCTCCAAAGAGGTCAAAGAACTACTCAAAGACCACGGGAACGTGAAAATTGACGAGGTAACGCTCGAACAGGCTTACGGCGGAATGCGCGATATTACCAGTATGATCTGGGAACCCTCTCTCCTCGACCCCGAAGAAGGCATTCGTTTCCGCGGCTACTCCATCCCCGAACTCCGCGAAAAACTCCCACGCGCCAAAAACGGAAAGGAACCACTCCCAGAAGGGCTTTTTTGGCTCATGCTCGTCGGCGAAATCCCCACACCAGAGCAAGTGAAATGGCTCACCGAAAACTGGGTGCGCCGCGCCAACGTACCAGAACACGTGTTCCGCGCCATTGACACTTTGCCCGCCGATGCGCACCCTATGACCCAATTTTCGGTGGGCGTAATGGCGATGCAGAACACAAGCGTGTTTGCCCAGCGCTATACCATGGGCATGACCCGCAGCGAATATTGGGACGCGACCTACGAAGACACCATGAACCTCGCGGCTCGGCTGCCCCGTGTGGCTGCCTATATTTTCCGCCGCGTGTACCACAACGGCGAGCATTTGCTGCCTGACATTTCCCTTGACTGGGGCGCAAATTTCGCCCATATGCTTGGCTTCGACGATGAAACCTTCAAGGACTATATGCGGCTTTTCCTTACGATCCACGCCGACCATGAAGGTGGCAATGCATCGGCACATACTTGCCATCTCGTCGGTTCCACGTTGAGCGACCCGTACCTCTCTTTTTCCGCATCTATGAATGCCTTGGCTGGCCCGCTCCATGGTCTTGCCAATCAGGAAGTTATACGTTGGATTCAAAAAATGGTGGATACACTCGGCACCATCAAACCCAGCCGAGAACAAATAAGCGAGTATGTAAAAAGCACCCTTGCCAGCGGGCGTGTCATACCCGGTTACGGCCATGCTGTGCTGCGCAAGCCCGACCCTCGCTTCATGGCACAAAGGCAATTCTGCGAAGACAATGTACCCGACGATGATCTTGTGAAAATTGTATGGAAGATTTTTGATGTGGTGCCGCCCATCCTCAGCAGTCTCGGAAAAGTAAAAAACCCCTGGCCCAATGTGGACGCACACTCTGGCGCAGTGCTTATCCACTTCGGCCTCACGCAGTACAATTTCTACACCGTCCTATTTGGCGTGAGCCGCTCTTTGGGCGTATTGGCCGCCATTTGCTGGGCACGAGCACTCAACCTGCCGCTTGAGCGGCCAAAATCAGTCACGACTGCCTGGGTGAAAGAGTTTTTGGAAAAAGAGGGGGCAACTAAGGAAGGAGAAGCCTAGGGATATTTTGGGGATTTACGATTTTGGATTTACGATTTACGATTTACGATTTTGGATTTTGGATTTTTTTGATCCGAAAAAGGTGCGATTCGTGCTTTTTTCGGATCAAAAAAATCGTAAATCGTAAATCGTAAATCCAAAATCGTAAATCGTAAATCCAAAATCATTTCTTCCGCTCCAACACATCTTTTACCGCCCACAGCACATCCTTTTTACCAAGTCCGTACTTTTCTAAAAGTTCGGCGGGCTTGCCACTTTCACCAAAGGAATCATTCACGCCAACATATTCCATTGGCGCGGGTAGTTTGTGGACGAGCAGGTTGGCGATGGCGTCGCCGAGACCACCGTTGCGCTGGTGCTCTTCGGCCACGACAACAGCACGGGTCTTGCTCACTGAATCAAGAATGGCCTCGTTGTCAAGTGGTTTGATGGTGTGGATGTTTATAACTTCGCAGGAAATACCTTCAGCTGCGAGTTCTTTGGCTGCTTCAATGGCAGTCCATACCAAATGCCCCGTTGCAAATATGGTCACGTCTGTCCCCGAAGCCAAGAGCAAGGCTTTTCCGATTTCAAATTTCATGTTTTCGGTAAACATGGGCCATGCTGGTCGGCCAAAACGCAGGTAAACCGGACCATGAAGTTCGGCAATGGCCATCGTAGCCGCTTTGGTCTGGTGATAGTCGCAAGGATTGATTACCGTCATGCCGGGCAGCATACGCATCATGCCGATATCCTCCAGTATTTGGTGCGTGGCACCGTCTTCACCAAGGGTTACGCCCGCATGGGAGGCGCATATTTTTACATTTTTGTGCGAGTAGGCAATGCTTTGACGGATCTGGTCGTACACCCGCCCGGTCGAAAAGTTTGCGAAGGTGCCTGTGAACGGAATTTTTCCTGCGGTGGCCAATCCTGCCGCGATGCCCATCATATTGGCTTCAGCGATGCCTACCTGGAAAAAACGTTCTGGGAATTCTTTTTGAAAATGCTGCATTTGCAGGCTTTCCATCAGATCGGCGGTAAGGCCGACAATGTTTGGGTTCAGGCGGCCTGCTTCGAGCAGGCCTTGGCCGAAGCCATCACGGGTGGCTTTTGTGGCAGTGGAAGTGAGGTCGTTGATGTTCATTTAAAAGATAGAAGTCACATTGGCGAAAGATGTTTCGACGATTTCGCCCCGCAAAAGAACCAAAAACCTCGCTAACCACAGGCTGTTCTTTCCACGCTCCCATGCCGATCACTCCTTTATCCACTTTACCACCACGTCGTCGCCGATTTCTGTGATGATGTGTGCAAAATAAATTCCTGCTGGAAGTATGGAAGCATCAATGGGCAAAGCCATTTCTTGCTCAATTTCAAATTCCCTTGTGAGGCCCATATTGTAGCCCGTAACATCGAGGATCTCGACGGTGACGTTCATGGGTATTTCCGAATAAAGATGGAGGGTACAACGGTCAGATGTAGTGTTTGGCAGCAGCACGGCTTGAAAGGCGGCGTTGCGGATTTGGATTGTTTTTACATCGGTATAATTGTCTTTCCCGTCAAAGTCTATTTGCCGCAGTCGGAAAAAATGCTTTCCAGCTAGGAGGTTTTGGATATCGAAATGGTACTCAGAAGGCACATCAGAGTCGCCCTTTCCTGACACAAAACCCAGCTTTTGCCAGCTACCAGTGGCACCAACGCTGTGCTGGACTTCGAAGCCAGCATTGTCTCGCTCTAAGGCTGTAGCCCAGGTCAGCTGTACGTCGGCTCCTTCAGCAACGGCATCAAAGCGGAGCATTTCAACCGCAGAAGCGGTCAAAAGTGCCACATCTAGTATAGTAAGTACGCCATTGGAAAGCGTAACCGACCCATTCCAGGTTTGGTAGCCAGTCTTGCTGACTACTACATCGTAGTCGCCGCTTTCGTGCCAACCTGTTTTGTAAAAACCACCTGAATTGCTGCCCTGGGTTATAGAAGGCAAACCGCTTACCTCGATCCGTGCGCCTACTATTGGCGTCCCATCAGAGGCCTTTGTGATTTGGCCTTCCAAATAACAAGCGCGGACATAGTTGGGAGAGAGCACCCAAAGTTCGCCGTCGTTTGTGCCTATTTTTTTAATGTTAGAGGCCAATATATTTCCTGAAGGCAGGTAAGGGTAAACGCCCCAACAACCTGCGAAACCACTGCCTTGGTCATTAGGGTAAGTATCATAATTGCCTACCTGTATGAGGTTCTGAGGACGGGACACGTCTACTATCGTGAACCCGTCTTTATACCAGGAGGTAATGGCATAATTATCAAGGATATAGGTGTTGTGCACTATAGAACCTGAGCCAGGGTTGCTTTGAATACGGTCGGCCTCGAATACGTTGTCCAGATCAGAAAGGTCATAAGCCGTTAAGTACGAACTGTTTACTTCGTCGGTTGTAAAAAGAAAATTGCCATTCCGCCAGGTGTTGTGCGTGAATGCTCCAGGTGTAGTAAAGGTGGCAAGGGTAACTGGGGCACTTTTATCATTCATGTCAACAATAGCAACTTTTCCCGCAAATATGTGCGCAGAGTACATGATATCGCTGTCAGCATAGCCATCGTGCACATATTTGCTCCCTGAGGTCGCGTTGTAAACCCCTACGTAACTTGGGTTGAACGGATCAGCAAGATCAAAAATTAATGGTTTTCCCTCATTGGTATTATTACTCAAGTAGCTGCCATAGACATATAGGTAGCCTTCCGTTTCGTCAATATGCAGGGCATGGGCTTTTACCAATAAGCCGTTGATTGCGCCATTGCCATTATAGTTGTGATAATCAGAGGATGGGGGCGGATCAGGCAACTCGCTCAAGTCAACAATCAATACGCCGCCGCCGCCTTCAGAAACGACATAGGCATAATGTTGGTAGGTCTTTACCTCCCGCCAATCACTGGAAGGCCCCCCGATCAGGGCAATTTCGGACGGCGAACTCGGGTCCGTCACGTCCACAATACTGAGGCCGTTTTTAGCGCCCACGAGCGCGTACTCGTTTCCTCCTTCAGCATAGCCCCAAATATTGGCAAGATTTTGATTGCTGTAAGTGAGCTTGCCCTGGTAGGTCACATTGGTATTCTGTGCAGAGAGCGTACAGGAGGCCGCCAGCGAGAGGAGAAGGAGCGCGTATCGCATAGTTTTGAAAAAATTTGTAGAACAAATTAAAGCAAAAACAACGGCTTGGAGCACATGTTTGGTCATTTCTTTTCCAGACGCCACTCCCAAATTTTCCCTTCCTCGATGTCTATGTGCTCCCCAATGAATTGGAAACCAATCTTTTGGAGTAAATAGTTGGAAGCATTTTTTTCGGCCAAGGTATGCGCTGTCACATGTTTCACGGCCTCATGCCTGAACGCATTTTCCACCAAAGCCCGGGCAGCCTCTGTTGCCAAACCCTGGCCTTGATAGGTTTCTGCAATCTCATAACCAATTTCGACTTCGCCCTCGATGCTCGGCGTACCTTTGTAGCCGCAAGTGCCGATGAGCCGCACATCGCGGCGGTGTACGATCAAAAAATTCCACCAACCGAGGTCGGCTTCATGCTCTCGCAAAAAATCGCGCATCCAGATCATCGCCTCCGGGAAGTGCAGCCAGTGGTCGGCAAAATCAACCCCGCCCAACAAACCCGAAAGCGCGGGCCATTCTTCGTCGGCAATGGCTTCGAGCATCGGTAAATTAGCTGGCACTAGGAATAGTCGTTCGGTTTGTAACATAAGAGACAAGATTCAGGAAGTTTTTTCAAATGACCATGAACAAGCTAATTCAAAATTCCATCCGAGAGGGCATCGCCGTCAAACAGGCTATGCTGGCCGATGAGATTTTTTTGCAAAAAATTGAACACGGCGCACAAATGCTGGCCAACACTTTCCGCAAGGGAGGCAAAGCACTCTTCTGCGGCAACGGCGGCAGCGCGGCAGATGCCCAACACATCGCGGCAGAATTATCCGGGCGTTTTTATACCGACCGAGCACCCCTCTACGCCGAGGCATTGCACGTTAATTCATCGTACGTTACAGCTGTTGCCAATGATTACGGTTACGATGCGGTGTTTGCCCGAATGGTGCAGGCGGCAGGAAGGCCCGAGGATGTCCTCGTGGCGCTCAGCACCTCTGGAAATTCGCGCAATATCCTGAAAGCCATCAAAACCGCGAAAGAAAAAGGCATGGTCATCATCGGCTTAACAGGAGAATCGGGCGGCAAAATGGCCACCCTTTGCGATGTGCTGCTGAATGTTCCCTCCGCCGATACGCCGCGCATTCAGGAGGCGCATATTTTGATTGGGCATATTTTGTGTCAGTGGGTAGAAGAGGCGATTTTTGGAGAAAGTTGATTTCAGTCAGCGCCACTCGACCTTTTTTTCCCCAATCAAAAACCAAGGCACCACCGAAGCTTGGTAAACAGCCATCAGTGCGTCAAACAACGCTATTCTCCAAAACAAGTCCGGCTCGCGCAATACGCGCAGTATTTTTCCAAAAACAATGAGGACTGAAAAAAGTCGGAGGAAAAAGATGCCTAGGACAATCATTGGGGCATATCCAATGATAATCAGCGCGAGAAACAGGAAATAATGCCCAATGTGGGAAAGGCTGACCATCGCCAGGACAATTTTATGCGGCCAACGGTAAACTGTGCTTGCGGACAAATGCCGCTGTTTTTGCCGGAGCCAAGCCGACCAACTCGTCGGCGAATGAGTGTACACAAATGACTCAGGCGCAAGGCATAAGGCCGTGTTGCTGGCATTGGCTGCAACATTCACCAGAAGATCATCGTCGCCAGAAGCGATATGTACGTGATCGGAAAAGCCCCCTACCCTATCATAAATCTGTCGTTTGAATGCAAGGTTGCGGCCTACACCCATGTAGGGCATACCCAAAAGCGCAAATGAATAATACTGGGCTGCAATAAATGTGGTTTCATAGCGGGCCCAAAGACTCAAGTTGGTTTCCTTTTGCGTGTACTCGTCAGACGACTTGGAGCCGTCAGACGAGGTGCCCTGGGCTTCCTTTTGTACATACTCGTCAGACGACTTGGAGCCGTCAGACGAGGTGTTCGCGGTGGTTTGACGACTTTGAGTCGTCTGACCACTCACCGCCCCCACAAAACAAGGTCCGTACCCCAGCACTATTTCTGTTTCAATCTTTGCCGACAGCATCGCCGCCATGTGCGCAAGCCATCGTGGGCTGGCGGGCAAACAATCGGCATCGGTGAGCAGAAGGAGATTGTGTTTTGCAGCAGCGATGCCTTGTGCAAGTGAGTGTTTTTTCCCCGCTGAAGTTTTTTGAGCAATGCGCAGCACCCGCAATCGTTCGGGATTTTTTTGCTGGAAAAATTGGAGCACAGTCTGCGTTTCGTCCTCTGAAGCATCGTCCACTACGAGCAATTCCCAAGGCTGCTCAAACTGTTGCGCCAAAACAGCGGGCAAATAGCGGCGCAGGTTTTCAGCTTCGTTTCGGGCGCAGATGATGATGGTAATTGGGGAATGGTGACCCGCCTTCGCCAAGGCTACGGCGGGTACATTGGTGGTTGAATTTTTCCAAAATGCAAGTTGCCCAAAAACGCCCCACCACACCGCTAGCTGCACAATACTTGCCAGGATGTAAAGTGCAAAAATCGTTTGCCAAAAAATTTCAGGAGCGGCCATCACAGCCTCACACCCTCAATCTTCCCTGTTTTCCGGCTTTTTTCGGCCATGAAGCCCATTACATGACTTTCGATGGAGGCATCAATGGTGGATGTAAGCAGCTCAGGTTTTCGCTGCGTGACGGCTTGAAGCCAGTTTCGCACAAGTCGCCAGTCGCCGCCGCCATGGCCGTCGCCGCTTGAGTTGTCATACACAGTGGTTTTTCCCGTGCGAAAATCCGTCAGCGTGAAGGTTTCCATATCGCCCACAATGTCGCCCATGCTACCCATGACGCGGGTGCGGCGGCCTGCGTAGGAAGTAAATGCCTCCATGGAAAAAGCCGCGGTAACACCGCCCTCAAATTCAATGCTGGCGATATAGTGGTCTTCCTGATTGTTTTCCATTTTATACACGCAGCGGCCGTAGTTTGTTGTGCGTAGTTTTTCCAGGATGAATTCGCCGTGTTTTTGTTTGTCCTCAGGCAGGTCAAACACATAAGTCCAACCTTTTTGGCGGTAGTAAATTTTCATGGCCGAATACGGGCAGGTGCTTTCTACCGCGCATCCGTCCATGCATCTTGGAGTACTTCCAGCGGGAGCATTTTCTTTCCTGAACCACTTGATGCCGCCCATGGCTACAATTTTTTTGCACGGTTTCCCCACGAGCCAGCGCAGAATGTCGAGGTCATGGCAACTTTTGGCCAGAATGATTGGCGTGGTGGCATTACGATCGTGCCAGTTGCCACGCACAAAACTGTGGCTCATGTGGACATGCTCGATAGGCTCGAAGTGTTGTACGCTTACAATCTCCCCAATAGTGCCATTTTGCATCAATTCATGCAGTTTTTCAAAGTACGGCGCATAACGAAGCACGTGGCAAACGGCCACGATTCGCCCCGTTTTTTTGGCCAATGCGAGTATGTCGCGGCATTCTTTTTCGGAGGGTGAAATGGGCTTTTCCAGCAATACATCGTACCCTGCTGCAAGAGCCGCCATGCAAGGGCCGTAATGCAGGTTGTCGGGCGTAGTGATCAGCACCGCATCTGCGAATTTGGGGCGCTTGAAAACGTGCTCCCAAGTAGTGAAGCGATTGGCTTCCTCAATTTTGTGTTTTTGCACATACCGTTCGTTGCGCAACGGAATCGGTTCTGCTACGCCCACCACGTCCATCTCGTCCGGGTACGAAAGGGCATAATTGCCATACACATTGCCCCTGTTCCCGGCGCCGATGGTTACGACCGTTAGAGGTCTTTCGGGTTTGCGGTAAAGTGGATTTTCCTCCGAAAGCAAAGGGATTTTAAAAACCTCTGGTTCAACAGAAAAACCTGTTAGAACGGCTGCGCCCGTGGCAGTGCCCAGGGTTTTTAGTAGTTGGCGGCGAGAGATAGGCATGGTATGAAGTGATGAAGTGATAGGGTGATGAAGTGATTGGGTGATGAAGTGACGTCGAAAAGCGCCCGAAAGGTAAAAATTCAAATTAAAAAACGCCTTTCAGGAAAAACCTGAAAAGCGTTTTTGGATGTCCAACGTCCAAAGGTCTATTTAAGCGCAAAACGGACGGGCAGTGTGAAGCGGACTTTCACCGGTTGGCCATTGACCTCCCCAGGACTCCATTTGGGCATAGACTTCACCACACGGGTAGCTTCTTTCCCCAAAATACCGCCGCCAGCCGGCGTTTTCACAATTGCAATATCACTTATGTTGCCGTCTTTTCCCACGACGAAAGTCAGCACGACAGGGCCTTCGGTGCCACTTTTTCTCGCCATTTCAGGGTACACCATGTGTTTGTAAATCCATTTGAACATCTCCGACTCGCCACCGGGGAAACTAGGCATCTTGTTCACTGCAAAGGGTTCAACAGGTTCATCATCCGCAGGTTTTGGTGTTTCGACAATCCCTAATCCAGTACCAGAAGGATCCAGTGATGGCGGTTCGTCAGTGGTTCCTGCAACAGTCTGGCTTCCTACATTGCGGGGGTCTTCCAGAACTGTTTGTACATTTATGGGCTTTTCTTCCGGTACTTCATCATTCGGGGCGACCACGGGTGGAGTGTAAGCGATGGACGCTTTTGGAGGCGGAGGCGGGGTGTTCAGCACAGGGGGTGGTGGAGTAATTTCAACTTCGAAATTAGTGAAACACTTTGTAGACTCCACAGATATTTCTTCCGGTACAAGGCTTGAAAATGCTGCCAAAATACGCGGCAGCAATACCAAAGCCCCGATCAGCAAAAGTGCAACACCCAAAGCCCGGCCCAATGTATTGGGGTATTGTCGGCGGAGTTGGTAGGCCCCATACGCGCGGTTTCGGTTAGCGAAAACGACATCCAGTGCGTCGCGGTGCGACACAGATTCATAGGTAGTCATGGCACAAATTTTAAAGTGTAAAAAAGGAGGTTTCGAGGTTTTGGCTGGCCAACCGTTTGGTGGTAAGATGTCGGAGCTGAAGATTTTGGTGCGTGGGGTGGAGTTTTTTTGATTTTAAGTAACCGAGCAAAAATAAACCAGCAAAGGCGCAGAGGCGCAAAGTATTGATTTTGATATACTTTGCGCCTCTGCACCTCTGCGGTAAGATAAAACTAATTGTGCCTGGGTACTCACCAAAATACCCTCGATTTTCTTGGCTTAATACCCCTGCAAAATCCCCTTCTCCATCGGGGGCACCCCGCGCTTCATCCAACTCGGTTCGGGCGCACCCATGAGGTAGTGGTCAAAGAACTGTTGCATACGTTTTTGAAAATCAACCCGATTCTGAATTTTCACCGGCCAATGCGGTTCGTCGTTGTAGTTTAGGAGCCAGGCGGGTTTACCCAATCGGCGAAGACCACTAAAAAGCTCTATGCCTTGATACCAGGGCACTGCGCCATCCTTGTCGTTGTGCAGAATCAGCAGTGGCGTTTCCACCTTGTCGAGCGCGAACAGCGGCGAATTCTCGATGTATTGCTTGGGTTTTTCCCAGAGTGAGCCTCCGATACGGCTTTGCTGTCGCTCGTATTGGAAAGCCCGGTTGAGTCCCGACTCCCAGCGAATGCCGCCATAAGCAGAAGTCATGTTTGCCACAGGCGCACCTGCTTCTGCGCAGACAAAAAGCTTAGTTCGCGTCACGATGTAAGCGGCCTGATAACCACCCCAGGAGTGCCCTTGCATTGCTACCCGTTTTGGATCCACAAAGCCTTTGGAAATCAATGAAGTGACCCCACTCATAATGGCATCGTAGGCCGACTCGCCTGGATAGCCTGTGCGGTACGGGATGTCGGGTGCAAATACGAGGTAACCCCGGCTGGCGTAAAAAGTGTAGTTTATCTGCGAGCGGTGAAAATCCGGCGACCGATGGCTGTGCAGGTTGTCTGAAAGTTTTTCGTAAAAATTTACAATCATCGGGTACTGTTTTTTCGGGTCGAAACCTTCCGGCTTTACGAGCAGACCCTTGATTTTTTCACCCGAAAGGGAGGGCCATTCCACCATTTCGATACTGCCCCAGTTGTACTCCGTTTGTTGCGGGTTTGCGTTGGAAATTTGTTTTTCGCCAACATCTCCCGAAGCATAAATCAAATTTGGGAAGGTGGCGTAGTTCTCCCATGAATACAGAAAAACGTCATCGTATCGTGCTTTCAAAACGTTTCGGGTATAAGAAAACCCTTCCCCCCATTGCTCTTTAACGAATGGAACGAGTACTCCCGGCTTTCTATCATTTTCTGCGTTTAGTTTCAGCCAGGTATAGCCTTCGGTCTTTGTGACATCATTGAACATGTGCATCAAAATAGAGCCGTTGGATCGGATACTGCGCTCCTCTGGATCAAGTTTGATGTACCTGAAAGTCGTTTGTGATTCACGGCCAATGGTGAGGCGTTGCGGCTGTTTTTTCCCATCGGGGTCAATTTTCCACAGGTCATACTTGTCATATACCAGCATTGCTCCGTCGCCTTCAAGCCAGCCTGCCAGGCCGTGTTCATTGGGATAGTCTGGGACGTCAAGTTCCTCATCATAAAACGGCACGGTACGGTTGTCCGTCAGTCGGGCAATGGTAGCCGTGCTGGCGTTCCAGGCAAACCATGCCGAATCGGGATCGCTCCACCAAGCGATGTATTTAGCGGAGGGCGAGAGCCGGGGATTGCAACGCAAATCTTTGACAATCATCTTTTTGTCACCCGATTCAAGGTTTACCGCAAAAAGGTCTTTGTGTGGTGTACCTTCCGAAGTAATGTATTTTGTGTAAGGCTCCTCCGTGATACCGAGCGCGAGATTTGCGTTGCGTTGCTCTTGATAGCGCAATTCAGGCAAGTCGGGCGAACCGAGTGGAACAAAACGATTTTTGCCGGTATGGAACACCACGGGAAATGAGCGTTTTTTCTCGTTTTCGAGGCGCGTTTCTTCCTGGGTGTAAAGTCGTTTGTCGTTCCAAACCCATACTTCCACGTCTACAATTTCTTCTTTCAAAAGGGTGGTATCGTTCAAAATAGGCGGAGGGGCTACTCCGAAATAAAGTTTCGTTGCATCATCAGAAAAAATAGGCCGTGAGTGCTCACTCACTCCCCATAATCGGGTGGAAGGAATGTTGATTGGGTCTGGGCTGATTGGCATCTGGAATTTTGAAAGGAACTCGCTCTGAGGCTCTGCGATGACTTTGGCGGAATCAAGTTCTGTTTTCCAATAGCAGAGTTGCCAGGGTCGGATTCGGGCTTTTGAGGTATCGAGATCGGCTACAAATGCAGCTTGACGCCCAAAGTCATCAAGCGCAAGTTGTGCAAATTTGCCTTTGGCTCGCAGGAGCGGACGGAAGCTGTATTGCTCTAAATCAATCAGATAAATTCCGTTTTGGAGCATTTTTGGGTTGGCCGTGAAAGGCAACGTATCCCCTTTTCCCGTTGTGTGCAGCAGGATGCGCGGGCCGCGTTTTGCCAGCGCAAATTCTTTGACATAGGCGATTGTGTCCTGAAACCCTTTTGGCAAATTGCGCAGGACAAGCCGGTAGCCATTGTCTTTATCTTCCTTTTTGGGCGATTTTTTCTTGGCCTTGCTGGCACTACTTGCTGGTGTCTGAGGAGGAACATTGACTGTTTTGGTACTGTCTGGTTTTATGGTAGCTGTATCTTTTTTTGCAGCAACAGGTTTTTCCATTTCGATTTGGAACGCCAGCCAGCCACTCCATTTTTCAGGAATCGCGAAGTTTTTGAGGCGCGGGATTTTCTCCAATTTGCCATTGGCGAGCTCGTATATGCCGAGCGTGTCTTTGGGCAAATCCTCGTCTTTTACCTTTTTTCGTCGCAGTGCCTTGAGGGTATCGAGCGCGGGTTTTATTTTGAATACCAGCCACTTGGAATCGTCGCTGAATTGCGCTTCCGTGCTGCGCGGGAAAACGATTGTCGCACTCGAAGCAGCATTCCACAGGTAAAGTGTTGCATCTCCTTCGCTTACAGGTGTTTGCGCCCACGCAGCCCATTGACCGTTGTTGGAGAGTTTTTGTTGCTCTATTTTTCGCCATCGGTGGACATCGGCGTGGTCGAGCGGCTTTTTGTTTTGGGCAGAGAGGATACTTGAAAGGATGCAAAAGACATTGAATAGGAGTAGCTGTTTCATGTATAAGAAGTCAGGTTAGCAAATATATCAACTGCGGCAAAGAAAGGTCGAAAGTCTAACGTCCAATAGTCTAATGTCAATCTCGTTTCATCTTCCACCGTTTATGGCTCCAAAGCCATTGCTCTGGCTGTTGCCGGATATCGGCCTCCAAACGCCGGGCAAAAGCGCGCGTTATATCCATTTCGTTTGCAGAAGAAGGGTCGGTGCAGAGTTCTGTGAATTCAATTTCGTAAAAGCCCCGTCGCCCCGTACGCACTACGCGGTAGTACAAAACGGGCAAACCAAATTTTCGTCCCAACACATCGGCACCCGGCAGCGAGGCCGTGTCTTGTCCCAGAAAACTAACCCAGTGCGCACTTTTGCGGCTGCTTGGCGATTGGTCGGCCAGCAAAATGAAAACCGTCGGCACCTCTGAGCGTTTGCGAATGGCCTTGAACACCTCATCCATTCCTACCATTTCCATCCCGGTACGAGATCGGGCTTGATTGATATAGGCATCCATACCTTTGTTAGTCAAGGGTTTATAGGCTGTTACCGTTGCACCATGGAACTGGGGCGGCATGGTAAGGCCAGTGTATTCCCAGTTGCCCAAATGACTGCCCGTGAGGATGACACTTTGCCCGCGGTCGAGGAATTGGTTCACAATTTCGGGGTTGAGACAAAGGGCGCGTCGTTCGATCTCCGTGTAAGGTGCGGTGAATGACTTGAGGGTTTCAAGCGTTACATCGGTGAGGTTTCGATAATTCGCACGAACGATTTTAAGTATTTCTGCCTCGTTTTTTTCGGGGAACGCGCGTTGTAAATTATCAAAAATCACCTTGCGACGGTAGCCGACAATTTTGAAAAGCAAAAACGAAAGTGCGTCGGAAAGGACGTACAAAGCACGAAATGGAATAAGTCGAAAAAGTTGGAGGAAGACGCGAAGCATTTTTGAGATTAGACAAGTTTAGTATTCTTCACCTTTTTGGCAGCATCACCCAAAGCCTCCCATAACTATTGATTTTGCGGGCTTCTTGCAGGCCTTTTTGGCCGATGCCGCAGTAAAGATCCATACGTTTGGTAGTCAAGATTGCACCGCCGCGGTCTTGGGCGAAAAGTATGCGATAAACATACCCTTTCAGATTGCCCGCAGCATCGAGGTCTGGAAGTTCGGCCAACAGGGTTGCACCAAGTGGTATGTACTTTAAATCAACAGCAATCGAATAGCGTGGAGTGAGCGGAAAGGTACCCGCGCCCAGCACTTGCTCGTCCACTTCCTTGAAAAAAACATAGGCTCCTCCTGTCCCGCGTACCGACTGGCCAAAACCAAAATACTGACGCTTTCCATTTGGGAATTCGACCAAACAATTGCCCTGCAATTGGGCATTGCGCAATTCTTTTCGAGAGCGCAGCCAGGCCAGTTCTAAGCCTTTACCATCCAATGCACCGGCCTCAATAGCCGCCGGATTGGGGATCCCCGAAGCGGGCGCTTTGAGCATAGGCACCTGAAATTCAGGGGTTTGTACTCGACTGGCATAGACAACGGGTGTATAATAACCTGTCATTCGCACCCGGTCATTGCGCAAATCAGTGTTCACCTGATAAAAATCAAACGTGGTAAGCAGCACACTGGGTTCGAGCAAGTTGATGCCCTGCAAAAGCTCTATGGTGCGCTGCATCTCCGCCTTTTGGATGCCTGATGCGCCGCGTTCCTTTACGTCTTTGCGACGCAGGTAGTTGGCTTGTTCGACCATCGCTTGCAGTAAATCCGGCTCGAAAGTCAAGTATGGCGTGGTGTCGGGAATGCCTTTGATGAGCACTTTTGTCGATACTACACGCGGACCCAGCGGTGCGACGGGCATCTCCGCGATTTCAGCGGTATCGCCTGGAGCGGGCATTTCGGGTACGTTGACAATGGTGTTTCCAACTTTTGTTTTAGGCAAATAGCGTAGCACCAAAATCGTTGAAAGACACACGATTAAGACCAAAACATCCAGTAGGATTACCCGTTTGGCATGGCGCATATGTAAGGGGGGCAGGGGGGTGGCGCCTGGCAAAGTCAGCACGCCGATATTTTTCGTTTGCACAAATATAGATGTTGTGACGCAAGCGGAGGTAGTGAATAGGGGGAACAAAAATTCGCCCGCCTCCACAGGGGCACAAAAGGGGTAGAGGAAAAATTATGCCAGTTTTATATTTGTTAACATTGTTTTGGGTTGGGGCGGGGAATAAGGTGACACCTCCGACGCAGGAGGAGGTGTCACCTTATTCCGGCCTAGCGATGCGTTTACGAGGTGACGAGGTGACACCTCCTCCTTCGTCGGAGGTGACGAGGTGACACCTCCTCCTTCGTCGGAG
>CAZPTQ010000020.1:0-40012 GCA_964589365.1 uncultured Saprospiraceae bacterium
ATACTTGGTGGGTTAGTATACTCCAAGGTACTAATTGTCAGGATTTCTTTTTATCGAACGAAAAGTGGTAAAGTCGAACTAAGCAACCGTGCCTACCTCTTCTGCTTTTTTACATAATCCGCAACTGCCGCGGCCACATTCTTTTTCACGTCTTGCCAAGTCATCTTTAGGGAAACAATCGGATCGTCCTGATTTTCTGCGTCGTCGAAATAAGTGAGCGACATTATAATGTAGCCGATGTCATCGTTTTGATACTTTTGCTTGAAGAAATCCAACATTTCGGCGAGGGAATAATAGTCAAGCAAACAAGCAATGTCCCAAAAGTCTTTTTTGCCGCCCCTGCGTGCGAGTGCGCCTAACTTCATTGGGATAATGTCGGGAATCGAGAGCATTCGGAGGCCCTCAATATGCTCAACAGGCCTCAGATATGGATAGGCGTGTTTAATCAGATCAATTTTTACACCTTCAATATTGGCAAGCAAGGTTTGCCCGCGCTCGTCCAACTTGATGACCTTTGGGAATTCCTGTCTGATGGCCTCCCAAACAGCAGCTAAATCGAACGGTTCATTCGTGAAAATATCAAGGTCAACCGAAAGGCGGTGGCCAAGCCGCAAAGCCAAATTGGTGCCGCCAACTAGCGCAAACTGCTCCAGTTCGGGCAGTTGCATCAGACGGTTCAGTATTCCCAGTGTCCGAGGTTCGACTGTGTTTTGGTGTAGCATTTGAAATCGCATTCTTGCAGATTAAGCACTACGCAAAGGAAAGAAAGTGCTGTCTTTTTGAGGTAGGTTGCTTGGGTTATTTCTCGGCGAAGACGGTCGTCGCCATAAAACCGGAAGAGCTCAACTATGTCTGCCCAGAGTCCATAGTTCATCACTTTTTCCATAACGAAGAGGCTGCGCCGCTCGAAGTCCAACTTCGAGAAGTCCACATCCCAAAAGGCAGTTTTTGAGATGGCCGGGCCTTGGGTAGGGTTTGCTTTTGCAGTTTTTTGCATCGTTAAGGGTGATTAATGGGCTAAGGTACGGTGTTAAAAACGCATAACTACTCTGTCTTCTCCTTCCACACCCGCTCTAATTCGTCTAACCCTTTTTGAAAATACTCGTTGTCCACGCCGCTGGCGAGGCACGCTTGCCAGAGGCGCTTGGCGCGGGCGTAGTCTTCTTGTTTGGGGAGGCCAGTTTGTTTGATTTTCATGGGACGAGCCAGCGTTGGCTTGGCGTAGCGTTTCAGGGCGGTTTCCAAAGCCACCGCGTGCCGCCTGCCATTTTCGGAGTGGCGATAGGAGATGAAGGCTTTGTATTCCATTTTGTTTTAAGCAACCCGTCCTACGGCTCAAAGCCGTAGGACGGGTGTTATTTACCGATTCCAACTCCCCACTACCACCTGCTCGACCCAAGCCTCTTTTTCCGTCCTAACCCGCAGCTGATACGTCCCCGCAGGCAAATGCTTCAAATCCAGTAGAATATTTTGCTCCACAACATCGCGCACTGTCCAAGTGCTGAGCACGCGACCTGCATTATCCAAAAGCGTGAGGTGAAGCGTCTGCACTTTAGGGAAAGCCACCGCGAGCCAGGCTTTTTCCTGCGCCGGATTTGGGAATACCTCCATGAAAAATTCCGTCGAAACCTCTTGGTTTCCAACCGTTTCCGTCAAAGTAAAATCAAATGAAGCCGTACAGCCATTGCCATCCGTGATGACCAGCGTGTAATCGCCTGCGGGTGCGTTGGTTAGGTCTTCTGAGTTGACAAATGCTGCGCCATTGAGCAGCCAGACGTAGCCATAGTCGCCTGTGCCGCCAGCCACGTCGAGAAAGACTGCCCCGTCGCTTTGACCTTGCTGCGGTTGATCTATGCTGGTTGGTATGGCTGTGATGGCACTTGGGCTGATAATTGTGTCAATCAGGGTCAAATCGCAGCCCAAGGCATCCGTTACTGTGGAAGTGTACTCCCCTGCGGCGAGGTTGCTGATTTCGGCGGTAGTGGCTGCGTTCGACCAGAGGTAGCTGTACGGTGCCGTACCGCCCGTCACCATCGCTGATAGAATGCCATTGGCTGCGTTGTAACAATTGGGTTGAATCGCAGTCAAGGTACCTGTAATGGCGCAAACAATGGCTTCGCAATCATCTGCAGTGCCTGCGAGCGATTTTTCGCATCCAATCGCATCGGTCACCACCACAAGGTAGGTCTCGCCCGAGGCCAAGGTTTGCCCGTTGGGTGTGCCGCTGAAAGTATAGGGCATAATGCCACCCTGCGCTTCAATTTGAAGTTCAGAAATATTGGTGCTGATACATTTTTCCGCAACCTGCAAAGTCACAGCTACAAATGGCGGCTGAACGGAGCCGTCCATAATTTGCAGACAAAAATTGCCCGTAACAGGCCAGAAAGCAGCGATTTGCGAGGCAATTTGCACAAAATAGGTCTCGCCAGCGAAAAGCGCCCCCAGCGTCAAGAAACCATCGCAGGGCAAGGGATTTTCGGCGCAAAGCACATTTTCGAAGTTGCCACATACCCCTTTCCAAACCGCTAAAACATGGGGGAAATCAGCACCGGTATTAAAACGCACAGAACCAGAATTGGGCGCAATGAAACTATACCACACATCGCTGGCGATAGAAATCACACAGGGCGGTGTTAGCCCCGAAAAACTTGCGCCTATGTTGCTGCCTTCTGTGCAAGCTCCACCGATGTTGACAGGAGTAGCCGAATTGCAGAGGTCGTTCGCTGGAGCATCCAGGCTTTTCTTTAAAATCTGAGGGCAAAGGGAGCCTTCCACCGTGGCAAAAGTGCCGGAAATTTGAATCAGGTAAGTTTCACCCTCTGCCAGACTTGAGAGCACAAGTGAACGTCCTTTGTGGTTGGAAGCCAGCTCTGCCATCGTGTCGCAGTTTCCAGAGTAAACAGTAATGATCTCGGAAAAATCAGCATTGCTCTGCACTTCCAGCACCTCGTTGGGCGTGAGCGCAGGAGCGGTGAAACTGTACCACACATCGTGCCTTGCCAATGCATTAAGTCTGGGTAGGCTAGGTGAAGAGGATGCGTTCAAGTTGTTTCCATTCAAACAAATAGCATCTACAAGGAGTGGTTGAGCGTTTGCACAGTCATCATTTACGGGCGATTGTGGAAGCACTGCAATTGGATCAAGCTGGATGCAAAAATTGCCGCGAGAAATACCAAATCCTCCTTCTTGCCCGCTCACCCTCAAGTAGTATTTGGTGCCGATTTGGGCTTGGAAATAAGTGCTTTCGCCCGTGAAGCCATGCTCGTCGCGATTGTCGCAAAGGATCCACTGGGGGTTGGAGCAATCCCCAGTCAAGAGACTAACTACATCGTTAAAATCCGCATTGGTAGTGATTTTGGCTGTTCCGCTGAAGTCCGCTGTCCAGGTCAACCACAAGCCGCCGGCGCTTTTATCTACGCAAGGAGGATTTGGGCCATCCAAAAGGGCATTGGCTGTGTTGGCTGGCACACAGCTTTGGCCGGTAAACATCTGAAAAGCATTGGCGCAAACGTCGTAGGCGACACCGTTGCCCGCTATTTTCACGTTGTCAATGCCGGCCCACCAGCCCCAGTCTCGACCGTCGTCATATTGAAAAATGACCCGCATTTGCTGCGAACGGTAGGGCGAGAGGTCGAGTACAACGTGGACATAGTTGGAAAAATAAGGGCCGCCGACATCACCTTCTGATGCGCGCACCAAAAACTCTTCTCCGTTTCCATTTTGGACGTAAATGGCGATTTTTTCACGGTAATAGCGCAAGATCAAGTCAAAATTCAGGTTGAACTGCCCAAACTGTGTCCCATCGAACCAGGGCGAAACAAGGCGCACTACAGAAAAAGGAGTGTCTTGTCCCAAAAGATCGTCGTCAAAAAAAGCAAAACAACTGCCGTCCATCGAGTTGCCGCCTCCGAGTGCGGCGCCTTCCGTAATAAGCCCAAATTTCCAATCATCCACACCGGCCACAATTTGCGTTTCCCAGCCTGCAGGTTTTTCGCACCCATTAAAAGATTCAACCACCACGTTCGTACCTTGGCCTTTGCCAGTCACGGAAATATTGTCAATCCCCGCCCACCAGTTGAAGCCGTTGGCATCGTTGTAACGGAATATAAGTTGGGCGTTTGGCGACTGGGTCAGTAGGGAAAGGTCGAACACAAGTGTTTCAAATTCGTAGAGATTGCTGCCCGTGGCATGGAAATTGTCGTAACGGCGAATCAAGGTTTCGGTAATACCGTCAGTTACAAGCACCTCAAAATATTCATCGGCTTGACCCCAGTCCCGAAAATGCACGTCCACGGAGAGTTCAACAGTGGGATGCTGCGAGGCATCGAAAGGAGGGGAGATAAAATCGATGCTGTATGAAGGGGTTTGATCGCCCGTGGCATCGTCATCAATAAAAAGGAAGCACGATCCGTTCATGCTTTGTCCGTTGTTGTCGTCGTTCAGGACAGCGTCTCCAATATACCACACCGGGTTTTGGTTGCCTGTGCTGATTACCTGCCAACCAGCAGGCAATGTGCAAGCATCAAAATTTTCGGTGAATAGAGCCACTTGAGTATGAGCGGGTATTGCCAAAAAGACAAAAAAGGAAGATAAAGCAGCGAGTAGGCGCATCATTGGTCAGAATTTTTTTCGTGCGAAAGGTAGAACGGAGGCGCGGAAAACGGTTGCTAAAAAATTAAAAAGTTCTCAGAGTGCTTTCTTTCAAAAAAAATTTGTCCGTTTGAAAAACAGCCCCATAAATTTGCCGCAATTGGAAACAGCCGCACCACACTTTTAGTGCACTGATTATCAAAACCAAAACTCTCCCTGACCTTGGCTAAAAAACGCGTTGTAAAAGATTATGATGCCCTTTCAGAGGACATCACCCGGCTGGTAAAGCAAAAATACCCCTCGGGCTATGCCGACCACCTCGTCAGTTACAATGACAAGGAAGGCAAAAAAGTATCGGCACTCCCTTTCGAGACCGACGATACTTATTATCTCATCCGTATGACCATTCTCGAGGCCAAGCGCATCGTGAAAGAAGATGAAGACTTTGACGAAGATGGCCAACTTAAAGAAGAAATCGTGGATGTAGAAGTAGAAGTGGAAGTGGATGATGAGTTTGACGGGGCTGGAGAAGAAGATGACGATCTTGATGATGGGGCAAGCGAGGAAGATGATCACATCATCGTGACACGCCGTCGCGACGACGATGATGTAAACGACATTCCGGACGATACTGATTATTGAGTCTTACTGCGCCCACTTGTCAATTCTCACCACCGATTTTGGGTAACCGTTGCGCTCAGTTGCGCTCAAAAGATCAGGTCGGTGGATTTTTTCATGAGGAATGTTAGCAAGTTCAGGACACCAAATCCGGACGAAATTACCCTGAGGGTCGTAATTTTTGGCTTGGGTAAGGATATTAAAATATCGGTCTTCTCGCAGATCGCTTCCAACGCCTGCCACATAATTCCAGTTGCCCCAGTTGCTACAAGGGTCGTAGTCAATTAATTGGCTTTCAAAGTATTCCGCGCCCATTTGCCAGTTTACTTTCAGGTCTCGAACCAGGAACGAGGCCACATTTTGGCGTCCTCGATTGCTCATCCATCCTGTGGCTGCGAGCTCGCGCATATTGGCATCCACAAATGGAACGCCCGTCTGACCAGCAGCCCATAGATCGAACATCTCACGGTTGTTTTTCAAATGACGCAGGTCCTTCTCTTGTGTGCCACCTTTCTTAAAAATCCGGCTGCCGTACTTTTTTCCCATTAGGCGGAAAAAGTCGCGCCAAAGCAATTCAAAAAAAAGCCAATAGGTGCTTTCGTTGCTCACGCGCTCGCGTTCGTAACGTTTGAGCTCGTGGTAAATGAGTTTTGGGGAAAGACAGCCAGAGGAGAGCCAGGGAGAGAATTTGGAGGAGTAATCCGGCCCCAGGAGACCATTTCGTGTTTCCTTATACTGGGCAACGAGGTCTTTTTCCCAGAAATAATGACGCAAACGGCGCAAGGCTTCGGTCTCACCACCTTTGAAAGCAAGCGCAGTGCGCGGGTCGGTTTCAAAAACGGTAAACCCAAAATCTTCCAAGGTGGGCATCTCTCCAGGCTCAAGATTCGGCGGTAAAGGAGGCAAAGCCGAAGGGGAGGGAAGCGGCTCCCGAACTGGTGTAATGTGCTCCGTTTCTTTGCGAAACTGCGTGAACGCATCGGGGGTATGCTGCACTGGCACGGGCAAGTCCTGGGTGTGATAGAGCATTTTACCCCGGGTATAGAGCAGCTCAACTCCTATGCCCCAAAGCTTTTGCTCCAGCCCATCCTGTACCAGCACCTCTTCATGTGTGCGCTCGCGGTTGCAAATCACCCAGGAGGCTTTCAGTTGTTGGGCCATTTCGGCCAAAATGCTTTCGGGCCTGCCGATGCGCACCAATAGTTTTCCTCCCAGTTTTTGAACGTTTTCACGCAGGTCTGCTACGCATTCAAAGATGAATTGGGTGCGGAATTTGCCCGTTTTTGGGAATCCAAATCGAGTTTTCCCCAAGAAAACACGCTCGTCAAATATGTAAATGGGGATCACTTCCTCTGCCATACGGAGGGCTGTGGCGAGGGCTTCGTTGTCGTGTAGGCGTAGGTCATGTCGAAACCAAACTATGGCGCGTCGTTTCATGTCCCGTTAAACTTTAAGAAGGGCCTTTTGTTTGGCGAAATCAGGTTTATTTGCAGGCACTATTTATGACTTATAAAGAAAACAGCAAGAATATCAGTACGCTTTTGCGCAAGATAAAAAACAAGCCGCTTGACCGAGAGCTTGGCTTTGGAAGAAACGTTACCCTTGATGGCCGTTTAATGAACCCAGACGGCTCTTTTAACGTGTTCCGAGAACCACTCGGTCGCTGGGACAATACTTATTACCACCTTGTAACGATACCTTGGAGGCATTTTTTTACCCTGATTTTCAGCTTTTTTCTGTTGCTCAATATCTTGTTTTCTTGCCTATACGTCTTTATTGGCGTGGAGCATTTCAATGGGGTGACGCTGGGGGATGCCGGGCACAATTTCATGCAGGCTTTTTTCTTCAGCAGCCAAACCCTGACTACGGTAGGCTATGGCCACATCAGCCCAAATGGCCTGACAATCAGTGTTTTGGCTTCGTTCGAGTCGTTTCTCGGGCTGCTTGCATTTGCCTTGATGACCGGCTTGTTGTACGGGCGTTTTTCCCGGCCTTCGGCCAAAATTGTTTTTAGCGAAAACCTCCTCATAGCACCTTACAAAGACGGAAAAGGACTGATGTTCCGAATGGGCAATGCCAGTAAAAGTGAACTTATTGAGACCGAAGTTCAGGTCTTGATGGCCTTCAATCAACGAGAGGAAGATGGCTCATTGAGCCGTAAATTTTACCCATTGGGCTTGGAAATCAACAAAATAAGTTTCTTCTCCCTCTCTTGGACCATTGTTCACCCGCTCAACGACCAAAGCCCCATTTTCAATTTTTCTGCCCAAGACATACTTGATGCGAACGCCGAAATCATGGTGCTGGTGAAAGGCACGGACGAGACAGCTCAACAGGTCGTACACGCCCGCCGGTCTTATTCAGGTGAAGAAATCGTGTGGAATGCGAAGTTTAGCCCTGTTATTGAACGAGCCGCAAATGGGGTGCCTAGGTTGTTGACACATAGGATTGGGGAGCATGAATTGCTTGGGATAGAGTGATTTTCAAACGATTACCTTCGCCATCCAAAACTGCCCGGAACCGTAATTCCGTGGTGCCAATTATCGTGAAAAAAGATACGCTAAAGCAACTTACCGCCGCTGCCCGAGACCGCATTCTGATCATTGACGGTTCTATGGGCGTTTTCCTGCAATCGTACCAGCTGCCCGAAATTGATTTTCGTGGCGAACGGTTCAGGGAGCATCATCGTGAATTAAAGGGAAATTTCGACGTGCTGTGCCTTACTCGTCCAGACATAATTGAAGACATCCACTGCAAATACCTGGATGCTGGTGCAGACATCATCGAGACCAATACCTTCAACGCCACATCCATCTCTCAGGCCGATTTTGATATGCCGCCCGGCGTATGCTACGACATCAACAAAGCCGCCGCTGAAATTGCCTGCCGTGCCATTGAGCATTGGCAAACCAAGCACCAATCACCAATAAGCCAATCACCCAAATTCGTAGCAGGTGCATTAGGTCCACTCAATAAAACGCTGAGTCTCAGCCCTGATGTAAACGACCCCGGCTACCGTACCATCACCTTTGACGAGGCAAAAAATGCCTACGCCGAGCAGGTTCGGGGCCTCGTGGACGGTGGTGCTGACATCATTTTGGTCGAGACTATTTTCGATGTGCTGAACTGTAAATCAGCGATTTACGCCATCGAAGAAGTGTTTGAAGAAAAAGGGTTTCGCCTCCCGGTCATCATTTCCGGCACCATAACCGATGCTTCAGGGCGCACGCTCAGCGGCCAAACGGTGGAGGCATTTTGGATTTCGGTGAAACACGCCAAACCCTTCGCAGTAGGTCTCAACTGTGCACTGGGCGCCGAAGAAATGCGCCCACACCTCGAAACATTGGCTGGTATCGCAGACTGTTTTATCAGTGCTTACCCAAATGCAGGTTTGCCCAATGAGTTTGGCGAATACGACCAAACCGCGCACGAAATGTGCGTTTTTATGGAAGATTTTGCCCGTTCGGGCTTTGTAAACATCGTAGGAGGTTGCTGCGGAACCACTCCGGATCATATCCGGCATATTGCAGAACACGTAAAAAAATACCCTCCTCGCATTCCCCTCCCAATTGGGGAGGGCTGGGGGAAGGGGTTTGCAGGCTATTCAAAATTCGCCGGCTTGGAGCCTCTGATATTGCGGGAGAACACAAATTTTGTAAACATTGGCGAGCGTACCAACGTAACAGGTTCCGCCAAATTCGCCAAACTCATCAAGGAAGACAACTACTCGGAAGCCCTCAACGTCGCCCGGCAACAGGTGGATGGCGGGGCACAAGTGATTGACGTGAACATGGACGAAGGCCTGCTTGATTCGGAAGCGGCAATGGTAAAGTTCCTCAACCTCATGTCCGCAGAGCCAGACATCGCCAAACTACCTGTAATGGTAGATTCTTCGAAATTCCGCGTCATTGAGGCCGGGCTTAAATGTTTGCAGGGTAAAAGCATTGTCAACTCGATTTCTATGAAAGAAGGCGAGGCTGAGTTTATCCGCCAAGCCAATATCTGCCGCCGTTTCGGTGCCGCTGTGGTGGTGATGGCCTTCGACGAACAAGGACAGGCCGATACGATTGATCGAAAGGTATCAATCTGCCAAAGAGCCTATAAAATCCTTACCGAGCAGGTTGGCTACGACCCGACGGACATTATTTTCGACCCCAACATTTTCGCCGTTGCGACAGGCATTGAGGAACACAATGAATACGCAATCAACTTCATCGAAGCCACGCGCATTATTAAGGCTACTTGCCCGGGCGCAAAAATTTCGGGCGGCGTAAGCAATCTTTCCTTCTCCTTCCGAGGCAACAACCACGTTCGGGAGGCCATGCACTCAGCCTTTCTCTACCACGCCACAAGGGCTGGCATGGACATGGGAATCGTGAACGCAGGTATGCTTGAAGTATATGAACAAATTCCAAAAGAACTTTTACAACGTATTGAGGATGTGTTGTTTAACCGTCACCCCGATGCAACGGAAGAATTGGTAAAGCTCGCCGAATCCTTTAAAGAAACAGGGGGCAAAACCATCGACGAAGACCTCGCCTGGCGTAATGGAACGGTGCAGGAGCGCATCACCCATGCCCTCGTGCGGGGCATTGACAAATATGTGGAAGAAGATACGGAAGCGGCGCGAAAACTATACCCGGCTCCACTCCAGGTCATTGAAGGCCCGTTGATGGACGGGATGAACGTGGTCGGCGACCTTTTTGGCTCCGGCAAGATGTTCCTGCCGCAAGTAGTGAAATCGGCACGGGTGATGAAAAAGGCGGTGGCATATTTGCAACCGTTTATTGAGGCCGAAAAAGGAGGTACGGTAACAGCCAAGGGCAAAATCCTCATGGCCACGGTGAAGGGAGATGTTCATGACATTGGCAAAAACATTGTTGGCGTGGTGCTCGGCTGCAACAACTACGATATTCTTGATTTGGGTGTGATGGTGCCAGCCGACAAAATAATAAAAGCAGCCATAGCGGAAAACGTGGATATAATCGGCCTCTCTGGTCTTATCACCCCTTCGCTTGACGAGATGGTTCACGTTGCCAAAGAAATGCAGCGGCTGGGCATGAAAATCCCATTGCTCATCGGTGGCGCGACAACTTCCAAAACCCACACAGCAGTGAAAATCGAGCCACAATATCAAAACGGTCCGGTCGTGCATGTACTGGATGCAAGCCGTTCGGTGGCAGTAGTAAGTTCGTTGTTGACCAAAAACGAATCGGAAAACGATGCATTTATTGAAAGAACAAAGGTCGAATACGAACAAATCCGAGTTCAGCGGGCAGGCCGCCAATCCTCCAAACAATACCTTTCGCTGGAAAAAGCCCGGGGGAACAAGTTGAAATTGGATTGGGACCAATACACACCGCCAAAACCTAATTTAACAGGTATCAAAACCTTTGAAAACTACCCACTGGATGAACTGACGGACTACATTGACTGGACGCCATTTTTCCAAAGTTGGCAGTTGGCGGGCAAGTATCCTGCTATTTTGGAAGATGATGTGGTCGGATCTGAAGCAAAGAAACTTTACCACGATGCGCAGGTGATGCTACGCCAGATCATTGATGGGAAATGGTTGGAAGCAAGGGCGGTGATCGGGATTTTCCCGGCCAAGTCAGTAGGAGATGATCTGATTGTACCTGCGGCTTTAGCCGCAGGCGCAACCAATCCTGCGGCTGAAGCCGCAGGTACAATAACGCTTCATCACCTTCGACAGCAAAACGTAAAAGCAGCAGACCAGGCCAATTTCTGTCTGTCAGACTTTGTTTCCCCCAAAGGCGACGATTTCATTGGAAGTTTCGCAGTCACTGCTGGCATCGGCATCGAAAAGTGGGTGGAAAAGTTTGAAAAAGAAAACGACGACTACTCCGCCATCCTGCTTAAAGCCCTTGCTGATCGTCTCGCTGAAGCCCTCGCCGAACGAATGCACGAGCGGGTGCGCAAAGAATTTTGGGGCTATGCCAAAGACGAAAACCTTGATAATCAGAAACTTGTCGAAGAAAAATACCAGGGTATCCGGCCTGCCCCAGGGTATCCGGCCTGCCCAGAGCACACCGAAAAGCGGACTTTGTGGCAACTACTTGAGCCTGAGAAAAACGCAGGAATACAACTGACGGATAGTTGTGCCATGTATCCCGCTGCTTCAGTGTCAGGCTGGTATTTCAGTCACCCGGAATCCAAATATTTTGGTCTAGGGCAAATTGGGAAGGATCAGGTAGAGGATTATGCCCGACGAAAAGGAATGTCGTTCTCGGAGGCAGAACGCTGGTTGGCGCCGGTGTTGAATTATGATTCGTGATTGGTGGATTGGTGGACTGGTGTTCCAATCCACCAATCCACCAATCACCTTTCCTCCAAACGATAAACTGCCCAGACGTGTGTACGGTTTTGCCAGTTATTGATATTGACCCTTAAAACCCAATTCGGGTAAAGCGTAAAAAGCCGCTCCAAACGGAATCCTGGCGGTGCTTTGGGCGGCGGATTGAGTACGTCGGTAAAAAACATCAGGTCGCCCGTCTGCAACGCAGTGGTGTCATTTTTATGTAAAGGGTTAGTGTACCAGGAGAATTGAGTCTGGCCTGGGTTTTCATAAAAAGGCGTATTGAGTGGAGAATGGTTCTTAGGTTCATTCTTTACAAAAAAAACGCTCGATTCCGGGTGTTTTCCGTGCCAGTCCCAAAGGAATTTTGAATAGGCCACCATGCCTTTGGCGGGAAGAAAAATCCAAAAAAACAACAGGGTTGCATTGGTCCAGAGGCAAAGGCGCAATGTTTTCAGCATCCAGTTCTTTAGCGCGTATCTTTCTTGAAAATATTCCCATCCGGCTACGGACAGGAAGAAAAAGGGCAGGATCATAGGAAATAAGAAACGCATTTCCTTGTGTTCCACCATCAAGTGCGCGGATACAAAAGGCAAGAGGCACCAGGTCAACACATGCATTGGCTTTTGCCAAATACCCAGGCCAAAAAATACGAAAAGGCCAATACTCAAAGGCGGCAATAATGCAACGAAGGTCTCGCTAAAATACCACCACCAAGGTTCTGTACCAAACCGGTTATCGCTATGCAAAACGTTGGTTGCAAAATAGTTGTAAGGCGGACATACCCATTCGCCATACAGCCAGAAATCGGCCGCAAACCCTAGTCCAAAAGCCAACAGAACGCCCAGCGCAAGTGTTGTCCATGACACCAGTCCAAGTTTTTTCTGAAACAGTAGCCACGCTGCAAGTCCTATTCCAGCAAAAGCGATTTGATAGCGAAAAAAGAAAGACAGTCCTAGCAAAAAACCTGCCGCCACATAATTCCAGAAGTGCCTTTTTTTTTGATTTTCAATTTGTTGAAGCAGTAGCAACAGCCCGCCAAAAAAGCAGATCGCCGAAGTGTTTTCGGAAGAAAACCGCGCATGGAGGTACGGCATACACCAAAAAAACAACATCCCAATACGGAGCCACCGGACTGAACCGGCGTGTTTGAAATCCTTTCCCAGCCATGAACACCAGTTCCAGTAAACCCAGATCGCAGCCAAGCCACAAAGCAACCTCGTCAGAAAAACGTGCAAAAAAGGGTTTTCTATCCCAATTTTTTGGGCAACATTCACCGTGCTGTACGCTAGAAAAGGCTGTAACCCAGGCCGCATTTTGGCGGGGAACTCCCAAGGCAAATCACTGGCGGGGATATGTCCAAGTTTGTAATTTGCAAACTCCCAGATTTGGAAATGCTCGTCCGGATGGTGATACCCGATGGTGAACCATGCGGCCACAACACACAGCACAATCCCGGTAATGAGGAGGGTACGGTCAGAGAGATTTGTCACCATAGGCCACAATGTATAAATAGATTACCTACTCAATCTTTTCCAATTCATAAATTGCCCAAATCCGCGTTCGGCCTTGCCAGTTGTTAAAATTGTTGAGCAAAATCCAGGAAGGATAGTATTCATACGCCATTCTAAAATGGAATCCTGGGGGAGCTACCGGGGGTGGGGTTAATTCTGCGAAAAACATCAGATCGCCGAATTGAAGGGTTGTAGTGTCATTTTTATACATTGTATTGGTGTACCACGGCAGTTGGCGTTGGTTCGGGTGTTCATAAAAAGGCATGTTCAAAGGAAAGTATTTTTGAGGTGCTTTCTTTACAAAATACACCGTGGATTCAGGATTTCTGCCATGCCAGTCCCAAAGAAATTTTTCGTATGCAGCCATTTCTTTAGCAGGTGTTAAAATCCTGATAATCATTATGAAAGCGTTTGCCCAAAGGCAAAAATAAAAGAATTTCACCATCCAGTTTTTTACCTTGAATTTCTCAGAGAACACCTCCCACCCAAGCGCGGCAAAGAAAAAAAGCGGCATGGCCATGGGGAACAAAAAGCGCACTTCTTTGTGCCCCACCATCGAATGCGCCAGCACAAAAGGCACAGCACACCAAGCCAGCACATGGTATGGCTTTCGCCAAACGCCAAGCACGGAAAAAAATAACAACGCAATGCTCAGTGGAGGCACCAGCGCAATGGGCATTTCGGTTAGATACCACCAAAAAGGTGACACCCCAAAATTGGCGGCCTTCCCTTCCATGATGTTGGAGAAAAAATAATTGTACGGCGCGCACACCCATTCGCCGTAAAGCCAATAATCAGTTGCAAAACCAAGTCCGAGCGCTATCAGCCCTCCTGCTGCCATTGCAACCCAATTTATAATACTCGGCCTTTTTTGGAACAAGAGCCAAGCACCCAGCCCGATGCCCGCGAATGCTATCTGATAGCGGAAAAAAAACGAAAGACAAAGCAAAAATCCCGCTGCCACCATTGGCCAACTAAATCTATTCTTTTGATCTTCAAGTTGTTGAACGAGCAACAGCAGGCCTGCAAAAAAACAGATGGCTGAAGTGTTTTCAGACGAAAAGCGGACGTTGAGATAGGGCATTAGCCAAAAAAACAAAATTCCGATACGCATCCAACGGGCAGCTACCTGGCTTTTCAAATCGAGTTCAAGCCAAGCATACCATTTCCAATAAACGTACAATGCCGCCAACCCACAGAGCATGCGCATTAAAAACACTTGGACGAACGGATTGTCAATACCAAGCGTTCTCGCCGCCACTACCATGCAGTAGGCCAAAAAAGGCTGTAAACCAGGCCGCATTTGCTCAGGGAATTCCCAGGGCAAATCGCTGGCAGGAATATGTCCAAGTTTATAATTGGCAAATTCCCAAATCTGGAAATGCTCATCAGGATGATGATAGCCTATCGTGCACCACGCTGCTATGGAGCATAGCACAGCCCCCACTATTAGTAGGGTACGATCGGAAAGGGTTGACAACATGATATGGCAGACGGGTATTGAAGCGGCGAAGTTAGGGAGAGTGTTCAAGAAAGTGTGGCACACCTCGCCAACCATGTTGATTACCAATGCTCTGTTTTAGGTGTGCCACACTTTTATTGTCAAAGCAAGGAAAGCCGCGAAAAGGAGCATATCAGCAAATAAAAGAAGCGGCAACCCCAATTTATCGGGATTGCCGCTTTGCGGAATATTTGAACCGTTGGGAAACAAAGGCTAAGCCTTTAGTTAGCTATTCCCAATTTTGTCATAACCAACTTAGTTACGTCGAGCGATTCGTCCGCATAAAGCAATACTTGCGTGTTGAGGTCGAATACGAACATGTACTGGTTTTCCTTTGCTACATCGGCCATCGCTTGGTTCACCCGTTCGAGTATCGGCTTGAAAAGTTCTTCGCGCTTTTCCCCGAGTTTTGCATAGACCTCCTGTTCGTATTTTGCGATAGAGGCTTGTTCTTCTTGCAGTTTCGCACCTTGCGTCTCCAGGTCTTTGGGCGAAATGGTGCCTTGTTTCTCTTTGCGGTCCAGCTCAGCGACTCTTTCTTGCAGCGATTTTACCATTTCCTGGCCCTTTTTGGTAAGTTGGGTCTGAAACGCCTGCAATTCGCTGTCGGCTGCCTTCACTTCTGGTATTTTGGTGAGGAGTGCACTGGAATTGCAATAGCCAAATTTTTGAGAAAAGCCGACCGTGGCAAGCATAAGGCCAACGGTCAACAGAAAAAATTTCTTCATTTTCAGTGTGTTAGAATATTGGTTAAGTATCACCCTTTTTTCAACAGGGCTTTGATTTCCTCCGTTTTGTCGTTTTTCTTGTCGGCGTAGAGCATTCCAGAGGCACTGCCCTTGTCAAATATGAATTCGTAGCCTTTGTCTTGCGCAAACCGCTCAATGGTGCCGTACACTTTGTCTTGGATAGGCTTCACGAGTTCTTCGCGCTTTTTAAACAAGCCGCCTTCTGGGCCGAATCTGAGTCGCTGCAATTCGCGGACTTCCTTTTCCTTGGCCATAATCTCTTCTTCACGGCTCTTTTTCATTTCTTCGCTGAGCAGCACTTGCTCTGCCTGAAACTTGCTGTACATACCTTTTACCTTGTCTTGTTCTTGCGCGATTTCCTGGCGCCAGGCAGTAGCTACTTTGTCGAGTTGTTCTTGCGCCTTTTGGTATTCTGGCAGGCTTTCCAAAACAGCCGTAACATCCACATAAGCAATGCGTTGTGCTTGAGCGAAAGCCATAAGGCCAAGCACGAAAAGGGCGGTCGAAGCGATTCTTTTAATCATGGTTGCAGTTATTGTTGATTTGTTGATTTGTGGAGGGGGGCAATTCGAGCTTAATATCTCAATGTCCCAATTTCTCAATTATCTCAATACCTCCAATTCTGGCCCAAAAGTAGGACATCGCGCGACTTTTGGCGGTGTTCTGATGCGATGGTCTTTTAACAGGTTGTATTCTTTTGAAAAAAAATTTGCCAAACAAAAACCAACTCCTTCATTTTCAGAAAATTATGAAAGGTCAATGGCAATTTAGCGCTGTTACCTTAACCTCAGATTAACCGCGTTTATGGCGAAATTAACAAGATGATTTCGCAGGAATCAAAAAGCTACCTTGATTCAAAACCTTGGCCAATTGCACCAAATCTGAATATCAGGATCGCTTCATCTATGCTTTTGCTACCTTCGCCGCCCGAATTTTTGATTTAGCACAATGGCGCCATGACACACCACATAAGTCCTGACCATCTTTCCCTCGAACAAATTCAGGAAGTCCTTTCCAGCCGATCCAATCTAGCCCTTTCCGCTGAAGCCTCTGCCCGAATACGCCACTGTCGTGATTTTTTGGAACAAAAACTTGCGTCCAATGACCAACTTTTTTATGGCATCAACACGGGTTTCGGTTCGCTTTGCGATGTCCGTATCTCTGAGGCCGACCTTGAACAGCTCCAACACAATCTGGTTGTAAGTCACGCCGCTGGAATGGGGGATACTGTTCCCCAAGAGGTGTTGCGCATCATGCTCTTGCTAAAAATCCAGAGCCTTTCTTATGGTTATAGCGGGGTGCGCGAAGTGGTGGTGCAACGGCTTATAGATTTTTATAATCACGATGTTTTACCGGTAGTTTTTGAGCTGGGTTCACTTGGCGCCTCGGGTGATTTGGCTCCTTTGGCACACCTCAGCCTTCCGCTTATTGGACTCGGAGAAGTATGGCACGGAGGTCTCCGTCATCCTTCCATCGATGTGCTCCAAAAACATGATTGGAAGCCACTTCGGTTTCAAGCGAAAGAGGCATTGGCACTGCTCAACGGCACACAGTTTTCAGCGGCCTATGCTACCTGGTGCTTGTTGGAAGCCAGGCGCCTGGCCGTTCAGGCGGATCTAAATGCGGCCATTGGATTCGACGCTTTCAATTGCAGCCTTTCGCCTTTGGATGCGCGCATTCATGGAATACGCCCACATGAGGGGCAAATATCTACGGCAAAAAAACTGCGCAAGTTGTTGGAAAACAGCGAGATAGCGCAATCTGAAAAAACGGCCGTGCAAGACCCTTATGCTTTTCGCTGCGTGCCGCAGGTACATGGTGCAAGCCGCGACGCCATTGCACACATCGAAAAAATGCTGGTGACGGAGCTCAATTCCGTGACCGACAACCCCAACTTATTCCCGGACGATGATCTAATAATTTCTGGTGGAAATTTTCATGCACAACCGCTTGCCCTTCCCCTCGATTATCTCGCCATTGCGCTCTCTGAATTGGGCAGCATATCCGAACGCCGGGTGTACCAATTGATCAGCGGCCAAAGGCAACTCCCTGCTTTCCTGACGGATGATCCAGGGCTGCATTCCGGGATGATGATAGCGCAATACACTGCCGCGGCCATTGTCAGCCAAAACAAAACGCTCTGTGCCCCGGCCTCCACAGACAGCATCGTAAGCAGCAACGGCCAGGAAGATCATGTGAGCATGGCCGCCAATGCAGCCACCAAAGCCCGTCGGGTAGTGCTGAATCTGGAACGCTTGCTGGCCATTGAGTTTATGATTGGAATGCAGGCGCTGGAGTATCGTCGCCCCTTAAAATCATCGCCGATCATAGAAAAGATCAGGGAGGAATACCGCCGCGTTGTGCCGCGCTTGGGAGCGGATCGGGTGCTGAGCGTCGATTTGGAACGCACAGTGGAATTTTTGAAGACAAACGCAGTCTGGGAAATAAGCCGCTAAATGTAAGAAAATGCTCCATTTGTTCCACCTGCAAACCTAACTCAATCCCTCAATTCCCGTTACAGTTGTGTATTTGAACGATAACTTCTTATCAGGATGCACGATAGTGAAAGCCGATTGGCAGGCCAGGGTGGCTTCATGAAATCCGCAAAGGATGAGCTTAAGTTTGCCAGGGTAAGTGTTTATGTCGCCGATAGCAAAAATGCCGGGCAAACTGGTAGCATAGTCGAGTGTATTGACAGTGATCGCGTTTTTGTCAATGCCCAGTCCCCAGTTTGCGATGGGGCCGAGTTTGGGTGTTAAGCCAAAAAGGGGCACGAAATGGTCGGCGGGCAATTTACTTTCACCTTCTGTGTCGTGTAGTACGGTCACATTTTCCAGTTTTCCATTTCCTTGCAGACCCGTGATTTGAGCATTGGTAATGAGCCGAACACGGCCTTTTTCCACAAGGTGCTGCACTTTTTCTACGCTGTCAAGTGCGCCCCGGAACTCCGTACGTCGGTGAATGAGGGTAATCTCTTTGGCAATATTAGCGAGGTAGATCGTCCAATCCAAAGCCGAATCGCCCCCGCCCGCAATGACCACTCGTTGGCCTTGGTACATCTCAGGATTGCGTACAAAATATTCCACACCACGATCCTCAAACTCAAGGATATTGTCAATGGGGGGTTTGCGCGGTTCAAAACTGCCCAATCCGCCCGCAATAAAAATCACGGGTGCAAGGTGCCGGATTCCTCGTTGTGTGGTGACGAGCCATCTGCCATCTGCCTGGCGCTCAATACTTTCGGCGCGTTCGCTTAGTGTATAACCTGGATGAAAAGGCTCGATTTGCTTAAGCAGGTTTTTCACCAGGTCGCCGGCTAAGATGCTAGGGAATCCGGGGATGTCGTAGATAGGCTTTTTTGGGTAAATCTCTGTTAGTTGTCCGCCCGGCTGAGGCAAAATGTCAAGGAGGTGGCAGCGCAATTTCAACAGGCCCGCTTCAAAAACGGCGAACAATCCAACGGGCCCTGCTCCGATGATAATAATATCTGTTTCAATTGTTTGTGTTGTCATGGAGGCTGGGGCGAAATTTATTTCGTCCAAAAGTGTATTGAGTAAAAGATTTGGTGTGGAAGTTCAACGCCTCTTTTCTTGTAAATAATTTCTTTTTTTAGACGGTGCTACCAGCATTTCTTTGGCCCATCTGCCGGTAAGTGCGCCCAAAGCACCGATCAGACCGCCAAGGCCCCCCGTAACCAGGAGCAGTTGCAAAGCCTCAACGCCCATGAACAGTTGGCCTACTTTAGCGGAAAGCAATCCTCCATTGGAACTGTCTGCAAACCAGGCCGTTGCGTACCACAACAAAAAGCCCCCCAGAAATCCTCCAAAGAACGCCGCCCAAGCACTTCGTGCAAAAAACCACCCAACCAATAAGGCGATGGGAGCAAGAGACCACCATGGCAATCCGAAGCGGCAAAGGTTGCCTAAAACAAAAATTATAAGTGCGGCGAGCAAGGTGTTTTTCATCATGAAAAATGATTTATGGGTTGAAAACTTGTTTGCCCAAAATTCGCGCTGAAGGCTCATTTGCATTTTTCAAAAAAAGCAAATCGTAATAATTCCCGCTGGCCCAGGTATCCACCATGTTGTCATAGAATCTGCTGCCAGGATTGCCGCTTTGGCCTCCTGGATACACGCCCAGCGCGTGCACCACATCGCCAAGTTCAACGATCATGCGCCAGGAAGGGCCACCGCCTTTACTGATGGCGTTGGGTGCAGTGCGGTGTCCGCCCAATTTTATCCCCAAGCGACTGAAGGCATCAATTTGGCCTAAATGTTTGATTACAAAACCTTTGTATTCGCCAAAAGCGACACGCTTTTCTGGATTTTGCTTAAAATATGATTGTGTTAATTTGAAAGACTCGAGCACGATGTCGCGGGCGGTCTCACGGAAGGGCGTGGCAGGATGGTCAAAAAAAACGCTGGCTGAATCCGTTTGCATGATTTCGATAAAACGCCAGGCATCGGGATACAGCAGTGCTATTTTCTGGTTTTTACTGGCCAGTAAATCATCGGTAGGGATGGTGCTTTTTCCCCGTTTTTCGAGTGCGCTGATTTCGTCCCAAGTGGCTGTGTAGCACGAATCGAACCAGGCTTCAAAAATGGTAGGGGCGATGAGATTGGATTCATATCTGAAATTCCAGGCAGCAAGTTCGTCGGCCATTTGTTTGCCGTTTGCATCAAGTTGGCTGCGGTCAAGAAGCCTCAGCATGGTGGGCAATGCATCTGCGGCGCGTTGGCTAAAATTGTCCAACTGCATGGTTTTCATGCTGTCTGTAGTTGCATTCGTCATGGCCTCAAGTCGGTCATGGATACGCCGGCTGCGCCAGTCTTCAAAATTGCCGAGGTAATAGTAAGGGTAGGAGGGGGGAGTAGTGTGTTGGTTGGCTGAAAAAACAAAGCCACGACTGGGGTTTTTCATACTTGGAATCTGTTCCTTGGGGATGTAATTGTGCCAGGCATTGGCCCAACGGTCTCCCTCCTGCAAAAATCGGCCTTGTTGCTGACCACGAACCGGGTATTTCCCTTGTGATTGAATGGCGATGTCGCCGGCACTAGAAGCGAAGACAAAATTCTGCGCGGGGGAGTCGAAGCCGGGAAGCGCGTTTTTGTACGATTCGTAATCTTTCCCGGTGTTGAGACCGAGAAACACATCAAAGGTGCTTAGTTCTGGAACATCGTGCGCAATCCAACGTAGGGCGCAATCGCGAAGCGGGTTTTCGGGTTCAAAATCGTAGGTCACGGGGCCAAATACCGTGAAGCGCAATGTGTCAAGGAATGCAGGTTTGCCTTTCACTCCAATTTCTTCGTAGCGGAATTGGACTGCTTTTTCCTCGCCGTCTATCTGGTACTTACTGCGTTCGGCATTTGCCCAATGGATTTTGTACCAGTCAGAGACATCGTGACTACCATTGGTCAATCCCCAAGCGATGTTTTCGTTAAAACCAATGAGCACTCCAGGCACACCCGGAAGTGAAACGCCATATGTATTGGCCTCAGGGGTATGAATTTGCACCTGAAACCAAATAGACGGCAGGGTGAGGTTGAGGTGCGGGTCGTTGCACAAGATCGGTTTGCCCGACTTGGTTTTTGCACCGCTCAGTGCCCAGTTGTTGCTGCCAACGATTTGGCAGTCGTTCAAGAACTTCTCCGCTGGCGCATCCGGTTCAATAAATCCCAGAGAAGGGGTAGTATCTGTAAAAAAAGGTGGTGGCAAGAGCGGGTGCAAGTCTAACCATTGCCCCGTGTCAGGAATGATGGGCTGTTGTTTTGGGTTCCATTCTGGATAGAGGTAGTTGAAGGTTTCGTAGCCTAATAATGCCAGCGTATTGGTGCTTTCGAGATCGTCTTCCCAGGTGCAGAGGGTTTCGGCCATGGCCTCTGACACCAGTGCGACTTTGAGCGGCGTCCAGGGTTCTGGCTCGTAGTTGAGCAGTTTGAACTCTATCGGCCAATCTGCTGGGGAGAGTTGGCTGACCCAAGCGTTCACGCCGTCTGTGTAGGCTTGGAGCAAGGCCATCGTCTTGGGTGATTTATTCCAACCGATAAGGTCGTTTTCGGCAGCGAGCACCATACCCTTGCGGCGGGCAAGTCGGTCGAGGCGCAAGGTTTTTTCCCCAATCACCTCAGAAAGGCGACCAGATGCTTTTCGGGCTGTCATGTCCATTTGCCATAGTCGGTGTTGTGCGGTCACATAGCCCTGCACTCGAGCTGCATCTTCTTGATTTTCAGCAAATATGTGTGGCACGAGCAGATCATCGTACACTACTTCGACCTTGTTTTTTAAGCCGGGGATCGAAAGAGATTGCTCGTCAAAACCTTCGACAGGCTCGGCATTTGCCCAGAAACCCGAAAAAGGGTTGAGGAATGTGCCCAGGGGCGGGATGGTTTTGTCGCCCAATAGCTGTGGGCGGGCGAGTTGCCACACAATAAGGGTGGTAAAAGAGAGGGCGAGGAGGAATTTAATTGTGCGCATGGAGCGGGTCTTTTCCAAAACAAAGAGCGGCTAAGGTAAAGCAGCTTCTGTTTGCGGCGCATTGCTTGCCAAAAAACAAATCTTTTTTTTGGCAATAAAGAATCGCCAATCGGGCAAAATTTGGGCATAAGGGGACTTTGCCCAATTAGCCATAAAAATTTTCCAAAAAAATACTTACAAAAACTTGACAATTCCCGACAATTCACCCTAAAATTGCAGCAAGTAGTTTTTGTGTTTATTTGTTTGGGTTAGAATCCCTCGCTGCTAACAGTGAGGGATTTCTTTTTGTGCCGAGGCTGTCTAATAATAACACTTGTGAGACAACCTCATTAGGTTTTTCAAGGTGGTGACACGAAAGAACGTACCAACATTTCTTTCTTAAACTGTGTTCACACAATGAAAAACATTCTCTTTTTGCTCGCACTCCTTGCGAGCATGTTTGCCAATCCACTCAAGTCTATTGCCCAAACACCCTCCGACAAACAATTGCAAGCCATTGAAAAACACATGGCGCCCCAGCGCAAAAAGGTGACTGACATTCTCGAAGCCGACAAAACCAGCCAGTACAAAACCTATAAGGCTGATTTGGAAATTCTGGCGAAGGAAAGTGACCTGAACGCCAGAAATGAACTTATCGCAAAACTGAGCGCGATCACTATGCTTTCATCAAACAATCGTACAACAAAGCCGTCATCAACCACGAGGAGATGCGGCGGGAAGTAGGCAAAATCTTGGGACACAACAAATTCAGTATTGGCGAATTTGCAGATATCCAGTTTGATATTTTCGGTCCTGCGCTTGCCCTGCCGCTCAAATTTGATATGGAGCTGGCATGCCCGATGGAAGCGATTGACGAAAACGACAATAATAATCTTGTTACCACCTGTCTAGCCCAGGCAGGCAATTGTTCCATGAACGTGCAGACGGTGGCAGAAATCGCGGGCGGTTGTCGGAGCAAAGCCAGTGTAGGCGACAAAGTTGTGCTTCCGGGCAATGAAACCTTCACCAAGATAAAAGTGTCTGCCCAATCGGATATCTCCTACAATGGGGTTGCTGTTGCATTAGGCGGATATGGGCAATCCACGATCAAATTCGGCATCCGCTTTCGCGCCCCAGGGGTAGATAAAGTGGTGATACTGGGCGAAAGAACAGTGCTGGCTCCGCTCATTTGGCTCAGCAGGATGGAAGGCCAACAGGATAATTGGGTTGCTGAATCAACTTTTACGGGGACATTCAATGCCGGCAGCACCGTCACCGTGCAAGTTTATGCAGAGTCCTTTGCGATAGCGGCTGTTATTGGCTTGACATGGTCTGCAGGCTATGTGACGAACATTGATTCGATCCGTGTTGACGGGTCCAATTGAATGAACCATTTCGGCGACTAAAGTCGCCGATACATTTCCCGCCCTTTACCGAGCATTCGGTAGGGGGCGGGATTTTTTTTACAGTACTCGATTAGGTTTATCAAAGTGGCGACACGAAAGGGAACAATCACACACTCCCACTTTTTACAAACATATTGGTACAATGAAAAACTTCCTCTTGCTACTCCTGGTTTTTTGCACTGGACGCTATCAAACCTATGCCCAGTGCAACTACGATGCCAGTGGCCTTGACAATGTTGCTTGCAATAACAACGCCACGCCTTCCAACCCAAGCGACGATTACATCACGTTCAGCCTCAACCCAACTGGAACCAATCTCGATTCTGGTTATGAATTTGACGATGTCCCAGGCTTTCCGCTTCCAACACAACTGGATGGCTCGCCTGCACTAAATATTCCTTATGGTGTGGCGACTACTTTCAGAACCGGAAACGGCACGGCAGCGGGGACAGGTGGCGTTTATGAAATTATCATCTTGGACGATTCGGGGAATTGCAATTTGCCGGAGACCATTGATGCGCCGGGAACCTGCTCCAACGCAGCTCCTTGCGATATTTTGAGTGTCAATTTTTTGGGAAACCCAGGCCCCTGCAACGACAACGGAACGCCCAATGACCCCAATGACGACTTTTTTACCCAGAATTTGGAGGCGAATTTTATCAACCGGCCTTCAACGGGCAACTTGCAAATCGTGCCTGGAGGCGACCAGATCGGTGTTTATTCTATTCCTGTGGTCCAGATCAATGGCAATTCGCACATCTTTAATAGTGTGAAATTTAAAGCCGATGGGACGCCCACGGTCATCACCATGAACTTTACGGACGATCCTGCTTGCTCTGAGACGAAGGCAGGCCCCACGATTCAATCTTGCTCCAGTGGTGGTGGTCCTTGCGATATTACCAGCGTATCTTTTCAAAACATCGGCCCTTGCGACGACAACGGCACGAGTGACCCATCGGACGATTTTTTCACGGCCAACGTGGTAGTCAATTTTGTAAACCCACCCCCGACAGGCAACTTGCAAATCGAACCGGGTGGCGATGCCATTGGTACGTATTCCTTGCCGGTAGCTAATTTGGTGGGTAACAGCCACACGTTTACAGGCGTCATGCTGAAAGCCGACGGCACCCAAACCGTCATTGAGGTGCATTTCACCATACCGGCCAACCAATGTACCCAGACTCAGATTGGCCCGACGGTTCAAGCCTGCTCTTTTACCCCTCCTGTACTTACCTGCCCAGCTGCAGTAACCGTACCCTGCGCTAACCAGGTGCCTGCTGTAAACCCAGCAAGTGTAACAGAAACGCATGACTGCCCGGGCATTGTTACCATCACGCACCTTAGCGATGGTATCAGTGGCCAAACGTGCGTGAACCGCCTCACGATCACGCGTACCTATCAGGGTTCGGATCAGTGCGCACATGTTGTGATGTGTACGCAAACCATCACAGTCAATGACCAAACCCCGCCAAGCCTAAGCTGTCCGGTTGACCAAACGGTGTCTTGTGCCAGCCTTGTGCCAGCAGCGAATACCACGCTTGTAACCGGGGTAAGCGATAACTGTGGAGGGGCCTTGCCCACGGTGAGTTTTATAAACGATGTCATTAGCAACCAAACTTGCGCCAATAGATTCAGCGTGACGCGGAGATACCGCGCAACAGACGCTTGCGGGAATTCGGCCTCTTGTTCTCAAATTATTACGGTGAACGACCAAACACCACCTGTATTCACTTTTTTACCAGCCAATGTAACGGTGGATTGTTACCTCGTGCCTGTGGTTGGAATTGCAACAGCCTCAGACAATTGCACCAGCGGAGCTACTGTGACCTTCCTCGGTGAAATCAGCGTACCGGGCATTTGCCCTGTTTTCAAAATCCTGACGCGTACTTGGCGTGCTACGGATGTGTGCGGGAACAGCGCGACGGCCAGCCAGATCATCACCGTGACGGACTTCAATGCGCCGCAATTTTTGGTGTTGCCTCAAAACCAGATAGTGGAATGCGGGCCAAACAACGCGGCTGAATTTCAGGCCTTTCTCGACGACCGCGGCGGTTCGGTGGTGCAAGATTGTGCCGAAATCAGCTACTCCCACGAGGACAGCCCTTTCCAAAGCAATTAATTTGACTGTGGCAACACTTTTCACCGAAACATCCGATTTTTCGCTACCGATGAGTATGGGAATGTTTCGTTCCGGGATGCCTCATTCACGGTCGTAGATCAAACCCCGCCAGTGTTCAGCACGCTGCCTCAAAACGTGAATCTGGAATGCGATGCCAGCGATGACAATGGCGAAAACGCATTTTACGATTGGCTTGACAGCAATGCTTGGTTGGCAGTGACGGATAATTGTGGCAGTGTTGTTCTGGATAAAATCTTACTCAATGAGGCCCAGGGCTGCGGCAATACCTGGCGCAAAACCTACAAATTCAGGGCCAAGGATGAGTGTGGGAATTTATCCAAAACTCACGTTAAAATAAAAATGAGTCAACCCAAAATCAGGGATGACTCATTTTTTCTGAAAGGACTGAAATGCAGTATTTGCGATTGACTACTTGTCCCCTCCACCAGCGCGGTAGATATATTTTTCAACGTCGCGCCAGTCGGCAGATTGTTGGTTGGGATAATCGCGGCGAATGCGCTCGTACACTTTGATAGCGGCTTTATTGTTGCCCTGATTATCATTGAGCATGCCCAGTTTTTTCAAATAGTACACGGCCAACAAATCGTTTTCCGCAGCGTCAGCCGCTTTTTCGTAGTAGTCGAGTGCTTTGCCAAAGTCCTCTTTTTCGGAATATGCGTCTCCAATGATGCCATATTTCATGGCTGGGAGCAAATCGCCTTCAGGACTGAAATCTTCCATCTGCGCGATGGCGTTGTCAAAATCGCCTGATTGAAGGTAGCAAACGCCCGCATAGTAATGCGCCATGTTGCCAGCCGGGGTTCCGCTGAATTTGTCGGCTAGGACCAGAAAGCCATCGTAGCCGCCGCCTGGATCGTTGAGCGCCAGTTGAAACGAGTCGCGGCTAAACTGTTGCTCGGCTTGCCACATGGCTGCCACAGCTTCAACTTGCTTGGGTTTGACAATCATTTCTTTATACAGCCACCACCCAGCAACGGCTAGCGCAATTGCGGCGAGGGCATATATCAATAGATTTGGGTATTTTTCCCAGATAGGTGCAGAATATGTTGAGCCTGTCACCTGCTCCACTTCCACGATTTCGATCTGATCAGATTTGCGTTTTGCCATTTTGTCTCTAAAATTTTAAGTCGCTGTTCAAAAAATGCCCGCAAAAGTAGACAAAGTTTGTTTCGTGGGAAGAGATGTTGAAAAAAATGTGCGGAGTGGCGCCAAATCGGCGAAGCCCTGTGCCTAATTTAGGCGTAAGGATGATTTACCCTTATCTCCTTTTCCAGTCTAACTTACCCCACCCGCTGGAACTGAATTGCCAGTAGTCTGCATAATTTCTCTCTCATGAAAAAAATCCTCACGCTTTCCATTTTAGATCCAAGGCCTCTGTCTATCTGCCCAAACCACCTTCTACGTCAACCAAAACGTACAAGGAGGCCTTCAAGATGGCCTCTCTTGGGCTGATGCTTTCTCCAACCTTCAGCATGCATTGTCAACATCCAATGAGGGCGATGAAATTTGGGTTGCCCAAGGCACATATTATCCTACAAATACCACAGACCGTACTATTTCCTTTGTCCTAAAACAAGGCGTAAAAATGTATGGTGGTTTTCTAGGCACAGAGAATGAATTGCCGGAGCGCAACTTTGAAATAAACGAAACTATTCTTTCTGGGAATATTGGACTCCCTCAGGGTTCTGATAACTCTTACCATGTATTGTACGGAGAAGGCTTGGACAGCACCACTGTATTGGACGGTTTTGTAGTGACAAAAGGTAATGCAAACGGTTCTGAAGTACAAGGAATGGGTGGTGGGCTAGTCTTGAGGCCATCAACAGATGTTTACAATACTTGTCCTCGTCTTCAAAATTGTCGCTTTGAAAGTAATTACGCCTTTTCAGGTGGGGCGCTCTCCTGTGAGCGCAATGATCTTGCTGACAATTTTATTAACCCAACAATACAAAACTGTCAGTTTGTTTCAAACCGCTCTACCTTTTCTGGCGGCGCGATAGCAAAAGTAGGCCCTGCGCTGGCAGACCAGCCATTTCTGATAGAAAACTGTGTGTTTTCCAAAAATAACGCCCAGTTTGGAGATGGAGGAGGAGTGTTCATTAGTAAAACTGAATACTCTACGATTCTTCGTCACTGTTTTTTTGAAAAAGACACGGGCAAGATTGCCCTTGGAGGTGGAATGCACTTTGCACCGGGGTACGAGAGCTTTGGTATGGGCGCCACGCTCATCTTAGATTCTTGTCTATTTAAAGAAAATATTGCTGCCGAAGGTGGAGGATTTTTTTATTACAATGTAGGGTTACCCTCGATTTTTCCTCCATTTCAAGGAAAAATATTGGGATGCGTTTTTGAAAGAAATGTTTCCACAAATGGATACGGAGCAGCATATTCCTTTAGAGGGTCTATTAAAAGTATCTTGTCTGTTGATGTTATTAATTGCGAATTTATTGGAAACCTCTCCCATGTCAGTAATATTTCCCTTTTTGAAGGGGGGAAAGAAAGCAACTGTAAGCTTCTAATTAAAAACTGCAAATACTTCAACAATAGAGACTTAGAAACACCTGATAATTACTGCTTTCCAATTGAATTTGAACTCGTCCGTTACTAATCTTTACCCAGTTTTTGGCAACAACATCATATCCAATATTGACCCTCTTTTTGCTGACATCGCCAACAACGATTTTCGCCTTCTCCCCTGCTCCCCCGCAGTGAACGCAGGCAACAACCTCATAGTAGATACTCTTGGCATCCTCACCGATCTCGACGGCAATCCCCGCATCCGCTTCGGCACCGTTGACATCGGCGCCTACGAAACCCAGGATTCTTGTTTCACCAGCAGCAGCGCGGAGCCGAAAACGGCCACGGTCAGGGTTTCGCCCAACCCGGGTAACCCGGGCGGTATGCTTGAGGTACTGGCATACGGTTTTGAAAACCAGGGAATCAACTGGACGATACATGACACGCATGGTCGTGTCGTATCTTTTGGAACAAACACGCTTTCCAGCGAAAATACTTTGCAGATAGAAGCGCCAAAATCGCGCGGTATCTTTTTTCTCGAAATGCGCGAGGGTGTTACATCGGTTTGGTTGAAACTAGTCGTGCAATAGCGGATTGATGTATGAGGGGACACCTCCTAAGCAGGAGGAGATGTCACCTCATGCATCATCCAAACCCTCCTCCTCGCCCCGGTTCAATTCGGCTGGAATATTGCGTTCCCGCTGCATTTGACACCAGGGACAGTCTTTTTTTCCACAACCCGTGGAAAAATCGCGCTCCTGAATTTTTCCATAAACCTCCCGAACCAGGCCTTCCACAAAATGCAGGTCTTCCTGGCGGAAACTAATTTCAGTGATCGGAAATGCACCGCGTTTGTCGGGCGCAAGCCAGGAAATGGAGGTCTTCCCCACCGTTTCGGGGTAAAGCCGGGCCTTGTCGAGCAGGATTTGATAAAAGGCCAATTGCCGCCAGTAATCTCCGCCATAGGGTTGTTCTTCAGTGGGTTGTGCCGTTTTCTTTGGGTCGGGTGTTCCCGTTTTGTAATCCACGATACGGAGCAAGCCGCCGTCGAGCCATTCGATTTTGTCCAGAATGCCCGTAAGTGGAATGCCGTCGAGTTCCACGCGGTCTATACGCCGCTCTGCGATGGCGCGTTTGCGCCAGTACGGAACTTGTTCCACATGGATGCGGCGCAGGTAATCCTTGCCAAGTGCCAGTCGTTGGGCAAAACCATGCTCGGAAAAAAAACCGCGCTGCCGCTCTATCTCTTGTCCAAAAATTTTTGAAAGTGCTTCCGCCGTGGGCCATTCAAATTTTTTATGGCTTTTCATTTTTAACAAAAACTGCTGCAAGGCACCGTGCATCGCCAGCCCAAAAGCCGCAGCCTCACTCGTCGCAGCGGGCACTTTTAACACATCCTCGTAGTAAAATGCCAGCGGACAACGCAGATAACGGTTGAGTGCCGTAATGCTCAGGGTAAAATCTGCCAGCAGCGCATCCAAAAGCACAGGTTCGGGCAATTTCACCACTGGCTGCGGGGCTTCGAGCATCAGCATGGACTGTGTTTCGAGCAGGGCAGGGTAGGGGACTTCCAACTCGGAAATGTCTAAGCCTGTCTCGGCCAGGAACTGGCTCTGCGTCAGGGATTTACCCGCGTCATCGGCGCGTGGGAAAGAAATCTGGAGTTGGTATTTTGCCCGCGTCATGGCCACATAAAACAATCGGCGACGAGCCTCTAGGGCATCTTCCTCGCCAGAGCGCGTAAGGGTTTCAGGCAGGAAAAAATGCCCCCGGTTGCCCCCGGCGTTTTTGTCCCAGGTGTCCTCGGTGCAATCAAGCATGAACACGTGACCGAATTCCAGGCCCTTTGCGGAATGGGCTGTAAGCAACTGAACGCCAATGGTTTGCTGAGCGGATTGTTTCAAGGGCATGGGCAGCATATTGTCGTCCATACTGTCAAGGAGCTCGAGAAGTTTGGCGAGCGAGCGGCGCGGATTGCGTATGGTTTCGTTGCGGACAAATTCCATAAACGTGTGCAGCACCTGCAAATACCAGGCTTTGTCGGGCTGAGCCAAAGCCCAGTTTAGCAGGCCCGTTTGGGCGTACAGCCGCTCGATAAGTTGGGACAAGTGTAGGTTTTGAACATCAGAAATCCAGGCGTTCAGTTGGGCGCCCAAATGTTGAAAAGGCTCGGTGGAAGATAATCGGAGATGATGTAAGGCCTCAGCATCGCTGAGCAATTCGCGCCAGTGTTTTTTCTTTTCTGAACGAAGACCGATTTTCAGGTATAGCGCTTCATTTTTTTCTTCGGAGGCTTCGTTGCGCTCAGGATGACAAGCCAAGGCAATTTTGGCCAAATCCAGTTCCGACAGCCCCCAAAACGCCGCATGGAGCATCCGAAACAAACGGTGTTCACCTGAAAAAGGTCGCAGGGTTTCCTCTTGCAAGTAGTGGAGTAATGACCTGAATTGCTGCACCATGGGCAAATCCAGGATGTTTACGGGACGTTTGGTTTGATAGGGAATGCCCTTTTTTTCCAGTAAGGCCAAAAGACGTTCGGCTTGACGGTGCCGGGCATAGAGCACGGCGATTTCGGAAGGCTCGACTTGCCGGGCGATCAGGTTTTCGATTTGTTGGACGATGTGAACAGTTTCTTGAAGGCGGTTTGGGAAAGAATGGATTTCTGGGTCAAGCGGGATGTTGAGATTTGACAACTTTTCAAAAGTTGTCAAATCCAACTTTGCCTGAAGTTGCTTTGTCATCCCTTCCCCAAACAAATTCACCACACGCAGCGTGTTGTTTTCAATCACCCGGCTGGCGGCATCGAGAATGGGTTGGATGGAGCGGTAATTTTTCTCCAACACAATGGTTTTCAAGCCTTTCTGGTAGCGTTCCTGAAACTCGTGTAGGTTCTGCAAGCGCGCGCCCTGAAATTCGTAGATGCTCTGATCATCATCGCCGACAATGAAAATATTGGGGACTTCCCAAAAATCCAGCAAAAGGTTCAACAGGTGAAATTGTGCTCCATTGGTATCCTGAAATTCGTCCACGAGGATATACTGGTATCGCTCCTGATAAGTTCTGAGCAGCGCCTCGTTCTTTTCAAAGGCTTTGGCGACCCACAACAACATGTCTTCGTACTCGTAGCGGGCGGCGCGTTCCATTGCGTATAAATACTTTGGAAACAAGTCAGCGGCTGATTTGAGCCGCTCGATTTTTTCCGTCACTTCTGCAATTTGTGCTGTTTTGGGGTCGCCTTTTTTGAATAGTTTGGTGTTTCGCTGGTAAATGTAGCTGGGATTGGATGACAATCCGTTCAAAAATTCGTCCGACTTTTTCAAGACAAGACCAGGCGTCCACGCTTCCTTTTTCATCGTTGAAAACAAGTCACGCAGATGCTGTTCGAATTGGTAAACATCTTTTTTCCCGGCACGCAAGGGGTGTTCGGGCGGGAGTTTGGCGAGCAGGCTTCGCACGATTTCGATGCGCTCCAGTTCGGTAACTGGTTCTGGACTGCCTTTGCCAAAATATTCGGCATTCTCTTGAATTACTCTATTGCAAAACGCATGAAACGTAAAAATAGGCGCTCGCTGGGCTTCCGGGCCAATACGTTGGAGCAGCCTTTGCCGCATGGCCGAGGCGCCTGCGTCGGTGAACGTGAGGCAGAGAATATTTTGCGGGCGGGCATCAGTGCGGAGCAAGATGTTGCCAATGCGGGCGGTTAACAAGTGCGTTTTGCCTGTGCCCGGTCCGGCCACCACCAGCACAGGGCCTTCCACCTGATCTACGGCCTCACGTTGGGCGGGATTCAGGGTGTCTAAGAAGGTGAGGAAAGCCTCGTTGCGTTGTTGGAGATCGGTCATGAATGCTGGCAGGTGTCAAAATCGGGGCAAAAGGTACGACACCTGTTGAATGTCCAAGGTCCAATAAGAAATGTCCAATGTCCAATGGCAACATTATCTTGGACATTGGACATTGGACATTTCTTGTTGGACATTTAAAATCCGCCGTCCATTCCTTCTGTCTCCATCCGGGTATTCTTCCGGCGGAACAAGGACACGTCAAACTTGCCAAATCGGTACGAGAAATTCAGGCGCACCAATTGCGGGTCGCGGCGGCGCCAGGTTTCTTGAGAGAAATAATCCGATTCGGTGAATGAACCTGTGCGGCGCGAGCGGAAAATATCTTGAACGCTCAAGGTTAGACTGCCTGTGCGCTTCCAAAAGTCTTTGCGAATCGAAAAGTCCACATACCAAACCGGGATGGTATATCCTTGCGCAGTGCTCGTCGGGCCACCCCAGCCGCCATGTCCACCACGGCCGCTACTGCCAGTGTCGAAGGCCGTGCGGCTTTGGAACGATCCATTCAGTTGGATGGTGAAGTTTTTGGGCAGTTTGACACTTGCGTTTTCCTTAATGAAATAGGTAAACTGCTGATTTTCAAGTCCTGCTTGTACGTTGGTTGCATCTACGATAGAATTGTAGAAATTGAGGTTCGTGGTCAGCTCGACGATTTTCCAAAACACGTTTTTTAACGTGAATTCCATGCCGTAAGCCTGACTGGAATTGGCGTTTTGATAGGTGGACACGATCACCGTGTCGCGGTAGATTGCAGGGTCGTATTCCTGGGTAAGGTAGCGCGTGAGGAGGTTGGTCGAACGTTTGTAATAAGCCGACACAAGGAGGTTGTGGCCTTTGCTGAACACATTTTGATAATTGAGTTCCAAGGAGTTGTTGAACTCAGGAATCAGGTTCGGGTTGCCACGTGAAAGGTTGAGCGAGTCAGAAAAATCCGGGAACGGGATGAGTTGGAAGAAACTCGGGCGATTGATGCGGCGGGTATAACTGAGTTGAATCTGATCCTCTTCATCCAGTTTGTATGTCAGGAAAACGCTTGGGAAAAGTTGTAGTGGGAAATCTACATTGAACGTAGAATCTGTGTCAAGCAAGGTGCCTGTGTACTGCGAACTTTCGGCTCGCAGGCCTACTTGATAGCCCCATTTTTTGAACGACTGACTAAATGTTCCGTAGCCTGCGTACACTTGGTCGTTGAATTTGTATCGGTCGGCAAAACCCGGCACTCGGTAATATTCCCCATCGGCGAGCGAGTCCTGGAAACTGGCGTTTTCGCTTCTGTAGTTGCGGATGGCTGTGCGTGCGCCCAATTCCATTTTGAGGCCATTGCCAAGTGGGTTCACGAAATCGGTCTGGAAGGTAAAAAACTCGTTGCTGCCTTTGCCAGTTTGTTTTTGGCTTGAAGTCAAAGTAGCAGTGTTCAAATAATCGGTATTAAAAAAGCCTTCGTTTTCAGAGTGACTGCCGTTTAGGTTGGCATCAGCGGTCCATTCTTTTCCTTCTTTTGGGAAAAGGTGCTTGAAAGAGATTTGGCTTCCAAAGTTGCGGAATTGGCGCCTAGTGTCAGATTCACGCAAGGCATCACTGCTGCTGTATATATTGCCAAAAGTGAGCGAATCGGTATGAATGTCAATCACATCGGAGTTCTTCATTTCGCCACCGTGAATATTGCCACTGACGGAAAACGTGTTGCGGTTGTTGATGAACCAGTCCATGCCAGCCCGGCCGGTCATAAAAAGCCCCTTGTTTTCAGAATCGTTGCTTTGGAAAATATTGGTCACAGGGCGGTTTTCCTGTCCGGTGAATGGGAAATTGAAACGATCCGTTCCACCGCTGCTGAGCGAGCGGCGTTGGTTCAGGTTTCCGCCCAGAAAAACATTGATATTGCCTTCCCGGGCGTTGAAATCACCTCCCAGGTTGGCACGGCCCCGCATATCAAGCCCTGCACGCAGGGAGCCGTTGTACCCAATGCGGCGTTCTTTTTTCAGCACAATGTTCACGATGCCCGCACCGCCGCCTGATGCGTCGTATTTGGAGGAGGGATTGGTGATAACCTCCACGTTGTCAATAGCATCGGCAGGAATTTGGTCGAGCGTGAGGTTGGTAGGTCGGCCATCTACAAATATTTGAGGTGCCGCGCTCCGCATGGTCAGGTTGCCATCTATGTCCACATTGAGCGAAGGAACGTTTTTCAGCGCGTCTTCAGCAGTTCCGCCTGCCGCCACATTGTCCTTGTCCACGCGATATACTTTTTTGTCCAGCGCGAGGACCACTTTGCTGGCTTCTCCGAGCACTTCCACTTCATTCAAAAGTGTGTTGGAGACGCCGAGTTTGATATTGCCCAAATCTTTGTCCACTGCTCCAGCCATTGCGCCCGCGTTGCCGTTGGGTTTTCCGCCTCCTGGTTTTCCACCGCGCAAGCCAAAGGAGACTTTTTGCTCATAAGTGGCGTAACTCAAATAAGTGATTTTAAGGGTAAATTCTCCCATTATCGGCAGTTTTTCCAAACTGAACTCGCCGTTATCACGGGTCAATTGACCCGCAATCATCATCTCTTTCATTGTTCGGCTCACGGTGTCAAATTTCATCCCCATGAGTTGAACCGAGGCATAGGGCAAGGGCTCTTTTGTCTTTTCGTCTATCACCTTGCCGTAAAAACGCCCGATGTTGGTTTGTGCCGACATTTCAGGGCGGCCACCTATGCCTCCATGTGGAATTTGAGCAAAAAGAGAAAGCGGGAGTAGCGTGGCGAAAAGCGTTGCGAGCAAAGCCGTTCTACGGCCTATTGAAGTGCGTTTATGCATGAGTATTATTCGTTTGAATGCACGGGGCCACGGGCTGAATCTCCGCGTACCAAGGGTAAGCGGTAAGATTGCTATGACAATCATAGCAAGTTGGCTTGAGAATTGCCTCCACTTCAGCCGACACGGGATATTTGGTGGAAACATGGTTGGTTTGATCGTTGGAAAGGTTGCGCGTAGGGCGGTACAATTGAGCCAATACGAGGAGGGCCAAAAGGCCGTATAGCAAGGGTCGAACGTATTTTTTCATGGCACAAAAGAACAACGTGTAATTTTTCCAAAATTGAAGAGTAGATGAAAGGCCGAATTGTGGAGATGACCGAGGACAGGCAACATTTTTAACGAGGCTACCTTTGCTCCACTAATTCAAGCGCTGCTTATGAAAATGATGGGAAAAGGAAAACTTGCCCAACCAATGGTGCGGTATCTGTTTTTGCTCTTTTTTTGGGCTGTATGGCTGGCATTGCCGTTTATAATGATTGACGGCGATGACACGCAGCATCGTGCTCTATTTATCAAAATATTGCCGGCTTCATTTTCCAACGTCATCTTGTTTTTTATCATTGCAGAATGGTTGGGCCCTCGCTTATTGAGCCAGCAACGCCTGAAAACCTACCTGTTTGCGGTATTGCTACTGTCTATATTGTTTATTGTGGGTCAGGGATTTATGAAAAACTGGCTGCTTTTTCCTGACCACAAAGGCGTTGTATTTCATATGTTTCGGGGCATGGTGCAGGCTTTTTTTACAGCCGCTTTGGGAACAGGGTATGCTTTGGTGCGTTACACACTCCGGGAAGAAAAATTTCGTCAAGAGGAACAGCGAGAGCGGCTTCAATCCGAGCTTTCTTTTTTGCGTTCTCAAATCAGCCCACATTTTTTATTTAATATCCTCAACAGCATTGTCTACTTGATTCGCTCCAAATCATCTCAAGCAGAACCAGTGACCTTGCAACTTTCCGCGCTCATGCGGTATATGCTTTATGAGAGTGATGACGCTCAGATTCCCCTGGAAAAAGAAATCGGGTACTTGAAAAACTATGTTGACCTTCAAAAAATCCGTTTCGAGGAAGACGTCGCAATCCGCTTGAATGTAGAGGGCCAGCCTGCGGCCCAAGTCATTGAGCCGATGTTGATGATACCATTTGTTGAAAATGCCTTCAAGCACGGTATTGGTCTGGTGCAATCGCCTGTGATTGATATTATGGTAAAGATGACAGAAAAACACTTGTCATTTGTTGTCCGAAACAAAATTGCTCCGGAGGCTTCAGAAGATAAAGACAGCAATTCGGGGATTGGCTTGCAGAATGTGCGAAGACGGCTCGAGTTGCTTTATCCCCATGCACATGAATTGAAAATAGGAGAGGAGAATGGATGGTTTGAGGCTCGGCTAAGTATTGATTTTCAACCATGAATAGTGGTCAGACGACTTTGAGTCGTCTGACGAGTAACCCTAACCCTTGCATCAATATCTGACTATCCCAATATCATGAAACTACGCTGTCTTGCCATAGACGACGAATCTCTCGCCCGAAAGATGTTGGAAGACAACATCCGGCAAGTGCCGTTCTTGGAATTGGTCGGCACCTGCAAAAATGCTTTTGAGGCGATGGAGATGCTACAGACGCGGCCTGTTGATCTTATGTTCCTCGACATTCAAATGCCGGGTATGCTGGGAACAAAGTTTCTCGAAACCTTACCCGAAAAGCCGATGGTGATTTTTGTGACCGCTTACTCCAACTTTGCAGTGGAGAGTTACGATCTTGATGTGGTGGATTACCTGATGAAGCCCGTTCCATTAGAACGATTTGTCAAAGCCGCCTACAAAGCATTGGAAATCAAGCAGAAAAATTTGGCAGCGTCTTCTCTGCCACCAATTGAAACCCCCGATTTTTTCTTTGTCAATGTTGAATATTCCCTTGTGAAAATCACCAGCTCAGAGATAACGCATATTGAAGGAATGAAGGATTATGTAAAAATTTATCTCGCGGGTATAAACCGGCCAGTGCTGACCAAATCCACTTTAAAGGGAATAGAGGAAAAATTGCCAGAAAAGGATTTTATGCGGGTACACAAATCCTATATTGTTAATTTGAACAGGATTGAATCCATCCGCAACCGGGAAGTCAAGATTGGCAACAGCGAGATCCCGGTAGGCGAGGGGAATTTGGAGGAGTTGATGCGGTTTGTTCGACAAGATTAACATGATGTCCAGTTTAGGGTACTTGGACAATCATGTTAATCCTGTCAATCCTGTCCAATTAAAGCCGCTTTTTCTCAATTAATTTCAACAAGTCGTCGCGATAATTTTTGCCGATGGGAAGGAGTTTGGGCTTATCTTTTTCATACACCTCCACCATATTGCCCTCAATCGCAAGCACCTTGTCCATCGCGACGATAAATGAGCGATGGATGCGGCGGAAAAGGTGCTTGGGCAGCCGCTCCTCCAGGTTTTTCATGGTTTGAAGCGTGATTACCCGTCCTAGCACAAGGCGAATGATTACGTAGTCTTTCAAGCCTTCGATGTAGATGATATCGTCAAAATTGACTTTCACCAACTTCTTGTCGGCCTTCACGAAAAAGAAATCAAGTCCGTCATTCATAGCGGGCGAGCCACTATGGCTGTGGTCTGCTTTGGCAAGTTCGGACTGCTCCACGGCCTTGTTGACGGCTTTCATGAAGCGCTCCAGGGAAATGGGCTTGAGTAGGTAATCAAGCGCATTGAGGTCAAATCCTTGAATGGCGTAATTTGGATAGGCCGTGGTGAACACGATCATTGGCGGATCGCTCAGCGTTTTTACGAAATCAATACCCGTGAGCTGGGGCATCTGTATGTCGAGGAACATCAGGTCTATCTGATTGGTTTTCAGGGCTTCATTGGCCTCAAGCGCATTGGAACACCGCTTCACAAGCCGGAGTTCGGGCATTTGGGAAATGTAGGTTTCAAGCACATCGAGTGCGAGTGGTTCGTCGTCAACTATGAGCACGTTTAGCATAGGGTATCGTTTTGAAAAATTAAGTTGGTTTCGAGGGGGGGGTAAAGATTTGAAACCGCAAAATGTAAAACAGGAAAATATAAAACCGCAAAATCACGCGAAGATCAAGATTCCTGAAAATCAAATAGTTAAGATCGTGGGTCTACGATTAGTTTTATATTTTTCGGTTCTCCTGTTTTGCATTTTGCGGTTTAACTTTCTAAATTCCATCTACCATCCTCCCCAACCCGCCAAGGATACTTCCCTCTTCTTTGCCTCCGCTGCTGTAGGAGGCAAGTTTGGCAGCCAAACGGCTCACCGGAAGTGATTGTAACCAGACTTTGCCAGGGCCGCGCAGCACCGCGAAGAACAAGCCTTCGCCGCCAAAAACCATGTTGCGGATACCCTTTACGAACTGGATATCGTAGTTCACGTTTTGGGTAAAGGCAACGATGCAGCCAGTGTCCACACGCAAGGTTTCCCCTGCACGAAGTTCGCGCTCTAAGATAAAGCCTCCCGCATGGACAAACGCAAAACCATCGCCCTCAAGTTTTTGCATGATAAACCCTTCGCCACCAAAAAGGCCTGTGCCCAGTTTGCGTTGAAACTCGATGCCGATCTGCACCCCTTTAGCCGCACAGAGAAAGGCGTCTTTTTGGCACACGACTTTTCCACCAAGTGCTTGTAAATCAAGCGGAATAATCTTGCCTGCATAAGGTGCAGCGAAGGTAACGCGTTGTTTTTCACCACCCTGATTGGTGTAGGTGGTCATGAATAAGCTTTCGCCGGTGAGTACACGTTTGCCGGCGGTCATAAGTTTGCCAAAAAAACTTTCGGCACGGTCGCTTGCATCGCCGAACACGGTAGCCATTTCGACCATATTGTCCATGAACATGAAACTGCCTGATTCGGCAATGACGGTTTCTTGTGGGTCCAGCTCTACTTCGAGGCACTGCATCTCTTCGCCGTAGATTTTGTAATCAATTTCGTGATTTCTGCGCATTGTTGATCTGGATGAGTTGTTGAGGATTTGTTGATGTGAGGATTTGTTTGTTCCAATCGCGGGCAAAAGTGGAGATTTGGAACAATGGCAAGCTTGTGTTTCCCGACGAGGGGCGGTATTTTGTCGCTGAAACAAGTTATTTGGTAACAAAATCCAAATTCACCGTACAGCATCCTCAATCCCACTTGAAATAAACGCCCAAACTGATGCCCGGGCTTTTAGGCACAAATTGCGCCCAGCCGGCACCCGCGAATGAAGCTGTGATCCCCCAAAAACGGTTGGCTTCAAATATGCTTTTTGCCCCTAAAGACCACCAGCCTTGTTTGTCCACGTAAAGGTTTTTGATCCGATTGTGTAAGGGCAAGGCCACGTCGCCGTTTTCCAGCGAATATATTAGTTCGGAAAAGCCAATGAACCAACATTTCCATGCTTTTAATCCTACTTCGCCTCCCGCATTCACATAATGGCTAAAACCGCCTGTGCGTAAGCCATAGCCACCGTATGCGAACCAATACACCCGACCTAATCCCATTCCTGTGCTAATAGTGGGCTGCACCGTCCAGGCATCATAGCCTGCGCGAAGTCCTGTTGCGTCGTCATAAATTGTGCTTGGAAAGTCAAGCCGAAGGGCCGCCGTGAGTCGCATTGTTCCCTCCAGAATTGCCCGGCGGATACCTAAGGAAGCATTCCCAAAGCCGGTAAGTGTTCCTTCCCGGGTTTCAGGGCTTGCATAATTATTAGGTATGTAATCGCCGTTTTTCAAAAACCGAACGGGCAATGAAGCGGTCAGTGTGGTGCCTGAACTTAAGCCGTATTCGCCGTAGAGTTGGAACGTGTTTTCGCTCACTTCGCGGTCGAGCGGGATGTTGAGATCGTTTTTTGACTCAAAAATATCGTTATATGTTGGGATGGTTTGCCACGCTGCCTGTACAAAAAAACCAGCCTTGCTGCGCGGCCAAGGGCTTTGCGCAGCAAGGCTGAAAGAGATAAATACCAATCCGATAAGGAGTTGCTTTTTCATAATCGAATGATTATCAAGTAACATCTACTAACTTAAACCAGTTTGGCGTCCAGTTCAATCGGAACAGCAGAAAGGGCTTTGCTAACCGGGCAACCTGCTTTCGCCGCTTTTGCCAGCTCCTGAAATTTTTCTGCACTGATACCCGGCACCTCTGCTTCGAGCTGGAGGGTGATTTTCTCAAAACCCCAGCCGCTGTCTCCTTTTTCCATGTCAATGGTAGCGGAGCAGCGGAGTTCTGTTGGAGGGAAACCCGCGCCAGAAAGTTGGAAACTCAGGGCCATGATATAACAGCCGGCATGTGCAGCTGCGATGAGTTCTTCGGGATTGGTACCTGCCTTGCCGTCTTCGTTCTGGAAACGTTTGGCTGAGGAATAAGGAGTGCCGTCAAGCACACCCGATGGGCCGTTGAGTGAGCCGGAGCCATCGGCTCCGGTGCCGCGCCATGTGGCGGATGCTGTGCGTTTGAAATGAGCCATGATTTGTGGTGTAGTGATTGGTGACTGGTTTATTGGTGATTGGTGACTGGTGATTGGTGATTGGTGATTGGTGATTGGTGATTGGTGATTGGTGATTGGTGA
>CAZPTQ010000021.1:0-28391 GCA_964589365.1 uncultured Saprospiraceae bacterium
TGTCAATATCTCCAAACAGGCGGGAATACAAAATTTTGGCTTTGGGCTTAGCGTGTGCGTATCGGACCTGAACGCCGACGGCTGGCCCGATGTCTACGTCGGCAACGACTTTGTACACCCCGACAACCTTTTCGTAAACAATCAAAAGGGTGGGTTTACAGATCAAATTAGTCGTTATTTCCAGCATACCGCTAATAGTACCATGGGGTCTGATTTGACTGACTTTGACAATGACGGGCTGGTGGACTTGATGGCCGTGGACATGTTTCCCACCAACAATTACCGCCAAAAACTGCTCAGGAACACCAACTCGCTTAGCCGATACCTAACTATGATCCAAAACGGCTACCTCCGGCCCGTGGCCCGTAATGTGCTGCAGCGCAACAATGGCAACGGCACTTTCAGTGATATGGCCTGCCTCGCCGGAGTGTACAAAACCGATTGGTCGTGGAGCTGCCTGCTGGCTGACCTCGACAACGACGGCCTTAAAGACCTCCACGTCACCAACGGATACCCCAAGGAAGTGACCGACCGCGATTACCTTGATTTTTTGATGCCGGATATGGCGAAAAAGCTCCAAGGAAAAGGTAAAGATGCCATGCCCTTCCTCGATATGTTGGCTAAATACAAGGTGCGCAACTTCGTTTTTCAGAACAAGGGCAACTGGCAATTTGAAGACAAGAGCGGCGACTGGATGACCATGCCCGGCTCTTGGTCAAGCGGCGGCGCCTGGGCCGATCTCGATGCCGACGGCGACCTGGACCTCGTGGTCAACAATCTCAAAGACCCCGCTTTTATCTACAAAAACCTCACAAGAGAGCAGAACGGCGGCAATTACTTACAGGCCAAACTGCAAGGAAGCCCTGCCAACCCTTTTGCTGTGGGCGCTTCTGTTCTAATTGAATATCAGGGCATTAGGCAATACCAGGAACTCAACCCCAACCACGGCATTTTCTCCTCGGTGGAGCACCTCATTCATTTCGGTCTCGGCCAAATGGCACAAGTAGACCGCCTCACCGTTCGTTGGCCTGACGGCAAAACCCAAACCCTGAGCAATGTGCCGGCCAACCAGCGACTGCAACTAAAATGGAGCGATGCGTCGGGTTATGTCGCCCACCTAATTCCACGCTCTGCTGCTTCAGAAACCCTGTTTTCAGAAAATAATGCGGCTGGCATCGGCCTTCCTTTTGAACACAGGGAAAATACATTCAGTGACTTTGAAACCTGGACGCTAAATCCCTGGACGCTGACCGACCTCGGCCCCATCACCGCCCAAGCAGACCTGAACGGCGACGGTCTGGAAGATTTTTTTGTCGGAAATGCCTTCGGCCAATCTGCTGCAATTTTTGTGCAAACCGCGGCAGGCGCCTTTCGTTCCACATCGGCTTCCGTGTTTGAAAAAGACAAAAACTATGAAGACCATGGCGGCCTTTTCTTCGATGCCGACGGCGACCGAGACCTGGATTTATTTGTGCTAAGTGGGGGCGCAGATGCCACTTCGGAACTCGCTTGGCAATGCCGCCTTTACCTCAACGACGGAAAGGGCAACTTTTCAAAATCAGAAAATGCCCTGCCCGCCTTCAAAGACTTTGGCTTGCGCGCAGCAGCACATGACTACGACGGTGACGGCGACCTTGACCTTTTCATTGGTGGGCGGCTTGTGCCAAAAAACTGGCCGCTTGCCCCGCGCAGCGTGGTTTTGAGAAATGACTCCCCCCGTAATGGGGGGGCAGGGGGGGCGCGCTTCACTGACGTGACGAGTCAAGTTGCGGGCTTATTCGAACGCTGCGGCATGGTGACGGACCTTACATGGAGCGACCTTGACGGCAACGGCCAAAAAGAACTCGTGGTGGTGGGAGAGTGGATGCCTGTGTCAATCTTTCAAGTAAAAAACAACAGACTGGAAAACGTGACGGCGAAATTCGGGTTAGAAAAAACCAACGGCCTGTGGTATCGCCTCGCCGTCGCCGACCTTGACAAAGACGGTGACCTTGACCTCGTGACGGGCAACCTCGGCCTCAACACCCGCTTCACAGCCAGCCCCGAAGCACCCTTCTTCTGCTACGCAAAAGACTTTGACAACAACGGTACCCTCGACCCCATCGTGGCCTATTCCGAGGACGGGAAAATCTACCCACTCATGCAAAAAGAAGTGCTGGTGAAACAAATGCCAGTGCTCAAAAAGAAGTTCCTTTACACGAGAGACTACGCCAAGGCCACCATGAGCGATTTATGGTCGCAGAAGGACTTGGATGCCGCGAATAAGCTCGCGGTATATGATCTGGAAACCTGCTGGTGGGAAAATAAGGGCGGAAAATTCGTGCGCCACAGTCTGCCCATTCAGGCGCAAACCAGCCCCGTGCAGGGCATCGTCTGCGGCGACTTCAACAGCGATGGAAACATGGACATCCTTATGGCGGGCAACAAATATGGCTTTGAAGTGGAAACAAACCCCTGCGACGCGGGCACCGGAACACTCCTGCTTGGCGACGGGAAAGGCAACTTTGCGTGGCTCGACAACAATCTCAGCGGCTTTTGGGCCATGCGTGAGGCCCGCGATCTGGCGATGCTAAAAGGGGCAGGGGGCAAACGATTTTTTTTGGTAGCGAACAATAACAGCAAAGTTCAGATTTTTGAGCAGTAAAGTAAGTACGTCCTCTCCCTTAAATCTCCGAAATTCCACATAATTCAATCCGCTTTCTTATGAGTACTGTTACAAAGAAAAAAAAACTGCATTCGCCCCAAAAAAGCACTGGCAATTCACCAAAGCGGAAGCTCCTGGTTTGGGGGCTTGGTTTGCTGGCACTGGCCATTGGGGTGTACTATTTCATCGAGCAGCGCGATGGTTCCCAAGCCAAAGATATTATGAACGACAGTGGCTCAGAACCTACCCTCACCGCCAAAAACCCACGCTTGCAATTGCTTTCCCCAGCTGAAACAGGGGTTGATTTCCAAAATCAAATAGTGGAAGATGAAGCCCACAACGTTTTCAAAGATGTCAATTTCTACAACGGCGGCGGCGTGGCAGTGGCCGACGTGAACAACGACAACTTACCCGACATCTACTTCGTGTGCAACAACGGCAAAAACCGCCTTTACCTCAACCAGGGCAATTTCAAGTTCAAAGACATCACCGACCAAGCGGGCGTGGGTAGCGAAAGCGGCTCCAAGACCTCTGTCACTGCCGCCGACGTGAACGCAGACGGGTGGCTCGACTTCTATGTATGCCATGCCGGACCGGATGAAGTAGAAAGGGAAGCAAAATTATTCATCAACAATGGCCCCCTCGCCAATGGGGAAGGCTGGAGCGGGGCCTTTACTGAACGTGCCAAAGCGTACGGCCTAAACGACAAAGGCCCCTGCTCTGGATCAAATTTCTTTGATAGCGACCTCGACGGCGACTTGGATTGCTACGTCATAAACCACCCCACCGACCTGTCGCAATCCACCCGTCTCCAACTAAAACCTGCGTCCGATGGCAAAAGTTACCTTCCAGACCTTGACCCCAAGGTGATCCATGATTCGGACAATTTTTATAGAAATGAAACACCCACCACCGCCCAAAGTAGTGGGGGCGGCGGCGGATCTCCTCATTTTGTAAACGTGTCAAAAGAAGCGGGCATCCAAAATTTTGGTTTCGGGCTTAGCGTGTCGGCAACCGATTTGAACACCGACGGCTGGCCAGACATTTATGTTGCCAATGATTTTGCCCATCCAGACAACCTTTTCATCAACAACCAAAAAGGCGGCTTCACCGATCAGCTGAAAAAATACCTGAAGCACAATGGCATGAGCACAATGGGGTCCGATTTGAGTGATTTTGACAACGACGGGCTGGTGGACATCTTCACGGTGGACATGTTCCCTACCACCAACTATCGCCAAAAACTGTTCTCAAACACAAACAACCTCAGCCGCTACTTAGTCATACTTCAATACGGCTATTTTGACCCCGTGGCCCGCAATGTGCTGCATCGCAACAACGGTAACGGCACCTTTAGCGATTTGGCTTGTCTGGCCGGGATGTTTAAAACGGACTGGTCGTGGAGCGCCCTGTTGGCTGACTTCGACAACGACGGCTTCAAAGACATCCACATTGCCAACGGCTATCGCAAAGACGTCACCCAGCGAGACTACTTTGATTTCATTGTGCCTGAAATTAAAAAGAATTTGAGCACTAGAAAATCGGGAGCCTTGCCACTTCTCCAAGCGGTAAGTGCCTACAAGGTGCGCAATTTCGTGTACCAGAACAAAGGGAACTGGCAGTTTGAAGACAAGAGTGGGGACTGGATGACTATGCCAGGCTCTTGGTCGGGCGGCGGTGCCTGGGCTGATTTTGACGCCGATGGCGACCTTGATCTCGTAATCAACAACCTTGAAGACCCCGCTTTTATCTACAAAAACCTAACCCGCGAACAAGGCGGCGGCAATTTTATTCAGGCCAAATTGCAGGGCAGTCCGGCCAATCCCTTTGCGGTAGGTGCGTCGGTACTCATCGAATACGAAGGCAAAAAACAGTATGTGGAACTCAACCCAAACCGCGGCATTTTTTCCTCGGTCGAGCACCTCATCCATTTTGGGATAGGGCAAATCACCCAAATTGACCGCCTCACCGTCCGCTGGCCTGATGGCCGCACCCAGGCCATGACCAACGTGCAGGCCAACCAGCGTCTCCAACTCAAATGGACCGACGCATCAGGGTACGTGAAGCACCTTGTCCCGATCACCGCGCCTTCCAAAACTTTGTTCGTTGAAAAAACACCCGGTTTGGGCGCAAATTTTAAGCATACCGAGGGCGTTTTCAATGATTTTGAAGCCTGGCCACTCATCCCCTGGACAGTGACAGACCTCGGCCCCCTCACCGCGAAGGGTGATGCAAACGGCGACGGCCTCGACGACTTTTTTGTAGGCAACTCCACCGGCTACCCAGGTGCTGTGTTCCTCCAAAAGGCGGATGGCAACTTTACCCAGAGCTCGGCGGCGGTCTTTGAAAAGGACAAAGCGTATGAAGACCACGGCGGCCTTTTCTTCGATGCCGATGCCGACCAGGACCTTGACCTGCTGGTGCTAGGCGGCGGAGCCGACGCACCCGACGCCATAGCCTGGCAGTGTCGCCTCTACCTCAACGACGGCAAGGGTAATTTCTCCAAGTCTGGCAGCGCATTGCCGACCCTCAGCGACATGGCGCTCCGCGTAACGGCGCACGACTACGACGGAGACGGCGACCCCGACCTTTTCATCGGCGGGCGGCTGGTGCCAAAAAACTGGCCCCTCGCCCCGCGCAGCACCGTGCTGCGCAACGACGGTGGGGGGGGCTTCACCGACGTGACCGCTCAAGTGGCCGGAGCATTCGAGCGATGCGGCATGATCACCGACATGGAATGGGCAGACCTCAACGGCGACGGGCAAAAGGAACTCCTCGTTGTGGGCGAGTGGATGCCTGTATCAGTTTTTCAATTGAAAAACAACAAGTTGGAAAACGTGACCGAGCAGTTCGGACTCGCCAAAACCAACGGCCTATGGTACCGCCTTGCCTTAGCCGACCTCGACAAAGACGGCGACCTCGACCTCGTGACGGGTAACCTCGGCCTCAACACCCGCTTCACAGCCAGCCCCGAAGCACCTTTCTTCTGTTACGCAAAAGACTTTGACCACAACGGCACCCTCGACCCCATCGTGGCGCACTCGGAGGGTGGAAAAATTTACCCTTTGATGCAAAAGGATGTGATGGTCAAGCAAATGCCCGTTTTGAAAAAGAAATTCCTTTATTCAAAAGACTATGCCACAGCCACCATGAGCGAGGTATGGCCGCAAAAGGACTTGGATGCCGCCCTTAATCTCGTGGTTTATGATCTGGAAACTTGCTGGTGGGAAAACCAGGGGGGAAAGTTTGTCCGCCACAGCCTGCCCATTCAGGCGCAGACCAGCCCTGTGCAGGGCATCGTCTGCGGCGACTTCAACAGCGATGGAAACATGGACATCCTCATGGCGGGCAACAAATACGGCTTTGAGGTAGAAACACACCCCTGCGATGCGGGTACTGGGACGCTCCTTCTGGGGGACGGAAAGGGCAACTTCTCCTGGCTCGACAACATTTTCAGCGGCTTCTGGGCCATGCGCGAAGCCCGCGATCTGGCGATGCTAAGGGGGGCAGGGGGCAAACGAATATTTGTGGTAGCGAACACCAACAGCGCGCTGCAGGTTTTTGAATAGTATTAATTTTACCATAACGGGATATAAAATGAGCAAAAAAGATACTAAAGGCAATCCAATCGAAGCAGCTGACCAAGCGGATAAATCTGTGCAAAAAAAGCGCAAAAAATTCAGCAAGCCTGTAGTCGTGCTCCTCCTTCTCCTGGCTATGGCAGCAAGTGGGTACCTTGTATGGAATTATATGATGAAGGAGGGCAAAAGCAAAAAGCCTGCATTTCATTATCATGCTGTTGAAGAAACGCTATCTGCTAAAAACCCTTTGTTGCAATTGATGGAATCAAGGGAAACAGGCATTGATTTCCAAAACCAGATTGTCGAAACAATGGCGAATAACCACGCCACCAACATAAACATTTATAATGGCGGAGGTGTGACCGTTGCCGACGTGAACAACGACAATTTGCCCGACGTCTATTTTGTGTGCAGCAATGGGCAAAACCGCTTGTATCTCAACGAGGGAAATCTCAAGTTTAAGGACATCACAATATCCGCTGGCTTGGCTTCAGAAGAAGGTTTCGAGACTGCCGTGGCGGCAGTAGACATCAACAATGACGGTTTTTTGGATTTTTATGTTTGTCGTGCCGGGCCTTTTGAGAATGAGGAGCGGCGCAACAAACTATACATGAGCAACGGCCTTTCCCCCTCTGGAGGGGGAAAGGGGGAGGTCACTTTCACAGAACGCGCCAAAGAATACGGCCTCGACGATATCAGCGCCTCCACCGGGGCCGGCTTTTTTGACGGTGATGGCGACGGCGACCTAGATCTGTACCTTGTCAATCATCCCAAAGACATGAAGTTTTCCAATAAATTCGTCGCAACGCCGGGTCCAGACGGCAGGCCGACCCTTGATATGAAACCTAAAGACCCTTACGATTCTGACAGGTATTACCGCAATGATATCAACTCGACCAAAGCTGGGAGCGGAAGTACAAAATTTACGGATGTAAGTCAAGAAGTTGGCATTTGGAACCGCGCTTTTGGGTTGAGTGTATCCATTTCTGACTTTAACCGGGATGGGCATCCAGACGTGTATGTGGGCAACGATTTTTTCCAATCCGACATGCTCTATATAAATTCCGGCAAGGGGATTTTTACCAACCGACTCTCAGAATATTTTCGGCACACCGCGCAAGCTACTATGGGCACTGACCTGAGCGACTTTGACAACGATGGCCTGGTTGATCTTTTTGCCGTTGATATGATGCCCCCCAATAATGCAAGGCATAAAACCGTAAGAACGTTCAACTCCAATAGTTTTCACGTTCTGCTCAAACAAAGCAACCTTTTTGAGCCTGTAACCCGCAACGTGCTGCAGCGCAACAATGGCAATGGCACTTTTTCAGATGTCGCCTGTCAGGCAGGTGTATTCAGAACAGACTGGTCCTGGAGCGGTCTTGTAATGGACCTGGACAACGACGGGCTTCGGGATATTTATGCAACCAATGGATTCAGAAGGGACTTCATAAACATTGACTATAGTGAATTCAACAAGCGGCTGGGGGAAGGCGTCATAACAAAGGAAATACTGTCTGAATACAAAACGCTGCAAGATTTTCTTGATAAAGCACCTTCATTCAAAGCCCGAAATTTTGTTTACCACAACATGGGCACCTGGCAATTTGAAGACAAAGGCGGAGACTGGGCAACTATGAAGGCCTCTTGGTCTTGCGGCGCTGCCTGGGCTGATCTGGACCTGGATGGTGACCTGGACTTAGTGGTGAACAACCTCGAGGATCCAGCTTTTGTTTTCAAAAACCTCAGCCGTGAACAGAACAAGGGAAACTACCTGCAGGCCAAACTGCAGGGCAGCCCTCAAAACCCTTTCGCGGTGGACGCCTCCGTGCTCATCGAATATAGTAATGGCCAAAAACAATACCAGGAGCTCAACCCAAACCGCGGGATATTCTCCGCATCAGAGCATCTCATCCATTTTGGCCTGGGCAACATTTCATCAGTGGACAAACTGAGCGTGCGTTGGCCAGACGGGAAGACCCAAATCCTGACCAATATGCCTACCAACCAGCGCCTGCAACTGGACTGGAAGAACGCTTCCGGTTATGTCGCGCACCTTGTGCCGGACGTAGCAGGTCAAACGTTGTTAAGCGAAAAAACTGCCGCTTCGGGAGTAAATTTTGTCCACAAGGAAAACATGTACAACGATTTTGAGGCCTTCCCGCTTAATATTTGGATGCTTAGCGAACTGGGGCCGCTCATTGCAAAAGGCGACGTGAACGGCGACGGCCTGGACGATTTTTTTGTAGGGAATGCCGTTGCCGCGCCTGCCGCGCTTTACATCCAATCAGCCAAGGGCCAGTTCACTCAATCAAATCAACAATTGTGGGAAAAAGAAAAGGTTTTTGAAGACCATGGCGCCCTTTTCTGTGACCTCGATGCGGATGGAGACCAAGACCTCCTCGTCCTCAGTGGTGGGTTTGAAGCCCCTAAAGAAATCCGAAAAAAAGCCTGGCAACACCGCATTTATCTAAACACCGATGGAAAGGGAAATTTCCAAAAAGTTGCTTCAAACCTGAACGCCGAAAATCCGGAACTGAGTCTACGTGTAGTTGCGCACGACTTTGATAACGACGGCGACCAGGACCTCTTTTTCGGCGGGCGCGTTGTAGCCGACAATTGGCCGCTGTCCCCCCGCAGCGTGGTATTGCGCAACGATCGAGGCAGCTTTACAGATGTCACTGCAACCGTGGCTAAGGATTTTGAACGTTGTGGGATGGTCACCGATATGGCCTGGGCCGACGTTGACGGCGACAGCAATAAGGAACTCATCGTGGTGGGCGAGTGGATGCCGGTGTCTGTTTTCAAACTTGTTGGTGGCAAATTGGTAAATGTGACCGCCCAATTTGGCCTGAATAAATCGAACGGAATTTGGAACTGCGTCACTGTTGCTGACCTTGACAAGGATGGGGACTTAGACCTTGCAACAGGAAACTTTGGGCTGAATACACGGTATACCGCCAGTGCGACGGAGCCTTTTGGCTGTTACGCCAAAGATTTCGACAACAATGGCACGCTCGACCCCATCGTGACTTTTTTCGAAAACGGCAAAAAATACCCGCTAGTCCAAAAAGAAGTACTGGTAAAACAATTGCCCTCTCTAAAAAAGAAGTACTTGTACGCAACTACTTATGCAACCGCCACCATCGAAGATATTTGGCCAAAGAAAGATTTGGATGCTGCCATTCAGCTCCTTGCATACGATTTTGAAACCTGCTGGTGGGAAAACCAAGGCGGCAAATTCGTGCGGCACAGCCTCCCCTATCAAGTCCAAACCTCTGCTATTCAAGCCATTGTGGCCGAGGACCTCAACGGCGACGGCCACCTTGACTTGTTGATGGCTGGCAACAAATCCAACCTCGAAGTTGGGAGCGGACGCTATGATTCCGGGAACGGTGCGTTCCTCTCCGGCGACGGGAAAGGCAATTTCACTTGGGTCAACAACCTACAGAGCGGCTTTTGGGCCATGCGCGAAGCCCGCGATTTAGTGATGCTCCGGGGGGGAGGAGGCAAGCGGTTTTTTGTGGTAGCGAACAACAACAGCGCGCTTCAGGTCTTTGAATAATTTTACCATAACGGGATATAAAATGAGCAAAAAAGATACAAAAGCCAGTCAAAAAAATTCCTCTGGCTCCAATGATAATACTACGCCAAAACCGCGCAAAAGCTTCGACAAACGATTGCTGTTTCTCCCCCTTTTGCTGGTGGCAATTGGGTACATCATCTGGAATTTTATTCCAAAAGGCGATAATTACAATCAACAAGACAACCATGTTGTCGAAGAAACGCTTCAGGCAAAAAAACCCCTGTTGCAATTGCTCGAAGGGAGTGAAACCGGCATTAATTTCCAAAACCAGATCGTCGAAACGGTGACGAACAACCACGCCACCAACATTAATATTTTTAATGGCGGCGGGGTGGCTATCGCTGATGTGAACAACGACAATCTGCCCGACCTCTATTTCGTATGCTCCAACGGGCAAAACCGCTTATACCTCAACGAGGGAAATTTCAAGTTCAAAGACATCACGCTATCGGCTGGACTGGCTTCGGAAGAGGGCTTCGAGACGGCAGTGGCGGCGGTGGACATCAACAGCGACGGATTTTTGGATTTTTATGTTTGTCGCGCCGGGCCGTTTGAAAATGAGGAGCGGCGCAACAAACTTTACGTCAGCAATGGCCTTTCCCCCTCTGGAGGGGGCAAGGGGGAGGTTACTTTCACTGATCGCGCCAAAGAATACGGACTCGACGATATCAGCGCTTCTACCGGAGCTTGCTTTTTTGACGGCGACGGCGACGGCGACCTTGACCTGTACCTGCTCAACTATCCCAAAGATACTAAGTATGCTACTCAAATAACCGCAAGAGCAAGCCAAACTGGTACGCCTGTCCCTGACTTTAACCCAAAAGACACTTACGACTCCGACCGTTATTACCGCAATGATATCAACGCAGCCAATGCTGGCAGCGGAGGTAAAAAATTTACAGAAGTCAGCCAGGAAGTTGGCATTTGGAATCGCCGTTTTGGGTTGAGTGTTTCTGTTTCTGACTTCAACCGGGATGGGCATCCGGACTTGTATGTGGGCAATGATTTTCTCCAACCCGACCTGCTCTACATAAATTCCGGAAAAGGAACTTTTACCGACCGACTCTCGGAATATTTGCGCCACAGCTCGCAGTCAACAATGGGCACTGATTTGAGCGACTTTGACAATGACGGCCTGGTTGACATTTTTGCCGTTGATATGATGTCTCCTAATAATGCCCGGCATAAAACTGTCAGAACGTCCAACTCCAACGGCTTTTATCTCAGTGCCGTTCAAAACGGGGTTTTTGAGCCTGTTACCCGCAATGTGCTGCAGCGCAACAATGGCAATGGCACTTTTTCAGACATCGCCTGCCAAGCAGGTGTTTTCAAGACAGACTGGTCTTGGAGCGGCATTGTAGCTGACTTTGACAACGACAGACTTAAGGACATTTACGTGACAAACGGCTACCGCCGCGATATCCACAACCTTGATTATTCAGAGTTCGCGAAAAGTTTAAAAGCGAAAAAATCTAACCAGGAGATATTGCAACAATATAAAACGATGGAGGAATACCTCAATAATGTTCCTTCGTTCAAGCCGCGTGATTTTATATACCGCAACGCGGGAAACTGGCAATTTGAAGACAAGGGGGGAGAATGGGCAACCATGAAAGCAACCTGGTCTTGCGGCGCGGCCTGGGCAGACCTGGACCTGGACGGAGACCTTGATTTCGTAGTGAACAATCTCGAAGATCCTTCCTCTATTTTCAAAAACCTCAGCCGCGAACAGAACAACGGAAACTACCTTCAAGCCAAACTTCAGGGAAGCCCACAAAACCAATTCGCAGTGGGGGCATCTGTGCTTATTGAATACGGGAATGGCGAAAAACAATTCCAAGAAATCAGCCCAAATCGGGGCATCTTTTCCTGCTCCGAACACCTCATCCACTTTGGCATGGGGCAGGAAACTCAGGTCGAAAAACTCAGCGTACGCTGGCCCGACGGCAAGACCCAAACCCTGAGCAATGTGCCGACCAACCAGCGACTCCAATTGGACTGGAAAAACGCCTCCGGCTATGTCGCTTCGCTCATGCCAATCGTTGCGGAGCAAACGCAGTTAAGCGAAAAAACTGCCGCTTCGGGTGTCAATTTTGCACACAAAGAATACCGATACAACGACTTCGAGAACTTTCCGCTCATGCCCTGGATGGAAAGTGAACTCGGTCCGCTCACCGCTATTGGTGATGTAAATGGTGATGGGCTGGATGATTTTTTTGTAGGAAACGCCTTCGTCTCCCCCGCCGCGCTCTACGTGCAAACGCCTGGTGGAAAGTTCAAACCCAGCAACCAAACCCTTTGGGAAAACGACAAAGTGTATGAGGATCATGGCGCTGTTTTTTTCGATTTTGAAGGAGACGGTGACCAAGACCTATTTGTGGTGAGCGGCGGGGTAGATGCCCCCGCGCAAGGCCGGAGCAGGTTGTGGCAGAACCGCCTCTACCTCAACGACGGCAAGGGAAACTTCGCTATTTTCGCCCGCCCCAGCCTTGCTGGAGGCAGACCAGCATCCGCTTTGCCAGCCAATGGCCCCGACCTGGGCTTGCGTGTCGTCGCCCACGACTACGACGGTGATGGTGACCAGGACCTGTTCATCGGCGGCCGCATCGTGCAAGACAAATGGCCACTCACACCGCGCAGCACCATCCTCCGCAACGACTCCCCCCGCAATGGGGGGGCTGGAAACTTTACCGATGTAACCGAAATTGTAGGCGGCGATTTCACGCGCTGTGGGATGGTAACAGACCTGAGCTGGGCAGACCTGGACAAAGACGGCAAAGCCGAACTCATCGCCGTGGGCGAGTGGATGCCCGTCACAGTATTCAAACTCTTGGGCGGCAAACTCTCCAATGTCACGGAGCAAATGGGCCTCGGCAAAAGCAACGGGCTTTGGTTCTGCCTAAAAGTTGCCGACCTTGACGGCGATGGTGACCTTGACCTCGTGACGGGCAATTTTGGCCTCAACACCCGTTTCACCGCCAGTCCCGAAGCGCCCTTCGGGTGCTATGCCAAAGATTTTGACAACAACGGCACGCTCGACCCCATCGTGACTTTCTTTGAAAACGGCAAAAAATACCCGCTTGTCCAAAAAGATGCGCTGGTAAAACAAGTACCCTCGCTAAAAAAGAAGTTCTTGTACGCGTCCTCTTATGCTGCAGCGACAGTCGAAGAGATTTGGCCCCAAAAAGACCTGGATGCGGCCTTGCAGCTCGTCGCATACGATTTAGAAACCTGTTGGTGGGAAAACCAAGGCGGTAAATTCGTGCGGCACAGTCTGCCCTACCAAGTACAAGCCTCTGCAATTCAAGGGATTGTGGCCGAAGACCTCAATGGCGACGGCCAGCTCGACCTGCTGATGGCGGGCAACAAATACGGCCTTGAAGTGGGGAGTGGGCGCTATGACGCAGGCAACGGCGTGTTCCTCTCTGGCGACGGGAAGGGCAATTTCAACTGGGTCAACAACCTCCAGAGCGGCTTCTGGGCCATGCACGATGCCCGCGACCTGGCTGTACTGAAAGGCGCGGGGGGCAAAAGAATATTTGTGGTAGCAAACAACAACAACAAGCTTCAGATCTTTGAATAGTTCAATTTTTTACCAAAACGGGATATAAAATGAGCAAAAAAGATACTTCCGGCAGTCAACTCGGAGCGTCTGACCCCGATAGCAATACCGCGCCAAAAACGCGTAGAAGTTTCGACAAACGAATATTTTTGCTTCTACTTCTATTGGCGGCAATAGGGTGCATTGTCTGGATTTTCATACCCAAAGGCAACAAAAAAAATGATCAAAAAGACATCAATGTCGTAGAGGAAACGCTCTATGCCAATGCTCCATTGATGCAATTGCTCGAGGCAGGTGAAACGGGCATAGATTTCCAAAACAGGATTGACGAAACATTGGAGAACAACTACGCCACCAACATAAATGTGTATAACGGCGGCGGCGTCACTGTCGCCGATATGAACAACGACAATCTGCCGGACATATATTTTGTTAGAAGCAACGGCCAAAACCGCCTCTACATAAACCAGGGAGCACTAAAGTTCAAAGATGTAACCCAAACAGCGGGACTGGCATCCGAAGACGGTTTTGAGACTTCCGTGACTGCCGTTGATATTAACAATGATGGATTTTTGGACCTCTACGTCTGTCGCGCAGGGCCGTTTTTTAACGAAACACGACGCAACAAACTTTACGTCAACAACGGCCTTTCCCCCGCTGGAGGGGGCAAGGGGGAGGTAACTTTCACAGAACGCGCCAAAGAATACGGACTCGACGATATCAGTGCCTCAACCGGTGCCGGATTTTTTGACGGCGACGGCGACGGCGACCTCGACCTCTACCTGCTCAACTATCCAAAAGATAACAATTATAGTGTTAAAATTAGCGCATCCGGTGGTCGAAATGGTAAACCTGCCCCTGACTTTAGCCCAAAAGACACCTACGACTCCGACCGCTATTACCGCAACGATGTCAGCTCCGTCAAAGATGGCAGCGAAAGGCCCAAATTCACGGATGTAAGCCAGGAAGTTGGTGTTTGGAACCGAGCTTTCGGTTTAAGCGTATCCATTTATGACTTCAACCGGGATGGACACCCGGACGTGTATGTGGGCAACGACTTTATGCAGCCCGACCAGCTCTACGTAAATTCTGGGAAAGGGACTTTTACCGACCGACTTTCGGAGTATGTTCGGCACTGCTCCCAAGCAACAATGGGCACTGATTTGAGCGACTTTGACAATGACGGATTGGTGGATATTTATACTGTTGATATGATGCCGCCCAATAATGCCCGGGAAAAAACGGTAAAATGGTCCATTGTTAACAGCTTATATATCACTGCCATTCAAAACGGGGTTTTTGAGCCTGTTACCCGCAATGTGCTACAGCGCAACAATGGCAATGGCACTTTTTCAGACATTGCCTGTCAAGCAGGTGTTTTCAGGACTGACTGGTCTTGGAGTGGCCTTGTTGCTGATTTTGACAACGACAGACTTAAGGACATTTACGTGACAAATGGATACCGCAGAGATATTCACAATATTGACCACTCGGATTTCACAAAAAAATTACAAGCGAGCAAATCCAGTCAAGAGATTAAGCAGCAGTATAAAACCATGGATGATTTTCTCAGTACGCTCCCCTCGTTCAAAGCCCGTGATTTTATTTATCGCAACAAGGGAAACTGGCAATTTGAGGACATGGGAGGAGAATGGGCGACCATGAAAGCAACTTGGTCTTGCGGCGCGGCTTGGGCAGACCTGGACCTGGACGGAGACCTTGAACTGGTGGTCAACAACCTTGAAGACCCCGCCTTCATTTTCAAAAACCTCAGCCGCGAGCAGAACAAGGGAAACTACCTTCAAGCCAAACTTCATGGAAGCCCACAAAACCAATTCGCAGTGGGGGCAACTGTGCTTATTGAATACGGGAATGGCGAAAAACAATTCCAAGAAATCAGTCCAAATCGGGGCATCTTTTCCTGCTCCGAACACCTCATCCACTTTGGCATGGGGCAGGAAACTCAGGTCGAAAAACTCAGCGTACGCTGGCCCGACGGCAAGACCCAAACCCTGAGCAATGTGCCGACCAACCAGCGACTCCAATTGGACTGGAAAAACGCCTCCGGCTATGTCGCTTCGCTCATGCCAATCGTTGCGGAGCAAACGCAGTTAAGCGAAAAAACTGCCGCTTCGGGTGTCAATTTTGCACACAAAGAATACCGATACAACGACTTCGAGAACTTTCCGCTCATGCCCTGGATGGAAAGTGAACTCGGTCCGCTCACCGCTATTGGTGATGTAAATGGTGATGGGCTGGATGATTTTTTTGTAGGAAACGCCTTCGTCTCCCCCGCCGCGCTCTACGTGCAAACGCCTGGTGGAAAGTTCAAACCCAGCAACCAAACCCTTTGGGAAAACGACAAAGTGTATGAGGATCATGGCGCTGTTTTTTTCGATTTTGAAGGAGACGGTGACCAAGACCTATTTGTGGTGAGCGGCGGGGTAGATGCCCCCGCGCAAGGCCGGAGCAGGTTGTGGCAGAACCGCCTCTACCTCAACGACGGCAAGGGAAACTTCGCTATTTTCGCCCGCCCCAGCCTTGCTGGAGGCAGACCAGCATCCGCTTTGCCAGCCAATGGCCCCGACCTGGGCTTGCGTGTCGTCGCCCACGACTACGACGGTGATGGTGACCAGGACCTGTTCATCGGCGGCCGCATCGTGCAAGACAAATGGCCACTCACACCGCGCAGCACCATCCTCCGCAACGACTCCCCCCGCAATGGGGGGGCTGGAAACTTTACCGATGTAACCGAAATTGTAGGCGGCGATTTCACGCGCTGTGGGATGGTAACAGACCTGAGCTGGGCAGACCTGGACAAAGACGGCAAAGCCGAACTCATCGCCGTGGGCGAGTGGATGCCCGTCACAGTATTCAAACTCTTGGGCGGCAAACTCTCCAATGTCACGGAGCAAATGGGCCTCGGCAAAAGCAACGGGCTTTGGTTCTGCCTAAAAGTTGCCGACCTTGACGGCGATGGTGACCTTGACCTCGTGACGGGCAATTTTGGCCTCAACACCCGTTTCACCGCCAGTCCCGAAGCGCCCTTCGGGTGCTATGCCAAAGATTTTGACAACAACGGCACGCTCGACCCCATCGTGACTTTCTTTGAAAACGGCAAAAAATACCCGCTTGTCCAAAAAGATGCGCTGGTAAAACAAGTACCCTCGCTAAAAAAGAAGTTCTTGTACGCGTCCTCTTATGCTGCAGCGACAGTCGAAGAGATTTGGCCCCAAAAAGACCTGGATGCGGCCTTGCAGCTCGTCGCATACGATTTAGAAACCTGTTGGTGGGAAAACCAAGGCGGTAAATTCGTGCGGCACAGTCTGCCCTACCAAGTACAAGCCTCTGCAATTCAAGGGATTGTGGCCGAAGACCTCAATGGCGACGGCCAGCTCGACCTGCTGATGGCGGGCAACAAATACGGCCTTGAAGTGGGGAGTGGGCGCTATGACGCAGGCAACGGCGTGTTCCTCTCTGGCGACGGGAAGGGCAATTTCAACTGGGTCAACAACCTCCAGAGCGGCTTCTGGGCCATGCACGATGCCCGCGACCTGGCTGTACTGAAAGGCGCGGGGGGCAAAAGAATATTTGTGGTAGCAAACAACAATAGTAATCTTCAGGTATTTAAATAAGCAACCGCTATTCCTCAAGCCAATCCAGCACCAAGGCCGCTGTCCAAGAGAAGTCATTAGAGCCGTACCCGCCGTGCATTTGAGCTTCAGGCAGATTTTTCCATGGGTTGTAATATTCCCAAAACCCGAATCGCCGTACCAATTCAAGCGAATCGGAACGCAAACGTGCGGCCATCTCAGAACGACCATAGCGCTGCAATCCATGGAATAACATCCAGTTCATATTGATCCAAACTGGACCACGCCAATACCGGCAAGGATCAAAACCAGGCTCGTCAAGTGCCGTGGATGCGCACAGCCAGGCAGGATTTTCAGGGGTGCCGGCAAATGAAGGGCTTTGCAATAACGATACCATACGGCCCGCTTGATCAGCATTGGGCGCGCCGCACAAAAGCGGAATTAGGCCGCCAGCCGTGACAATGGGTATGTGTCGGCGATGCACCAGATCATAGGAAACATAGAGGCCACGCTCGTTGTCCCAAAGTTTGTTGTTGAGCGCTCGGTTGGTTTGAATTTGCCATTCTTTAAGTTGTCCGGTGTCGCAGCGGAGCCATTGACCCAGTTCAATGAGTGCCTCGTTGCTGTGGCTGAGTATTGCGTTGAACATTGGCTCTTGCACCTGAAATGGATAGTCATTCCAGATTTCAGGTTCCTGATACCCTTGTTGCCGCAGCCGATTAACCAAATAAATGTAGCGGTCGTAACTGGGTTTTCGGGGTCGGTAATCTGCCTCGACGTGTTCAAGATCGCGTCGTTCGTAAGGAGGTACATCCGAAAGGTCGAATTGTATTTGCGTAAAAACTGCTTCCCAGGTGGGCAAGTTGTCCATGCCAGACTCCCAGGGATGACAGATAAAAGCCAGTCCTTCGCGCTTTGGGTCACGAAAATTGTAACAATATTGGTGAAGCCTCAATATTTTGTCAAACATGCGCTTGAAATAGGGTCGAGCAGCTTTTGCATCAGGGGTATGCTGAAGCAAACGGTTGAGAATGAACCCATGGACAGGCGGCATCGTGATCCCTGAAGTACGCACATTTCGAGGTTTTCCAGCAACGCCCCGTGTGTCCCAGAAGAAATAGCCCGGGAAATATTTTCCCGCGCTTTGAACGGCAAACACAATTTGTGGAACCATTCCGTTGGACCACTGGCCTCGAAAAAGGGAACTAAGTTCGGAACAAGCCTGGCGAAAATCTGAGCGCACATAGCCCAAGGCAATAAACCCTGCGTCCCAATTCCACTGGTGGGGGTACAAAGTGGGGGCTGGCTTGGTGAATGTTCCGAGGATGTTGTTTTTCAGTACCAATTTAGCTGCTTCGACAAGATTTTTCGTGGAAGCAACATCTATACTTTCTGGTAAATCAGTCATAAAACTACAGTAGGATGTTAGCTTCAGGTTTTGCAGAACGAACGCCTGCCGCTATGGATTGGCATACCTCCAACGCGGATAATGCGTCTTTGAATGAATCGGAAGCGATAAGAATGTTCATGATGTACCAAAGGTACTGTGTGATTGTGCTAATTATTTTCACACACTATCCAATTCATCCAAACGGTAGGCTTCGATGATTTTTTGCATCATATTGGGATTGGACACACCCTCTTTGCCAAATTTTTCGACCCATTTGCGCCAGTCTTTCCCGGCTGATTTTTTGAGCGACCCAAACCATTCCTGACTGCTGAGGTGGATGCTAAAATCACGGAAACTGGCCCATGCAGTTTCGTACTTGCGCACAGGTTTTCCTGCAATTTGGGCAGTTTCACCTTCCCAGCCTTCTGCATTGGAAAGCCCAAAAAAGTTGTTGGCCAGCACAGCAGTTTCATGCTGCCCTGCCTGGCTGTTCGCATAGGCGGCAGCAAGAATGACAGATGCTGGAATGCCAAATTTTTTTCGTTCGCTTACCGCAACTTGAGCAAAGCGTTTTAGGAATGCCTCTGTTTTGGCGGCATCCGAGGAACTCAATTCTGGTGGGCGTTCTTTAGGGGTTTCGGGTATAAACCCTAAAAGGTCAGCACCGCCTTTACCATCGCCTTTGCGCTCTGTGATTTTTTCAATTTTAGAGTTTTTGTCTGGGGAATTGAAGGGGTTAAGGTTTGGAAATTTCCGCATGGTGTAAAGCATAAGCACTACACCCATTGCCAAATAAAACCAATTTGTTTTGAAATAATTTAAGTTCATAGCCGAGGAGATTTTGTTTTAAAATTTTGATAATCAATTGTTTGTCAAAATCTATCCGGGAAGTTAGGCGTTTTCTAGGGCAAAGTTAAAACAGATTGTTTAATTTATTTAAAACAAATTGAGTTATTTTTTTAAATTTATTCTGGAGGGTTTTTTTTGGCCACCAATTGCACGAATTTTCACAAAATCACCATTTTTTTAGGACAGTCTGCGTACTTTTAACTTGTTGCTGTGCCCTACCCTGCTTTGAGGTAAGCCCATTTTTTACGTTGTTTTTTTACAATTTCAACGACACCTGCAGGCACCGTGATGGCTTCTTGCAACAACTCTTCCCGCTTGATTTTTCGGTCGCGCATGGTGTTTTCGCAAGCAGCGAACACAACCCCCTTCTCACTTAGTTCATGGATTTTTTTTGCCTGCAAGGTTTTGGACGACACCAAAAAAGCGATGCCCTGATTGTGGCATACTACTTCGATTTGTGATTTAGGGGCAGCATTCAGCACGTTGTTGAGTTGTTTCACCAAACCAGTGTGTATGGCGGTGTCGGCACTGGTGAGCTGGAACACCATTTTGTAGGGGGTGTTGTCAGGGGCTGGCGTTTGTGCGTTGGCGAAGGCCCCGGTCAAAAGGCTAAAGCAGAGGAACAAGGAAAATTTCATAATTGAAAATTTGAAGATTGGGACAAGTGCCGCATCCACCGAATGATAAAAGCTGACTTTTCAATGCAAATTAATCGTTTGCACTTCTGGAATATCCTTCAGGATCAATTGAATATGCAACACACAATAAGGGATCAGATTGACCAAATTGGTAGCCAATAAAACCGCCAAGAGCAACCAAACCCCATGGGTAAAGCCTGACAACCAGGTTCTTGCGCCTGCTTCTGCGTTGGCCGAACCCCTTACAATGACTGCCGTGATGGGCAGCCCGCCGAGTAATCCGCTCAGAAAATTACCGGTGCCTTGCGCTACTAATTCTCGGTTTTGCGGCGTGATGCGGTTTTGAGCGTCGAGTTTGTCAATCGCCTCAATGCTCAGCAGGGTTTCGAGCGTGGCGACAAAGCAAATGAGCAGCCCGTTTTTCCAGATTTCTATATGTGCCGTAATAAGTCCAAAATCGGGGAGCCGCACCGAAGAAAAAATGTTATCCGGGATTTGAACAAACTGTGTCGGCTGAAGCCCAAGGGATGGCAGGAATTTTGCAAAAAACAAGGCAAGCAAAACGCCAAAAAGTACCGTAACGAAGGAAGTTGGCAAAAAAGAAATTTGCTTGGACAGGGTTCGTTTCCATACCCAAAGCATGGACAGCGACAATGCAGCGATCAATATCGCGCCCAAAGTGATGCTTTGGTACAAACTTTGGACATTGCTGAATACATGTCTAAAGGTGAAAATATTGAACAGCTCGTTCGACCAAAAATCGGGCTTGTCGTATCCAATCAGCGCGGGTATCTGCTTGGAAATCAAGATAATGCCAATGGCTGCGAGCATTCCTTTGATGACTGCTGAAGGAATAAAATGCGTAAATCCGCCCAGCCGGAACACGCCCAACAACACCTGTATCAGGCCAGCCACCGCCACGGAGATGAAAAACACATCCAGGCCCGAAGTCGCAATCACTGTCGCACAAATGGCCGTCAAACCTGCTGCCGGACCACTCACGCTCAGTTGCGAACCACTGAGCGGCGCCACTATTAAACCACCAAGGATGCCTGCCAACAGCCCCGAATACACCGGCGCTCCCGAGGCAAGTGAAATGCCCAAACACAGGGGCAACGCGACAAAAAACACGGTGCCGCTTGCCCTCAAATCGTGTTTGCGGAAAGTCAGCCAATGGTAACGCAGGTCCTTCTTGGAAATCATATAGCAAAGGTAACCAAAGCCCAGTGAGCATTTTTCAGACGCACTCAAGTAAAGATACCTTTTCCCAAAGTTTCAGTTTCAAATCAAAATCCGCAGATTTGATTTTGTAACTGTTGGGCACTTCATCCATAAAACTGAAATAAGTTGCCAATCGGGTGCCGAGCGGCATCTTGTTAAGTTGCTCCCGCATGTATTGCGTGTAAATGGAGTAGAGTGTCTTGTCTAAGGTCACGGAGGAGTCAATAGCGCCATTGTGGAAGATATTTTCATAAAAGGCATTGAAATAATAAATGGCGTCGTAATCCTCAAAATCAATTTCTACTACATTGGAAGCGATGAAGTCAATATGCTCCAAATTGTAGCGTTTCGAAAGTTTATTTGCAAGGCTGTGCAGGTGCTTCCTTTGTTCGACGCCGACAAAATACCCCTCGGTACAAGCTGCTCCCACCATACAAAACTTCCCGGCGCCAGACCCAACATCCAATACCCGCGTACCAGGTTTTTCTACTAGATAACGGGCAGCCACTTGTGCGACTTTTATGGGCGTAAAGTGGATTTTCGATATTTTTCTATACCGCAGCGGGTAGATGACGTCAAACGTTTCATCCTCAATTTCGACCCCTGATTTCAATTTTTCAAAAATCATCACGCATGCTTTTTTGGAAAAAATGGTCTTGAAGTGCAAAAGTAAAAAACGAAGCCATCCACTTTCGATTAAACTTAGAGTAGGAGCTTAAATGTGGGTTTCTATCTTTGCCAAAATGGAAAACCTTACAGCGTTCGATATCCTGTTTTCGGTCTGCGGCCTCATTATTCTCTCCTATTTGTTTTCAGTGCTGAACCGAGCGACACGCATCCCATCTGTGCTTTTGTTGTTAGGTACCGGGATTCTGATACGGTACCTGCTCGGTTCTGCGGGGATCAGCTTTTATATCCCACAGGCAGTCACCGAGATTTTAGGGACTGTTGGCCTGATAATGATTGTGCTGGGCATCATGATATTCAACTTTTTCACTGCCGGGCATATCATAACTTTACAATCTACCGCTTGGTTTTTGGGCAGCATCCCGGTCGCACTGGTGCTATCCGTAGCCGTTTGTTTTGGCTTAATGTTGCTTTTGGTAAAAAACCGGGTAAACGTCAAGTTCTTTCTCGTTTTCGCCGTTTTGGTGGTCATTTATGTCGGTGGGAAAAGTATGCACCTGCCATCCTTGCTCACTGTCATGATGTTTGGTCTTGTGATAAACAATTGGGAACTGATGTTATGGAAACCGCTGAAAACTCAATTCTCGGACGAAAAGGTGAACGATATGGCGGCCTTCTTGAAATCCATCACTGCCGAATAGGCCTTCCTTATCCACACTTTTTTCTTTCTTATTTTTGGGTTTGGCATTGATTTAGTATTTTTGAAAATACGGACGTGGTTTTGCTCGGTTCGATCATCGCAGGGGCACTATTGGCAATGCGCTTCATTTATTTGCGCATTGTACACAAATACGACCTTTTCCCGGAGTTGTTCTACATCCCGCGCGGCCTCATCACGGTGCTGTTGTTTTACAAAATTCCCGATTGGCAACGGATTGATGCCTTTGATGAGGGCGTACTTTTCTTCGTCATTTTAGTCACCACAATTATCATGATGATTGGTTCTCTTCTTTACCGCGACAATCCGATGGAGATAGAAAAATTCCAGCTCACAGAGAGCAAGGAATGATTCCCTCAATTGCCCAACAGGGTCCGTATCGCGGCAGAAAATCCTTCCGGACCTATGCCTTCTATTTTGATCAAATTTGGTAATTCCAAGTCGGCCCAAGTCCCGTCGTGCCGCTGCACCAAAAATGGGAAATGCGCGGCAGCCAGCATAGGAAAATCATTCGGACTGTCGCCAATCGCCGCCAACAAGGGCATCATTGACAGGTTTTGGCCAAAAATCTTCGCCAGCCATTGCATTGCCCGGCCCTTGTCTGCCTGTGCCGATAGCAGGGTGTGAAATCGCCCACCTTTGCTAAGCACCCAGCCTTTTTTAGCGAGTTGTTTGCCCAGCGATTTTGCCTGTGCGGCATCCAGTGGCGTGACTAAAGTCTCTGTGAACCATCGGTCGCGCGCACGGGCCAAAGCCTCGCCTTGTAGCCCTGTTAAGGCAGTAAGTTCAGCATCAGCCACATCGGAAAAACCTTTAATTCCTTGAAAATGTGCAATTTCAGCACGCGCAGCTGTAAAATCTGCCTGCGCGAGCGGGAATATTTCAAAGCCTTCTCGCTGGATAGGCGCCGGGGCGAGTGTGGCAAAATACCCTTTAGGAATGGCTACTGCGCTCCCATTTTCAAGAATAAACGGCGCAGTGATGCCAAGTTGGTATTGTAAAAAAACCTGCTCTGCAAAGGTTTTTGAAGAACAAAAAACAAGCGGCCAAGCCCGTTTTTGTATTTGATTCAAGGCATAATCTGCCCCTTCCACCGAATAAGTGTGGTGATCAATCAAGGTGCCATCCAAATCTGAGAAAACGATCAAGGCTTGGCCAGGCGCTATGGGAAAACGATTCATCCTTTGGGGATATAGTTGCCGAACATTTCCCAATTTACGGACTTGCCCGCGCGTTTGAAATCAATAGCAGCCAATGCTGGATAACGGCGAGGCTGCACAGGTAGTTCGTCTTTTTTGATGATCCTGGAGCGCCGCAATTTGCTCAGAATTTCTTTCTTCAATTGTTCAGGGCAAATCGGCGAATGGTATAAAACCCCCAGCGAATATTCAATCATTTCGTTGATGTGCTCCTCGCCTTTATCAGCATCGTGGAAGTGGGGGTTTCTTGATTCCATCTGATAAATTTCGACCCCCGCTTTCATCACTTCCGGGTAGGGGCTGGGCATCACACCGCCAAACTTTTCCAACAAACTCACGAAATGGTAGGTTTCTACGGAGAATCCAGCTGAATAGTCGAGCGTAAGGGCCAAGGGCATCGAAAGCGCGTGTTCCCCTGCATTGCCGGTGCGTAAGGCATCTGTTTCGTAGCCGGTAAAGTGACTGAAAAATTGATTGAGAAACTGGTTCGTGATGCGCGAAACCCTGCCCCATTTTGCAAAAAACAACCCTTCTCCAATCACTTTAGGCTTGCTATGCCACAAGATGCGCACCATGGAATAAGGCGATTTAGACTGCGAAAGACCTGCGGCAAACAGCCTAGCATACTCGAACACTGCCCCGGGGAAATAATTGTCGGAATCAATGAACCCCACATATTTTTTTCCAAGCAAATGCGCCAAGCTGATGCCGGCCAACATTCCCTCCGCTTTACCGGCATGTATCAGCCCCTCTGCATCGAGCAAGTGCGGGTAGCCGCCGTCGCGGAATATCTGTGCCAGTTCTGGCGAACGCTGGTGGGCCAGAATGTAGCGTTTTTTGGCATGGCGGCAAAATGTGTTTACCATATTTTGTTCCATCCGAAAACGGTCTATCGGATCATGCTGGCTATTGGAAATTATTATGGGCAGGCAATCGTGCGGGATGCCGCAGAGCACGCTTTCGAGCAGGCGCAAACGCTCGTTTTTGACCGGGATCACGATGGCCATGTCCTTTTCTATTTCATGTATCCGCTCGTGCGAGATTTGTTGGATGACGTGGAAAGGACTGGAGAATTCGTCATCTAAATCGTAACCGCCATCGAACTCGTAAATTTTCTGGACGTTGTTAAAAATGTTGGCACCAAAGCGCTCCGCATAGACTGGTAATTCAAGACGCATATCAATAGATTGTTTGTCATTAAACAAAACCCAACGGGCTTGTACCTCAAAAGTTGTAGAAGCTAGGGCAAAAACCTCAGACTCGAATCCGATTTTCCACAAAAAGAAGGCGGGCCTGACTTGCGCCAGACCCACCTAAACCCTAAAAAACCAAATGAAAACAATCTTTAAATTTTGGTGAACTTCAACACATCCGTGTCGCCATTGCCACCGCTCGTGTGCTCGAAATGCATGAAGTTGTCTTCGATGGTGATAATGCGCCAATCATCTTCCATTTCGGCCAGTGCGCTGGGCACGGTGCCGCTGAAATCTATCAGGAACTTGTTGGCGCTGTCGTCAATGCCCGTAGCCCAGGTGCCGTTCCAAGTCTGGCTGCCGTTGGTCGCGACAAGGCTTCCGCCGGCGCCAAACTCGAAGCTGTAGTTTGTGTAGTTACCTGTTTCATCTTGCTTATCAAAGAAATAGCTCACTTTCCAGGTGCCAGCGGAAGGGGTGAGGTTGTTATTGGAGTTGGAGTTGTCGTCATTGTTGCAAGCGGTCAAAGCGGCAACAGAGAGGAGGATAAAAGCGAGAAATTTTTGAATGAATGTCATAGCAGTCGTCAGTTTTTGTAAACCTGTAAAGAATGGTATTGCAAATGACGGTACTGCGTAGAAGAAGGACATCAATGTTGTGACTCAACGGGCATAAGCGCTGGCTGGGCGGGGAAATATGAGTACTGAAGAAATTTCAATCGCAGTGAGTTTCGACAAGTACGAGGTATAAGGTGGAAGGCATCTCAAAAGTGGTGGAATGGCCTTTAGGCCGTCGGGAGCTGGCCGTTTACGGCGCAGAAAGCAAAGTTAAGGGCGTAAACGCCCTTTTCCCCGACAGCCTAAAGGCCATTCCACCACTTATGACACTCCCCCTACAAACGCTTTGAAATGCTCGGGGTGTATAACTTGAAAATGAGCATCAGGGTAGGCGTTTTTCCAGGCAATGGGTGTCTTAGCAAAACTTTTCCCCCATTTCATTTCATAAGCGAACAGCGCACCTTCGCGCTCTTCTACCCAATCAATTTCCTGTTGATCATAAGTACGCCAGAAAAAATTATTGACCAACATCCCCGTGTAGTGCTGGTATTTGAGGCGTTCGCTTATCATGTAATTTTCCCATAGCGTTCCAACATCATTGCGCAATTCCAGTGGATTCAGGTTGGAAATAATTGCATTTCGGATTCCATTGTCAAAAAAATAGAATTTCGGGCTTTTTACCACTTCCTTTCGAAGATTAAGGCTGAAACCACGCAACCGAAAAATTACAAATACTTGTTCGAGCAAATCCAGGTATTTGTCCACAGTCTTAACATCCATTCCTGATTGCCTCGAAAGTTCGTTCAGCGAGACCTCGCTCCCAACTTGGTAAGCAACCAAACGTAGCAAGTCCATTATTTTTCCCGAATGTCGGATACCCTCTAATTCAAGTACGTCTTTTAATAGATAGCTGCTCACCAGTTCGTTCAGGTATTCCATTTTCTCGGCACGGCTTGAAAGCTGCATCAGTTCAGGGTAAGCTCCGAAAACTAACCTTTCACGCATGTTAGCCGCTTGCTGAATGAAATTTTCCTGCGCGACCCATTCCATTTCGGCCACCGGATATAAGCGGAAGGAAATTTTGCGTCCTGTAAGTGGCTCCCCAAATTGTTGGTTCATATCAAAAGCCGAAGAACCTGTAGCAATGATTTTCACACCTTCAATTTCGTCCACCATTAGTTTAAGTATGGCTCCAATTTGCGGAATTTTCTGTGCTTCGTCAATAAATAGGAGGCGGCAGTCACCGAGTATCGCACGATAGTGTGCGGTGCTGCGATTGGCAAGACTACGCTGAACATCAAAGTCTTCTCCGTTGAAAAAAAGTGCTGGCTCTTCAGATTTTTGGAAAAGCCTTCTTAGCAAAAAGGTCTTTCCGGTACGCCTTGCGCCAAACAGCACAAGCACTTTACCTGCTTGAATGCGTTGGGAAATCTTTTGCTCTATGATGCGATCAATGGTCAGCATGTGTAATATTTTCCACAAATTTAGACAAATTTATGGACTGTATTCCATGAATTTGTCTAAATTTGTGGAAAATGTTTTTTTATGTACCTTCTTTGTCAAGAAAGTCCAACATTTTCACGCTTTAGAAGCCAGCACATAATCCAGATCATTGTCGCGGTTGAAATCACTTCCCCGCATACACAAACTCCGTAGTCTCAAACTGCCCCAGCTTCTTCATCGCCGCAAAACCGCCTGCAACGTCAATCAAATTGTCGTAGCCTCTGGCCCTTAAAGCAGAGATAAAAATCATGGAGCGGTAGCCCCCTGCACAGTGCACATGGTAGGTTTTGTTCTTGTCTATCATCAACATGCTGTCATTGAGGAAATCGAGCGGAGCTGTTTCGGCCAGGGTCAGGTGTTCTGCTTCGTACTCGCCGGGCTTGCGCACATCGAGGATGTTTTCGGCTCCTCCGGCGGCAATCCGTTCCGCAAAACGCTCAACGTCAACGGATTCGATGCTGTCCATCTCGCGGCCCTCGTTTTTCCAGGCCTCGAAGCCGCCTTCGAGGTGGCCAAGACAATGGTCGTAGCCCACACGGGCCAGGCGCATCACGGTTTCTTCTTCCCTTCCCGGAGCAGTAATGAGCAGGATTTCCTGTTTCAGGTCAGGGATCATGGCGCCTACCCAGGGAGCGAAATTGCCGTCAATGCCGATGTTGATACTGTTGGGAATAAAACCTTTGGCAAAGGTTTGGGGCGCACGGGTATCGAGCAAAAGCGCATCCGTTTCGTTTGCCGCCGCCTCGAAAGCACGGGGGCTGAGCGGACGGGCACCGCGTTCCATTACGTCATCAATAGAATCGTAACCCTGTCTGTTCATTGCCACATTGAGCGGGAAATAAGCGGGCGGCGGCAGCAGGCCATCGGTAACTTCCTTCACGAATTCTGCTTTTGACATGTCGGCGCGGAGGGCGTAGTTCACCAATTTTTGGTGGCCGAGAGAATCGCTGGTTTCTTTGCTCATGTTTTTGCCGCAGGCGGAACCAGCGCCGTGTGCAGGGTACACCACGATATCGTCGGCGAGGGGCATTATTTTCGTGCGCAGCGAATCGAAGAGCGTTTCGGCGAGTTGTTCCTGGGTCAGGTGCGCAGCTTTTTGGGCGAGATCCGGGCGACCCACGTCACCGATAAACAACGTGTCGCCGCTGAAAAGCGCAATTTCTTTCCCAGCCTCGTCTCGCAGCAGGTAGCATGTACTTTCCATGGTATGGCCGGGGGTGTGCAACACTTTTATGGTGAGCTTGCCCACTTGCAGGATTTCGCCATCGGCAGCGATATGCGCTTCAAAATCCGGGTTGGCGTTTGGTCCATACACAATAGTTGCCCCCGTTTTTTTCGCGAGGTCAACGTGGCCACTCACGAAATCGGCATGGAAGTGGGTTTCGAGGACGAATTTAATTTTCGCACCGGCTTTTTCGGCTTTTTTCAAGTAGGGTTCTACCTCTCGAAGCGGGTCAATGACCACCGCTTCTCCTGCGGATTCGATATAATATGCGCCTTGCGCCAGACAGCCGGTATAGATTTGTTCGA
>CAZPTQ010000021.1:28491-39751 GCA_964589365.1 uncultured Saprospiraceae bacterium
GACATGGGACATTTACCCGGGCAAACTTCCCGAAAGTTTGGAACATTCAGGAACTTGATTTGTAAAAACGATTGAAAACAAAGAATCCCCGCCAAGGTTTTTTTCCTAAAAACCCGGCAATTGCGGATGTCTTTCGGAACTTGCCCCTCTTTTCCAGACGATTTTACATTTGTCTATATTTTCGCTACCTATTTTGACGTTTTGGCATCCAGCCGACGCACCAAAACCAATTTGCGTACCGAGGCTTTCGCCGTGTTAAAATTTCCAAAAAACATCCACTCCCAGACGGGCAATCTTTGGGCAGAACGTTTGTTGGCCAAGAAAGTGTGGCACACCTCGCCAACCATGTTGATTACCAATAGTCTATTTTAGGTGTGCCACACTTTTTTGTGAAATCCAATTTCCAATGTCCAGTATCCACCCACCTTCGCTAAAGCTACGGCGGGTAAAACATCTGATTTAAAACAAATCCAAAACCACACTCTTTCCATCATGTTCCTTCGGAAAAGCATTCCTGCGCTCCTTTTTTTAATCGTCAGCTTCGCGCTTTCTGCGCAAGAAACGGCGGTGTACAACGAAGCCAACCTCGCCTACAAACGCGGCGTTGACTTTTTCAACCAAAACCTTTACGGCATAGCGCAAAAAGAATTCCGCATTGCCATGGACCTCCTCCGCCCCGCCAACGAGCCGGAGTGGAAGGCGGTCAAGATTGATGCCGAGCTCTACCACGCCAAATGCGCCGTGCGTATCGGCCAGCCAGAAGCAGAAAAACTCGTGCTCGATTTCTTGCGCGAAAACTCCCCTTCTGCCGTGGCCAGCCAGGCCGCCCTCGAAATCGGAGACTATTACTTCAACCAAAAAGAATACGACAAGGCCTTGACGTACTATGACATGGCCCCTGCCGGATCTGGTCCAGCCCGCGACGAAATTCGCTTCAAACAGGGCTACGCATACTTCGTCACCAAAAAATTCGGGCTGGCGAAAACGGCTTTCATGCCGCTCAAGGACAATGCCCGAAGCCAATGGTACGAACCAGCAAATTATTACTACGGTTGCTGTGCTTTCTTTGAGGGCAAATACGACGAAGCCGCCAAAGCATTTACCCGCGCCGAATCCTCCCCAAAGTACAAGGCCAATGTGCCACATTACCTGACACAGATTTACGCCGCGCAAAAAAACTACGACAAGGTAATTTCTTACGGAACGCCACGTGCCAATGATCCTAACGTGAAAAACCGTGCGGAGATCAATCAACTCGTTGGTCAAGCCCACTACGAAAAAGGCGACTACAAAAGCGCCCTGCCTTTCTTGGAGTTTGCCGCAAAAAACGGTGCGCCACTCCGCCCTGCCGACTATTACCAACTTGGGTACGCCCAGTACCAGAACGGTCTCTACAAGCCAGCCATCCAGAACTTCGAGGAACTTTCCAAACAAGACAGCCTGCTCGGCCAAAATGGCCTTTACCACCTCGGTGATGCCTACCTGCGTGTGAAGGACAAGAACAGCAAGTTTAACGCCCGCAACGCTTTCGGGAAAGCCGCCAGCATGAATTTCGACAAGTCGGTAAAAGAGGACGCGCTCATCAATTACGCCAAATTGAGTTACGAACTCAAGTACGACCGGGATGCCATCGAAGCCTTGCAGCGCATCAGCCCGCAATCAAAATATTACGACGATGCGCAGGCCTTGATGAGCGAAGTATTTTTGAATACCCGCGATTACGACCGCGCAGTTTCGACCCTTGAAAATGTCAAAAACCGCACTGCGCGCCTCGACGCAACCTACCAGCAGGTGGCCTTTTTGCGTGGTCTTCAATTATATCAAAACAATCAAAAAGACGAAGCCCGACGGTACTTCAACAAGTCCCTGGAATTCCCAAGCAACAAAAGAACCGCTATCCTTTGCTCTTTTTGGCTCGGTAGCATCTCGCATGATGCTGGGGAATACGCTGTAAGCAAGCAGCACATGAGCAGCTTTTTCAGCGCTGCAAAGCCCTACGCCGCTGATCTGCCTGAAGAAAGCAACTTGAACATGTGCAACTACATTCAGGGCTATAATAATTTGAAACTCAAAGATTTCAAAGCCGCCAATGTGAATTTCCGCGCGGCAGTGGATGGTTTCAAAAAGAGCGGCACGAAGAATGAGCAAATCCGCTCCGCAGTACTGGGCGACGCAGTGCTTCGCGCAGGTGATTGTTATTTCAAAAACAACCAGTACTCGGAAGCCTTGACGATGTACGATGAGGCCGTTAAGAAAAAATACGAAGGCTTCGAGTACGCACTTTTCCAAAAAGCAGTCATCAGAGGTTTGCAGGGCAATAAAGAAGACAAGATACTGGCGCTGGAGAGTTTGGTGGAAGACTATCCAAACAGCCGCTACACCGATGAGGCGCTTTTCCAATTGGGCGATACCTATTTTGAAATGGAACGGTATGACCGGGCTATCACTCCGTTCCGCCGGATTGTGTCTGACTTTAAAGGAAAAAGCAACTTGATCAATCAATCGCTGCTCAAACTCGGCCTTATTTCTGTAAACCAGGGCAGCAGCCGGGTAGCCATTGATTATTACAAGCAAGTGTTCGCCGGAAACCCGGAGTCAGAGGAGTGCAAGCAAGCATTGGACGCGCTCCGTGAGATTTATGTAAAAGACCTCGGTGACCCTGAAGGGTATAACCGCTTCGTCGAAACGGTGCCAAATTGCGGTGGCGTCATTAAGCCAGGTCAGACGGGCAGCGGGGAGGCAACCGCGTTTGAATCCGCTGAGTACCAATACAATCAAGGCCGTTTCGAAAAAGCCATCGAATTATTCACCAGCTATCTCGCCAAATATCCTACAGGACCTAACGGGCTGGCAGGCTACTACATGCGCGGGGAGAGTTATGCTGCACTCAAACAATTTGAGAAAGCGCAAAAAGACTACGCCTCTGTGATCGGCAAGGGAACCAGCAAATTTTATCCGAAATCTGCAGAAAAAGCTTCGTTAATTGCTTTGAACACCACGAAAGACTATGGCCAAGCCTTCGAGTACGCCCGCAAATGGGAGGATGCTGCTGTGACGGAAAACTCCCGCTTTGACGCGCAACTCGTGGCCTTGCAAGCCGCTTACAAGACCAACAACTCAGTTGCGGTGGCCGAATACGCAAACAAAGTCAACCAATCTCGCCTAGCCAACCAGGAGCAACTTGCGGTGGCCAATTTCTACTCCGGCAAAATGGCTTACGACAAGGGCGAATACGCCCGGGCATATCCTGCGCTGCAATCCGTTACCGAAAACAGCAGCACCGAACTCATGGCCGAGGCGTACCACTACCTCTCCCAAATCCTCTACCGCCAACGAAAATATGGAGAGGCCGAAGAGATGATCACCGAAGCAAACAAGGCCAGCGCAGGCTACGACGACTGGATAGCCCGCAACCTTATCCTGCTCTCTGATGTGTATGCCGACCAAGGCGATAAAAACTCGGCCATGGCCGCACTCGAAGGGATTATCGACAATTACACGGGCGATGACAAGAGCATCATGGATACCGCCCGACAGAAATACGCCAAATTAAGCGGCAACAAACCCGTCATGAACAACGCTTCCGACAAAGGCGGCAGGACCTTACTGGATTTGGACGAAGGGAACTAAGAAATAACCAAATCAACAATACATCTAATCAACAGAAAAAAAATGCTTTTCAAATCTAAATATCTGCTCGCCGTCCTTGCATTAATTTCTTTTTCGCAAACGGCATTCGCACAAAAAGACCTCGAAGGCGACAACGTAACCGTGGTCAAAGCATTCGATGCGCAACTTTTGGAGGCCAACAAAATCAACGTGCCCCCTACCCTTCCAGCATTGGATACCAATACCCAAAAACAAAACTACTCCGTACCGCCCCACCCTTCAAACATCAAATATGACCCGCCAAAACTCCGTCCGCTCGGCATGAAGGCCGCACCTAAAGAGGATGCTTACAATGGCTTTGTAAAACTCGGCGGTGGCGTACCCAACACTTTCTATGGAGAGGGTGGCTATTTTTTCAAGGCCGGCGAAAAATTCGACGGAAAAGTGTGGCTCAAACACCACCAGCTGAGTGCCGACAAAGCCATTGAAAACCAAAAGTTCCGCACCACTGAAGGCTTGGTCAGCAGCAATATTTTCTTGCCGAACAACCTCGCCACGCAGATCAACATTGGGTACACCTACGACCGGGTACAGTTCTATGGCTACGACCACGATTCGCTGGAATTTTCGCCAGCACGCACCCGACAGGATTTCAAAATCCTTGACCTCGGTGGACGGCTTTACAATAGTCAGCGCACGGATATGGACTTGAATTTCGCGGTCGCGCCAAAATTTTATCTGCTCAACGACTTTTATTCCAACAAGGAAACCCACTTTGAATTGGGTCTCTCGGCTACCAAATGGTTCAACGAAAAACATGCGTTGCGCGTAAATATCCGCCCCGACTTGACGCGTTTTGACGACACAGTGTCGCAGAAACTGAACAACATCTATTTGCAGCCTTCTTTCACGCTGCACTTTGATATGCTGCAACTTAAAATTGGCGGCAACTTTGTGAACAACCGCGACGAGTTCAGTATTTTCCCCGACGCTGAAATAACACTTCGGGTGTGGGGCGACGGCATCCAGGCCTTTGCGGGAATCACGGGTGATTTGCGCAAAAACTCTTACCGCAGCCTGTCTGAATACAATCCTTTTATCCAGATACGCGGCTCTAAACTGCGCAACACACGCTGGGACAATTACTACGGTGGTGTGAAAGGCAGTTTTGGCTGGCTCGAATACAACGGTCAGGTCGGCTATTCCAAAGCCTCTGACCTTGCGCTACACCAAACCTTGTTCACCGCACCCGATAGCATCACCCGCTTCCAGGTTATTTATGACACGGTCAAAATTTTCAATGTGCAGGGCACGCTAAAATTTTCGCCCTTTAAAAACCTGACCATCAACGGAACGCTCAGCCAAAACGTGTTCGACAACGAAACTACCGGCACTGCTGCCGACGAACTTGGGGTATGGGGCCTCCCTGAAATCGAGGGAAATTTTGGTGCTGTTTACAGTCTGCTTGAAAACAAGGCAACACTAAAGGCTTCGCTCCACATGGCCGACAAGATCTCCTTCCTCAATGAAGCAGGCGAACGTGTAAAAAGCAAGGCATTGCTTGACCTCAGTATTGGGGGTTCGTACTACTTCACCAAAAATGTGGGCGCTTTCCTCGATATAAACAACGTGTTGAACAACAAGCGCGAACGCTGGTACCGCTACCCCACTGTGGGCCTGAACTTCTTGGGCGGTATTGTGGCGAGGTTTTAATTCAATCTGGACTTTGGACGTTGGACATAAACCGTCCAAGGTTCGGAGTCCAACGTCTAAAGTCCAAAGTCCAATATCTAAAATCCATACAAGCATGAAAGCAACCAGCATCGCACAACACGAAGCTTCTTTCCGTCAATCAGGAATTGACTCAAGCGGCACCAAATTTATACTGACCGACGAAACCGTGAACATCGGTGACAACGCCGGTGGCAAAATCACTTTAGTTGACTGCTACAAGCAAGTTGCCGATAACAGTTATTACTACGAAGAAGAACACCCCAAAGAGCGCATTGTGCTGCATTACACGGCAGGTTATTTGAAAGGTGATATCGCGCAATTGAGCCGTCAGAGTTCGGAGGTTTCTGTGCCATTTGTAATTGCTCGTTCGGGGCATATCTACAACCTTTGGAAATCGAAATTTTGGTCATACCACCTCGGCCCTCGGGCGGTGGGCGGCAACCTGGAGATGAGCCAGAGAAGCATCGGGATTGAGTTATCCAACATCGGTTTTTTGCGCAGAAAAACAGGTGGACTCCTGCATACGATTTACAGTACCAATGATGTGTACTGCACGGAAGCCGAAGCTGCTTTCTACCAAAAACTCCGAACCACATACCGGGGGGAACGGTATTTCGCCAAATTCACCAATGCTCAGTACGACTCGCTGTTATTGCTTTTGCGCTTTTTGACGAAGCGATACAATATACCACGCACCATACTTCCGGAAGCAAAACGTTTCAACGTTTTTGGTTCTGCAACCGAGGCCAAAAATTTCAAAGGCATTTGTTCACATGTCAATTTCCGTGCTTCTGGAAAATGGGACATAGGCACGGGCTTCGATTGGGATAAGTTGGCGGAGGGGTTGAAGAAGGGTCAGTAATCACTAACCAGTTGGCAGGTTTGCGGTGGCTGTTGGCGGTGGCAGTGTTTGGTGTGGAATCCTTGAGCAATCTTCTGTTAAATAAGTGCTCACACCTCCCAAATCTGTTGCGCAGAAAAAAAATTATGGCCCTATTGTTCACATTTTTTTTCCCAATGCCATAAAGCACCAAACCCGCCGCTCTACTTTTGCCCCCAACAGTATGAACGGTAAACAAAACGAACTCGACGATTTCCACAAGAACCCCAACAGTGTATTGGTCGGCATTTACAACAAATGCCGCCCAAAATTCATCGGATGGGGCAAAGAGAATACCCGAACGAGCAGCCATGACCTGACCGATATTTTCCAAAATGCGGTCATCATCATGATGCTCAACATCGAATCGGGGCGACTCACCGAATTGGTCGGCACGCTGTGCACCTACCTTTTCGGTATCGGAAAAAATCTCATCCAAGCCTTCCGCCGAAAACAAGGCCGGATTGGTTTGCCTGGCGATGAAGCTTTCCCGATCACCAAAGAAACTGACCCCGGTGCAGAGGCACAAATCATTGCTGACCAAGCAAATGAACAACTCTGGGCCAAAGTGGACGCGCTCGGCGAACCTTGCCGAAGTTTGCTCGCTTTGACCTACCGCGAGGGACTGAACAGCCAGGAAATAGCCGATGTGCTCGGCTATGCCAGTCCCGAAGTAGTACGCCAACTCCGCAAAAGATGCCTTGATAAATTACGAAAATGAGAACTACTATTTCACTGCAACACTCATCCATCAAACGCGTATTCGCTCATTTAAAATGGAAAACCGAGCCGAACATCTTCTCGAATCCTATTTCGCCAATGCCCTTACTGCGGCGGAAGCAACTGAACTGAAAACATTGGCTTCCGCCGACCCAATAGTGGCCGCCGAACTTGCTTTCCAAAAGCGCGTGGCCTCCACCGTCCAAACACGTTCGCTGGCTAGCAGCGTACAAAACCCCGTCTGGAGAACAGCTGCTCAAAACCCCTTTCCAGCAGCTACCGCCATAAAAGTCTCGATGCTGCCCAGGTATGCCTATGCTGCAGCAGCAGCTATCGCTCTTTTGATCGTCGCCTACATTTTTATCACGCCGCCAAGTTTGCAGTCCGTAGTGGCTGACAATGCAAAGGAATACCCCAACAAAATGAAATTCAAGAGTTTGGGTGGAGAAACAGAGGCCGTACCGGCGACCGTAATCAAAGCGTTCGAACTATATGACAATCAACAGTATAGCGAAGCCGCTGAGGCACTCCAACCCATCGTTGCTGCCAATGCTGATCGAATGGATTATCGTCTTTACTGGGCCGTGTCCCTTGTAATAAGCGAGCAATATCCTGACGCTATAACCGCACTTACCCCTTTGGTGCAAAGCCAAGACGAAAGGAGAATCCCCGCGCTTTACTATCTCGGCCTCGCTTGCGCTGGTGCCGGCAATAAGGATTGCGCCCGTCAAAACCTTCAGGCTTTTATTGCTTCGCCAGAAAGTGTGCGTTTTCGCAAACAGGCGGAGGCCGTATTGAAGGCGTTGTAAACTTTAGACGGCCTCAAAAAAAATCCCCTCCCACAGGTCGTGAGAGGGGATTTTTTTAGCATTTGACGATATTGTTCAATTCAAGATCACGATTTTTGTGACAATAGCATCTGGTTCATCAAAATTCGCCTCGCTGGTAGCAAAAATCAAGTAGACCCCTGAGGCCACCCGTCGGCCAAGATAATCACGCCCGTTCCAAACGGCTTGACCGCCAAGTGCTTTCCCTTCGTAAACGAGGTGCCCTGCGGCATCCGTGATTTTCACGTTCGCGTCGCGGGCCAGGCCATACACTGCAATCGGGCCATCATAGCCTGGCTGTACGGGATTGGGATACGCATATGCTGTGGGAAGATTTACGCGCCCACCTTCCGCAGCGCCCGCTCGGAGCGAAATGACTCCTTTTTCGGTGCCAATCCAGGCCTCGCCCGTGATAGGATTTACGGAAATATCAGTAATGGAATTGTCGAACAGCGGGCTGTTGGTGTTTGTAAAACGCGCAATCTGTGTGAGCGCGTCTGGCGATTGCACAAAAACACCGTTGGAAGTGCCAAACCATTTTTGGTTTGCACCGTCTACAGCAATGGTTCTCACGTCTTCTGTTTCAAGCAAATAGCCATTGAAACCATCCACGCTCACGATCCGCCGCCGGCCTTTGCAGTCTTCGTCAAACACATTGGCCCCGCATTCAAAACTTACGGTGCCTTGCTGCGTTCCCACCCAAACGTCGCCATCCAGGTCTACCGTGATACAGTTGACGGTATTGGTAGGCAATACGCTATTTGCAGTGGTTATGATGCGATAGCGATCGTCCGCTGTGTTATCCAGGCTTGCCCCTGAATCATAGACCAAAATGCCCGAATTGAATGCAATCACAAACCATTTATATCCATTTTGGTCTATGGTTACCTGTAGGAGGTTGTTGGCAGGAGAGGCGTTGAAATTGAGTATTGTGCCGTCAGCTTGCATCACGGCAATAGGGGCATTTGCGCCGTAATTGCTAATCCAGAGATTATTGTTTTGATCGAAAGCAAGGCCGCCGATGGCCGTACGACCGCCCCCGGAATTCCCGGCCCCTTGGAGGATAGAATTCGATTTGGTGAATTTTTTTTCATAGTTACCATTTGCAAATTGGAGTATCCCTCCCACCCAGCTGCCTACAAAAACCTTTCTATCAGAAGGCCGTGAAACCACCCTCCACATATCCTTATAACTTTCTGAAGAGTCCACAATAGCGGGAGTAGTCTTTTCTGACCAACGATCCCAATAGCCGTTTTTAAAGGCGTAAACACCATCGCGATAGCCTATCACACTAAGATCGGGCGCCGGGCCTGGAGTAGCAACATAAGTTGTGCCATCGCTTCCAAATGCTATTTCGGAGCTGCGATGCGAATAGGGAGAATTATAGGAGAAATTATCGCATTCATTTGTGTTTCGGTCATAAAAACGGAACCCGTCATCCCGATCTGCAAACCAGAATTTTTTCGTGCCGTCTTCGATGCCATAGAGGGGAAATTCGGCATCACAAGGTTCGTGGATTTCGTAGCGGGCACCGTTGGTTTCCAGGTAATCCACCACGCCAATACCGAAGCTGTTATCATTCGCCCAACCCAGCATCAGTCCAGAGCCTTCAGCACTGAGGTATTTTACATAACGGTCTGGATGGCTGGCAATCTCGGTTACGTTGCTGCCGTCGTACCGCAGAAATTTTTTGGCAGCACCTAGCCAAAGTTTGCCATCCCACACACTCATGGCATTGTATGAGACGCTGGAAGGAAATCCTGTTGACTCACTTACTTCTTCCCAACGGCTGAAATCGGCCGGGTTCTCATCGTTTTCGGGAAGTCGGAAAAGACCATCTTCGGTGCCCGCCCAGAGGTAGTTGTTGTAAATGGCAAAGGATCTGACTGGTACACCGGTGAATACCGTGTACTCGGCTTCGGCATCTTCGAGGTCAAATTTCAGGATGCCAAAACCACCAGCGAAATACGCGATTTTTCCGTCAAAAAAGACATTGTAAATCTGCCGGTCGCCCACGATGTTTGGATTTTTCTGGATGATAGGAAGGTTGACTACTGAACGGTCGGCAGGGTAAAAAAGATCGAGGTTGCTATTGGTATAAACGATTAGCAACACTTTGGCAGCAGTATTGTAATGAAGGAGGTTCATGCCCACATCGCTCAATCCTTCCACCTTGGTTATGAAGCGAGAAGAACGCTCGACCTTGTCGAGTTCCACCACGGCCCATTCGGTAGCGAAATAGACTTTTTCGTTGCTCTGCGTAACGTATTTGGCGCGCTGCCAAGGGAGGTGCTGCCGCCATTCGCCGATTTTGAGGGGCGGGAAAATGGTATCAGTTTGGGCGATGTTTGTTTCCAGAAACAGGCACAGGAAAAACAGGAGGGAAAGTGGACGCATAAAATTGGCTTGAACAGTTTGAAAGGTGAGGGGGTCTGGAACGCGGGAATGGTGCAAAGGGAAAGAGATAGGTTGCCTTTCCGACATGAAATCCCATTTTCAAACCCTTCAAACTAACGATACATACTCCCCGACTCCAAATATTCCCACACAGCCTCCGGCACAAGGTAGCGCACAGATTTTCCGGCCTTGATGCTTTCGCGGATATAAGTGGCAGAAATATCGAGCGGAGGAGGCTCGAAAACGCGCACCCTCGGATGTGTGGCGAGTTCGCCAAGTTCATAGCCCGGGCGTTTGTAAATGTAAATGTCGTATTCGGCAAGGATTTGTTCGTAGTTTTTCCAAAGATGGAGCGAGCCGAGGTTGTCGGCGCCCATGATGAGCACGAACTGGTGTTCAGGGTGTCTTTCTTTCAAAAACGCGAGTGTGTCAATAGTGTAAGATGGTTTTGGCAATTGGAACTCAACGTCAGAGGCCCTGAGCATCGGGTTTTCACCAATACCAAGGCGGACCAGATGGAGCCGGTCGTGATCGCGTGCCAGCGTTTTCTTGGGCTTGAGCGGGTTTTGCGGACTGACGACAAACCAAACGCGCTCGAGATCGGTTTGCGTCGCCATGTAGTTGGCGATGATCAGGTGCCCAAGGTGGATTGGGTTGAAAGAGCCGAAGAAGAGGCCGATGCGCATGGGAGAGGAAGCAATTTGAGGCGCAAAAGTAGGTCTAACTCAATGCTTACTGGATAAAAGCATTTGCAAAAAAAATCAGCACATCGGCGTACTTTTGCACACATGCTTAAGCAATTGCACATCGAAAATTTTCGCAGCATCCAAAAAGCGGACGTTGAACTTGGTAGGTTCACAGTCATCACTGGCGCGAACAACTGTGGCAAATCGAGTCTTATTTACAGCTTATTGACGCTGAAAAATATAGTGAACAACCCAAACCAGTCATTGGACAATTTTTTTGTGTAAGGTGGGCTCAACTTGGGTGGGTTCAAACAGACGGTGTTTCAAAAAAATGAGACGTTGGAAATAAAATTAAGGAACGGTGTCAAAATAACTTCCCAATTTGATGCCATTCTTTTGCCGCCATC
>CAZPTQ010000022.1:0-37853 GCA_964589365.1 uncultured Saprospiraceae bacterium
ATGGCGGCAAAAGAATGGCATCAAATTGGGAAGTTATTTTGACACCGTTCCTTACGCCAAAACACGATTTTACGGGGTGCATTAAAAGCTCAAACCCGCTACTTTTGCACTTGCCGGATTTGAAGCGCTTCAAATTATTTGAGGCAAAACCACAAAAATGAAAGAAACGAAATTCATAGAGCAGAACCAAGAAAAATGGGCTGACTTTGAGCAGATGCTCCGCGACAAACGCCGCGACCCCGACAAACTCAACGACCTGTTTATCCAGATAACGGACGACCTGTCGTATGCCCGCACTTTTTACCCAAACCGTTCGGTACGGGTTTTCCTCAATTCATTGGCACAACGGATTTTCCACAATATCTACCGGGGGCGGCGTTTCCCTACTGAGCGGCTGCGACTGTTCTGGGCCGATGAACTGCCACGGATTATGTGGGAATCGCGGATGGCTCTATTACTGTCCTTTGCGCTTTTCGTGCTTTCCTTTGGAATTGGCGTAGTGTCGAGTATCATCAACCCTGATTTTGCGCGCGTCATTCTTACCGATGAATATGTTGACATGACACTGGCGAACATTGAAAGTGGTGATCCAATGGCCGTATACAAAGATTCCGGGCCGTTTGGCTCCACTGCGGGCATTACAGCAAACAACCTTTTCGTTGCACTTCGTACCGCCATTTTTGGGGTTTTGGCATCCATCGGCACGGTGTTTATCATGCTTTACAATGGCGTGATGGTGGGCGCGTTCCAGTATTTTTTTGTGGAACAAGGCGTGTTTTGGGAGTCGTTTCTGACCATTTGGATTCATGGCACTTTGGAAATCAGCGCAATCATCATAGCAGGTGCATCGGGCTTAGTGGCCGGTTCGGGGCTGCTGTTCCCTGGCACTTATCGGCGCACACAGGCTTTTCAGATCACCATGCGGCGTGGCCTTAAAATATTTATTGGCATTGTGCCCATTATTATTTTGGCTGGCTTTTTTGAGGGATTTCTTACGCGGTATACTGAAACACCCGATGTCATCCGCGCCGCATTTATTTTCACGTCCCTGTTTTTTGTGCTTTGGTATTTTGTATGGCTCCCATGGCACAAGGCCCGTACTGGAGGGTTCAGATCAACAACTTTGGACAAAGAATTGCCTCCTACACGAGAACATGCCATAGATTTTCGAAGCATAAAAACAGTGGGCGAAATACTCTCCGATGTTTTCACAACGCTGTCGCGCCATCCCCGCACTACACTCCTGGGGCTATTTGCTACCACTGCGGCTTTTGCAGCATGGGCTTTCGGGTTTTCTGAAAAATCGGCGGCGGAAACCTTCAGCTATCCTGATGTTCCATTTTGGCCACTGGATATCCTTGGCGGCTTGGGCGGTTTTTTTGGCAATGAAGCGACTTCGGGGCTTTATTTTTTTCAAATTTTCCTGCTTGCAGGCGTAACTGTGGCAGCGTTCCGCGCATTGGAACAAGAGATGGATACGGAAAAACACTCAGCTTTCGAGCCGAGCCGAGCCTTGCTCGCAGGGCTTCCGCTGCTACTCCTGATGCCGGGTTTTGCATTTGGGCTAGAGTCATTGTCGGGCTTTTTTGGAGTGCTGCTTTCTTGGGCGGCGTTCCCATTTCTAGCCTTATGGGCGGCAGTAATTTATTTCGAAACATTAAACCCTTTTGTTGCACTAAGCCGTGCATGGGGATTGATGCGCTGGGGGCCCGCCATCGGGCTAGGACTTCTGGCGGGAGCACTCAACTTGCTGTTTTTCATGTTTTTAGAATCCCCCATTTGGGAAATGACCGTTCAATTGTTTAGTTGGTTTGTGCCGCCCACAGAGGGCGCAATGGCCGCATTTAGTACCATCGCCACGACTTGCGCAGCGGGCGTATTGATGTATTTTTTCTTTCTTATAACGGTATTGAGCGGCGGATTGCAGTATTTTTCTTTCCGAGAAATCGGTGATGCAGCAAGCCTACAAGAAGATATTGAAATGATAGGCCAGACTCGAAAAATACGAGGATTGGCAAGGGAGTAGAATGGAATATTGAGGTATTGGGATATTGAATGTACCAACAAATGACACAATGACCAAAATGACGCAATGACCAAAATGACGCAATGACCAAAATGACGCAATGATTTTATGAAACACATCCTATTTTTCCTGCTTTTCCCATTCGCGCTCTCGGCACAAATCGAGGAGACGCTGGAAGATACTTTGCAAGAATTCGAAGTGGCTGCCGACACCGCCTACCTGGAGGAGGAAATGGAAGAAGAATTCGTACCTGAACCCTACAGTGCTCCTCCACTTGCGCCCATCGCACTCCGGGAAGTGCCAGATGATAAGTGGGACAAAGCTTCTGGAGGGATGGATTACAGCAAAGACGTACCCAAACCACTCAAAGAGCGCGAAAAACGAAACCCAAACGAGTCCGAGCCGCCTTTCGACTGGATTGGAATGACGCAGGGTTTGGCTGCATTGCTTCAAGTGCTGGCCGTCATTTTTGCGCTTGGAGTCATCGGTTATGGAATCTATTGGATGATGCAGGCCCCGCGCAACCGTACGATCTCCCGCGACGGTACCGAAATCACCCTTGCTAATCTGGACGAATACATACACGAGACTGACTTGGACCGATTCCTTCGAGAAGCCCTCGCGGCCTCCAACTGGCCCTTGGCCGTGCGGCTTTATTTCTTGCAGTCCATCAAGCAGTTGTCAGAAAAAGAAGCCATCGTGTGGTCAAAAGAAAAAACGAACCGCGACTACCTGCGCGAGATGCGTGGCCACCGCTTGGCAACACCGTTCCGTGATGCTACGCGGCAATATGAGCGGGTTTGGTATGGGAATCAGCCGCTCACTACGGAGGAGTTTGCAAGATTAGAGCCGGAGTTTAAGGCGTTGTTGGGGGAGATTTGAGGGTGTGTGCAAGTTTGATAGTCTGCCGTTTGTCCTGACCCCGACGCCAAACGCCATGTATCCAAAAAGATATTGACTTTTCCAATACACACGCTACTTTTGTGGGAGTAAATAACATGACTAAAGCGGAAATCATAACGTATTGGGCAACCGCTTCCAATCGTGACTGGAAGGCTTCCCAAGATTTGGCTATATCTGGAAATTTTGTCCAGGCTTTGTTCTTTGCGCACTTGGTGATTGAAAAACTGTTGAAAGCACATTGGACAAAAGACAACGAGGGAGATTTCCCACCTCGTACGCATAATCTCGAAATATTGCTTTCTCAAACCACGCTCTCCATGCCGATAGAAGACATTGACGAACTGCGTATCATGAGCGCATGGAATACCGAAGGCCGCTATCAAGATTACTAAGACCAGATTTTCAGGGCTACTACGAAGGATTATGTCACCGAAAAATTTGAAACTGTAAACTGAATCCGCGAATGGTTACTCGAACGATTGCAATGAATCAGATAGCAGAGCTGATTGAAGCCCTCTCGGTTTTGGGCTATCGGCCCACGCAGGCCTACCTCTTTGGCTCAGTGGCCGAAGGCCATCAGCACGCATATTCCGACATTGATCTTGCGCTTTGGGACGAACGCTTTTCCGGTAGCCTGACGCTCGATTATGAACCAATCAAACATATCCTATCCCGTTTTCCGCTCATCGAACTCCACACGTTCGCCGCTACGGATGACGAGCATACAAACCCTTGGGCAAAGGAAATTATCAAAAAAGGAATTAGGGTTGAATTGAACAGCCTTGTTCCAATGACGGCCGCTTTGGTTTAGGAACCGTAAAAAACCACCTCCACCCCCTGCCCCTCCATCACAAACACCACCCAGCACTGCACCACACGGTCTGACGGCTCCAAGTTATCCGACCGCTTTCTAAATTCTCGCCACCAGGCCAAGCCTGGTGCAAGCGCCATTGCTACCTGCTTCCATTTTTTCATGCCCTCCGCAAAAGGCGCAAACGAGATGACTACTGAGCCGTTTTCTGTTTCTATGTACAAATCGGCTTCCAATTTTAGTAACCGGTTGCCTTGAAAACGCTCTGCCATATACTTCCTTAGCACCTTTTTCGGTTGAAATTTCTTCTCCACGAACGCCCGAAATGCATCTGACTGTCGCAGCAAATGCTCCGCAGAAACCAGCTCTCCCGCGCCTCGAATTTGCAACTGCTTTTGAGCAATCGCCAATCGCACTGAATGATCAAGCGTTGGGTCGTCCGCGATCAAAAAAGTGGAAACGGCCTTGCCCAGTGCAGGGGTGTACTCGCCTTTGAATTCCAGCCAATTGCCCCAGACTAAAGGCTCGCCCAGTGTAGCTTGAATGCTCGGCGGCATTTCGTGCTGGGTATCAATCAGCAATGGCAGGCGAATCTGTGGGGATTTGCCCCGGCGCGTGGCGTGATAGTCCACATATAACTCGTTGGACAAGGTTTCAGGGAAATCCTTGGGTTTGTAGGAGATTTCGGTTTCAATCGGAATCGGCATTCCCGCGTGGTAAAACGGCGTTTCGTCAGCGTTTGCGTCGAGGGTAGGGATGCTATCGTCTCCGTGGCTGAACACACGGTTGAGCCAGCCCGTGCCTTTTGCAGTGGTGGGGAACACAAGGTAGTCGCGCGACCGTGTGAGACCGACATAGAGCAGTCGTGCTTCTTCTTCGAGCGCGATTCGGCGGGCTTCTGCCCATTCTTCGGTTTGCAAAAGTGCTTCTTCAAGGGGCGTGTTGCGCAATTGATCGGCGTAAGGGTTCACCCAAAAACGCAACCAGCGATTGCCCAAAATATTGTCCAAATCTGGCTCCTCCACTTCGCTGACGAGGTTGAGCCCCCAGACCTGTTCCTTCAAGTTTTGCTCTAAGGAATGGCAGATGGTGAGCGGGTATTCCAGGCCTTTGGAGCGGTGATAAGTGAGCACTTTCACAGCCTCATCGGTTTCGCCGGAACCTTGGGCATCTAGTTCGTTGTTGGCCAATTGGTTGAGCCACAGCAAAAAACCACCGAGCGAAGCCGCCGAGTGCAGCCGTTGGCATGCAGATTCATAGTCCAATGCATAGCGGCGCAGGCTGTCGAGATTGTCAAGTCGTTGGTCGGGGTTGCCAAGTTGGATGGCGGCGCGACGCAGATCAAGTTCTTCCAGCACCAGATTCAGTATTTCAGAAGCAGAAAGGTCGGCGGTGCGGAGCCGTAGGGCGAGGAGCTGGTCAAGGGTCAAAGCATCCCCCCAGCCGCCACCATAAATCGGCGAGTCTGCATTTTCTGACAAGTATTTCAACCGGCGCTCCACGATTTCTTCTAAATCCATACTCCCGGTGAGGAACAAAATCTCTGCTGCGGCAAGCGAATCGGAAGGCGTAAGCAAGTATTTCAAACAGGCCACGGCGAGTTTGGCTTCCGGGGTTTCCAGCAGGCCATTGCGGGCGATGGCGGCTTTAAGTCCGGCGCGGTGCAGGGCATCGGCCATGCTCAGGCATTGACGGTTGCTACGGCACAGGATGGCGATGTCGCCAGGACGGATGGTGCGGGTTTCGTCTCTTTTTTTGTTGAAAATAAAAGGCTTCCGTTCAAGTAAAATCCGCACCTGATCGGCGATGCAATTATCAAACCAAGGCTGTCCCGGCACTTTTTTTTCATCCAAATCTGAGCGGAAATGCCAGTGCTGTAGTGCTGGCCCCAGCCCCCCCTGAAGGGGGGAAGATGGGGCGAGCGCTGGCTCAAGCACAATTTGCTCCCTAGGCATTGCCTCAAAAGCCCGTTCAAAAATGGCGTTCGTAGCGTACACGATGTCGGGCCGGCTGCGCCAGGATTTTTTGAGAATATTCTCATCTTTTACGCCACCCGTGGCGCGGATGATGGCTTGCATGAGCGCGGGTTCAGCACCCCGGAACCCGTAGATACTCTGTTTAGGGTCGCCAACCCAGATAGAATGTCGGGCCAATTGGCTGATTTGCAGGAAAATGTCGAGTTGGATGGGCGAGGTGTCCTGGAATTCGTCTACCAGAAGCAGATCGAGCTCTTCGCGGAGGGTTTCTCGCACAGTTTCTACGCGCAACAAGCTGCTGACGTAGGTTTCCATGTCGGTATAGTCAATAAGGCCACGCTTTTTTTTGTACTGCTCGTACTCGCTTAGTGCATCAGAAGCAATGTCGAAAACCAGTTCGATGTATCCCCGCAGGTCATCTCTGAATTGCGGATGCTGGTCGTGGCTGAGGGCGATTTGCCGGAGGTCCTCCATGAGTTCGCGACTTTTTGCGCCCGGACTGGTTTTAGCGATTTTTACCCACTCGTGCCAGTAAAGTTCTCCTCGGTACTTGAGTTGGTTTTGAAATTGCTTCAGCACCTCGGCGGCATCGCGGGTCACTTTTGTGGTATCGGCTTCGTTTGCATCTAGCGCGGCAACCGTTTGGTCTATGGCTGAAAGCAGGCGGTTGTTCCAGATTAACGGATCAGTGTTTTGGACGGGTGGGAGCAACCGTTCAAATGATGCCCAAGAGCGCAATTTGCTCGTTTCCAGTATTTTTTTGTCAAATTTATTGGCTCGCGCCACATCTGTCAAATTGCGAATGTCACGCCGCCAATCATAGGCTTCGCCGATGCTTTTTTTGGTTAACCCAAGACGGTCGGCGAGCAAATTCATTCGCTCGATGCGCTGTTCGGTCAGAACCTGGGAAAGGGATTCGTTGAACAATCGCTGTTCATCGCCATCGGCGATAATTTCCACAAGAGGCGACACTCCGGCTTCAAAAGCGAATCGTTGCAAAAGCCTTGTGCCGATACTGTGTACCGTGCCGATGAGGGCTTCGCCGAGTTCGTTGGCGGCCTCTGACATACCGGCTTCGAGGAGGCGGACACGTACCCTTTCTTGGAGTTCGGCGGCGGCTTTTTTGGTGAAGGTGGTGGCCATGATGCCCGCCGGGCGCACACCGTTTTGCAACAGTGCTACCATGCGCTGCGTGAGGGTGTAGGTCTTGCCCGAGCCAGCTCCGGCGGAGATGACTTCTATGTTTATTGGTTTATTGGTTGAGTCGTTGATTTGGGTATTCGGCACGGCTTGGCTTTTGTATTGGGCGAAGGTCGAAAAACGCCGGGAGTATTTTTGAGTGCTACTTGCTACTTGCCACTTTTTTCTTCTGCTGTTTTTCCCCTTCAAAAATCATTACCGACAAGGGTGGGAGTTTGAACGTGACAGAAAAATCTTTGCCGTGTTCCGGCTTTTTTTCTGCTTTCAAATTCCCGTTCAGGATGCCGGAACCGCCAAAGCGTTTGTCGTCACTGTTAAGCACTTCCTTCCAGGTGCCGCCCTGCGGAACCCCCAGCTTGTACGCTGGCATATAATTGATGTTGAAATGGCAGACAACCAGCAGCATAGGGTCTTCAGCATCGCCCCTGCGAACAAAAACCAGCACCGAATTTTCTGTATCGCCGCCTGAAATCCACTCGTACCCATCGGGATGGAAAGCGTTTCGCCAAAATGCGGGGTGGCTGACGTAGGCTTCGTTTAGCGCTTTTACCCAATTTTGTACTCCTTTGTGATAGTCGTATTGAAGTAATTGCCAAGGCACGCCCAAGTCGTGGCTCCACTCGGTACTTTGGCCTATTTCGCCCCCCATGAACAAAATTTGGGTGCCGGGGTGGGTCCATTGATGACCGAAAAGTGCACGGAGATTAGCGAATTTTTGAAACTCGTCACCGGGCATTTTGTACAGAAGGCTGGATTTCAGGTGTACCACTTCGTCATGACTGAGGGGCAGCATAAACCTTTCTGAGAATGCGTACACCATTGAAAAGGTGATTTCATCCTGATGCCAACGGCGGAAAATAGCGGGGCGTTTGAAATACGAAAGCGTGTCGTGCATCCAGCCCATCATCCATTTTTGGCCAAATCCCAGGCCGCCGTCAAAAGTTGGTTTGGTTACGCCCGGGAATGCCGTACTTTCTTCCGCGATGGTTTCGATGCCCGGGAATGCGCTGTAAGCCGCTTCATTGAACTCTTTTAGGAACGAAATGGCTTCGAGGTTTTCTTTTCCACCGTGGATATTTGGCAACCATTCACCCTCTTTTCGAGAATAGTCGTGATAAAGCATGGACGCAACCGCATCCACGCGAAGCCCGTCAACGTGGTATTTGTCGAGCCAAAACAAAGCATTGGAAATCAGGAAGCTGCGTACTTCATTTCGCCCATAGTCAAAAACATAACTGTTCCAATCGGGATGAAAACCCCGACGCATATCTGCGTATTCAAAGAGGTGTGTGCCATCGAAAAAATAAAGCCCGTGAATATCGCTGGGGAAATGCGAAGGCACCCAGTCTAGTATGACCCCTATGCCCGCCTCATGGAATTTTTCAATCAAAAACATGAGGTCTTCTGGCTCACCAGAACGGCTTGTGGGTGCGAAGAAACCCGTAATCTGGTAACCCCAAGATGGGAAATACGGGTGCTCCATGATGGGCATGAGCTCCACATGGGTGAAGCCCATTTCTTTTACGTACGGCACAAGTTCATCGGCGAGTTCGCGGAAACTGAGCGAGCGGTTGCCATCATGGCCGATCTTTTTCCAAGAGCCTGCGTGGACTTCATAGACCGACCAAGGCTGTGGTTTTCCGGCTTTTTCGCGCCTGGTTTTCAACCATTTATCATCTTTCCAAGCATGGTTGAATTCCCAAACTACGGAGGCTGTTCGGGGGGGTGTTTCCCATAGACGGGCAAATGGGTCGCCTTTATCGAGTGATACGCCCAAGTGGGTTTGAATGTGGTATTTATAAGTTGCCCCCTTGCTTATTCCCGGGATGAAGCCCTCCCAGATGCCACTTGAATCCCAGCGCGGCAGCAAAACGTGACTGTCTGGATTCCAGTCATTGAAATCGCCCGTGACGCTCACGCGTTGTGCATTGGGTGCCCACACGGAAAAGCACACTCCTTTTTTGCCTTCCTGTTCCACGAGATGGCTGCCCATTTTTTCATACAGGCGAAAGTGCTTGCCGCTCTTAAAAAGTGCGATGTCAAAATCGGTGAGGAGGGAGTACGGCTTGACCATGTTTTTAGAACGTCAAAATAAAAAAGGCTGAACAGCAAAATGTAAAACAAGGGAAAGGTAAGACGTGCAAAGTGTTTTGCACAAAAGAAAAAGAAGCGTACGCTACAAATGGTAAAAAGCCAGAGATTCAAGGTCTTGGCACAGTTTTGGCTTAAAGGTCTGTGCCCCCCGTATGTTCTCGTTTCCAACCAAAGACAATCGCGCATGAACGGACAACCTTTACACGCTGTTTTCCAACAATTCCCAATGTTGGCGTCGCTCTCGGAGGCTGAGCTGCAACGCCTTGCGCTCATGGCCGAGCGCCGTACAGCACCCCGACACTCCTTTATTTACTTAGCCGACCAACCGAGCGACTTTGTTTGCCTGCTTGCTTGCGGTGCGGTCAAAATTGGCATCTATTCTCCCGACGGCCGAGAAATCATCAAGAATATCCAGCACCCGTTTACGGTATTCGGCGAACTGGGCCTAACAGGCGAACATGCCCGGGTAGAATTTGCTTCGGCTATGAGCCGCGACGTGGATTATTTCGCCGTGCGGGTGGAAGATTTCAAATACTTGATGCAGCAAAATTTTAGCCTCTCGCAAGCCGTGATGCTTTATCTCGGAGATCGGCTTCGCCGTGCCGAAAGGCATTGGGAGTCCTTGATCCTCAAGGATGTGCGTACGCGTATCGTGGAGTTTTTGAAAGAAAGTGCGGGGGAGCGTGGCCGTCAGGTAGGTTTTGAAACATTGGTTAAACACGGCCTTACACAACAAGACATCGCCAACCTTGTGGGCGCAAGTCGCCAAACCGTGACCGCTATCCTGAACGAATTGAAAAAATCAAATTTAATCCACTTCAACCGCAACACCATCCTCATCCGGGATATGGACAAGTTGAATTGATTCCAAAGTCCTTCACGAAATTGAAAAAGGCCTCTTGCATGGTGCAAGGGGCCTTTTTCTTGGGGAAGTGATAAGAGAATGGAACACGGAAGGCACGGATGAGACACAGCTTTCCACGGATTGTATCTGTTGCTATTCTCCGTGGAAATCCGTGTCTCATCCGCGTCATCCGTGTTCCAACAGATTCGTTAATCATCTTCCAAAAGTCAAGATCGTGACCTCCACCCGCTGGTTTCTTCTGCGACCTTCTGGGGAGGTGTTAGGTTCCACAGGTTTTGTCCAACCATATCCCTTGTATTGTACCCGATCTTTTGAAACACCTTTTGAGATCAGCCAATCGGCCACCGATTGGGCACGTTTGGTAGAAAGATCAAGGGCTCTGGGTTCGTTAGGATACATGAGGTTGTTGGTATGGCCTCCTATTTCCACACTGATGTCGGTATTATTTTTGAGCATCGTGTAAAGTTCTTCTAAGCCCTTTTCACTGCTCCCCAAATCAAAGGTGAACTCATTGGCTTTGAAATACACGTCAAGGCGATAAGATCTTCCGCGTTTGGGGTTTTTGAGTTCGGGTGTTGGCGTAACAGGGGTGGGTTTTGCAGCCGCGACAGGCGGTTTTGTCGAAGGTTTATCCGCGCCTTTTCTGGTGAGTTCCGGTTTTTTCTTTGCTGTTGGCATTTTATCCGGCGCACAAACTACAGACTTGATAGGCGTAGCGTTGTCTATCAGTACATTGCCATTGGTATTCAAGGGAAGTGCAGGGTTAAATGGGTCTTGCGAACCATAGTAAGCTTCAATGATGAGGTGTGACCAAGCGCTCTTTTTAGGGCTAAGGCGGCAGTTATAGGTGAGCCATCGGGGGTGTATGATGACCGAACTTTGATAGAGCACTTCCCCCTTGTCGCAGTATCCATTGCCCCCCCAAATGATGACACGAGCAGGGGTAGTAAATTTTACCGCAATGCCGCTGCCCGCCAATGGGCTCATATAAGAAGTATCCCTTCGCAAGTCGAGGTTAAATTCATAGCATTGGTTTATTTCCAAGGGCTGCGGAAGGCGCTGGCCCACACTTTCCCAAGTGCCGGTTTGGCGCACAACGAGGCCGAGGTAAGTGTTGCCGTGGCGAGGGGCAGTCAATACCTTGAAAAAACCTGGTTGCAGATCGGGAGGGGTCTCAAAAGCGGGGCCGCAGTTGTACCACCCGGGGATATCAATGCCCGCTCCGGGGTCACCCTCAAAAGACGGGTTGGCCAAATAAATAGGCGTACTCGATTGCCCCCAAGCCGCGAGCGGCAGCGCGAGCAAAACGAACGCCCGGATAATTTTTGATTCAAAAAACATAGCAGTAACTGTTTTGATTAAAGTTTGCACAATAAGGTCGGCAAAGCCTGTGCCATTTGTAGGCTGGTTGACAAATTCGCCGCCCGTTTTGATAAAAACCGTGCATTAACGCCCTGCCCTGAGTTTTTAATATCCCTTTTCGATGAAAAGGATGTTAAAACGCCCGATGGCTCAATATGAACGGTCGGGCGTTTTAGAATTTGGATATTGAGAAATTGGGATATTGGGTTACGGGTAGGCCTAATATCCCAATTTCCGAATATCTAACCATTCCTCACCATCGGATCAACGCACTCGCCCAAGTGAAGCCGCTGCCAAATGCGGCAAGGCATACCAGATCCCCTCTTTTCACTTTGCCGGCTTCCCATGCCTCGCAGAGCGCGATAGGGACCGAGGCAGCTGTGGTATTGCCATATTTTTGGATGTTGTTCCACACTTGGTCGTCGCGAAGGCGGAGCAAACGCTGAACCATCTGGCTGATGCGGAGGTTGGCCTGGTGTGGAATCAACATTGAAATATCGGAGGTTTCAAGACCAACTTCATTCAAGGCCTCCATGATGACTTCGGGGAATTTCTGAATTGCAAGTTTGAAAACGAACTGGCCTTCCATGTTTGGAAATAGGAGGCCGTCTTCTACCATTTTTGGGGTAATAAATATTTCACCATAAGTATCAGGCGGTGGGTAGCCTAGGTCGGTGGTGTCGCCTATTCTTGTTTGATGATAGCCACCATGTGCGCCTGGGTTTGTAAAGGCAAGCTTTTCTGCATACGTGCCGTCAGAATGAAGTTTGGTGGTCAGGATGCCCTGGTTTTCATCCTCCGTTGGTTGGATAATGGCAGCGCCTGCCCCGTCACCAAAAATGACAGTCACATTGCGCCCACGGGTGCTAAAGTCCAGACCCATGGAGTGCATTTCGGCGCCCACCACCAGCACGTTTTTGTACATCCCGGTCTTCACAAACTGGTCGGCAATGCTGAGCGCATACAAAAACCCGCTGCATTGGTTGCGAATATCGAGCGCCCCTACTTCCTTATGGGTAATGCCTAGTTCGCGTTGGAGCAGCACACCGCAACCAGGGAAATAATAATCCGGGCTAAGGGTAGCAAATATGATGAAATCAATATCCTCTGGCTGTATCCCTGCTCGTTCGCATGCTACCAAGGTAGCTTTTGCACCCATGCTGGAGGTGGTCTCCTCATGTTTTTTGCCATATCGGCGGGTTTGTATACCCGTTCGCTCCTGCACCCACTCATCGGTGGTGTCCATCACTTGGGCGAGGTCGTTGTTCGTGACGATTCGTTCGGGGAGGTAGGAGCCGATTCCGGCGATTTTGCTGCGCTTCATGCGGAAAAAGGAAGATTTTTGAAAAATTTTAAGACTACCCTTGTTGATAATCAAACTGTTAGGTGCTGCATTTGTTCAGCACAAAATGACAATTAATGCCGAGCAAATTACGGCCAAATCAATCAAAGGTTATTATATATTTTTTGGTTCACCCTCGTTTTGAATTTACGATCCAAACCCCTACGATGGTGACTGCCATACCCACAACTTCCCAAGGGGTTAGCCTTTCGCCCAACAAAGCCCAACCGAGCAAAATAGCCACCACGGGATTGATGTAAGTATAAAGTGATGATATCGTGGCGCTTAGGTGCTTGAGTACAAACATGTACAGCGTGAACGCCAATGCGGAACCTATCACCGTCAGATATGCCACTGAAATCCAGCCTTGTGTAGTGTGGTGAATAGTATGGGTTGAGTCGAAAAACAAACTCAGCGCGAAACCGCCCAAGCCTCCTGCCGTAATCTGCAAACCAGCATTGAGCAGTGGGGACACACTATTGGAGTTCCATTGCTTGGCCATGACCGTGCCCAGCGACCAGGTAATACAAGAAGCGAAACAGCCCGCGATGCCCCAACGATATTCGGGGCGGATGAAATCCTGCCAGCCTTCTCTGAAAATAAGCGCTAAGCCCCCAAAGCCAAAAAGCACCCCCATTACCATGCGCCCGTGGATGCGCTCTTTGCCATGCCAAGCCAGTGAAAATAGTACAACCAACACAGGCGTGAGTGACCCAATGATGGCAGCCAAACCAGAGGATACATACTGCATCCCCCAGGTAATGAAGCCATTGCCACCCGTAATGGTGGCGAGACCTGTGAGTGCTTGCAGCGCCATGTATCGCGGTTGGGGCATTTGAGTTTTTCCAGAGCCAAAAGCCAAAAACAAGAGCAGCAGCCCCGCCGCTGTTTGGCGTATACCGACCAAAAGAAAAGGTGGGAAATCAAGGATGGCGTACTTTATTGCAGTATAGGTTGTACCCCATATTATGCAAATTAGGGCAAGAGATAGATAGGCGCGGCGCGTGGCTGACATGAGCACAAAGTTAGCAGCTTGCCTTAAACCTTCATAGGGTTTTGTGGTTCAACTTTATTTTTGTTCTGTTTGATGGAACTTTTGAGGGGCTTTTTGGAATTTTATTTGACGTTCGTCGAAAAAAGATGGAAACGATGGAAACGATTTGTCACAAAAACGTTTCCTCGGTTACCTTTGCGCCATGTTTACAGAACAGCAGGAAAAATGGTTGAAAAGGGTAGAAGAGTTGTTTTTCAAACTCGGAATCAAAAGCATCACGATGGACGACGTGGCGCGCGAGCTGGGCATTTCCAAAAAAACACTTTACTCCTTTGTAGAAAGCAAAGATGATTTAGTGAGCAAGGTCATGGACCGGCATATCACGCATCAGTGCAAAGATGACGAAGCACTACACGCCGAATCTACAGACGCGGTAGATGAAATGGTGCGCGTGATTAAGAAGATTATGGCGGATCTGGGTCAAATGAAGCCCAATGTCGTGCATGAAATGCAAAAATATCACCGCGATGTATGGGAGCGGATCAATGACTTTCAGCAGTCCTATATCCTCAACATGGTTCGCGAAAACATCGAATGGGGGCGGCGAGACGGGCTTTACAGGCTTGATTTTGACTTGGAAACAGTCGCTCGATTTTATATAGCTGGTGCGATGTCCATTTTTGACGAGCGCTATTTCCCCAAACCTCCTTACACTTTTGATGGTTTATTCAAAGAATTCATTGTCAATTATTTGCACAGTATTGTTTCGGAAAACGGAATGAGAATTCTGAAAGAAAAACTACAGATCGGCACAAATATCTGAACGCTCAACTTGCCCGAAACTCAACAACAAATCAATTCGCCGAACGCGAACCCAGTATCCAGTTTCGCGTGATAAATCAACATAATCATGTTCAAAGAAATTGCACAAAAACTCCTCCTTGTTGCTGCCCTGGTTTCTTTAGGCACTTATGCCCAAGCCCAGAGTAGCCCGTCTATGAGCCTCTCCGACTGTATACAGTTCGCATTCGAAAACCACCCGGATATCAAAACAGCACAGCTCCAAATCAAGGATGCTGATTGGCGCGTGAAGGAAAACTTTTCCACTGGCCTCCCGCAGGTATCAGCAGGGGCAACCTATTCGGGTTTCATTCAGCGGGGCGGGTTGCCGAGCAGTGCGCTCGGTATAGGGGGCAGTGGCCCGGTGGATTTGACCACATCGCTGCCTAGTTTCAATCAGGCTCAAATCACTGATCTCAATGGGGTATTTGGCAACCTATTCGCGTCTGATCCGGATTCCAAGATATTCTTCAACCCCGTCCACAGTGTTTCGGGCAATGTTTCGCTCAACCAACTGATTTTCAACAACTCCTACCTCATTGGTCTGCGCGCTGCACGATACTACCGCCAATATGTGGAAAATCAATTGGCCGTAGCCCGACAAACAGTGCGCAACAACGTGACGGACGCATATCTGCCGGCCTTGCTGATTTCTGACAATCTTTCCATTCTGGACAAAAACATTGGAAACCTCGAAAAACTGTTCTCCGATACGAAAGCCATCAACCAGGCAGGCTTTGCGGAACAATTGGATGTGGACAGGCTTGAGCTCTCGCTTTCCACCCTCCGCAGCGAGCGCGGCAGCCTCGCCCGCCAGCGCGAGATTGTGGTGAACGCCCTGAAATTCAACATGGGAATGCCCATAGCCAACGAACTCAGCCTCTCCGACAACACAGGGTTGCTGCTCGCCGCATCGGGCGATGTGGACCTGACTTCTCCCGCCGATTTTATGGCTCGTCCTGAATACTTGCTCCTGCTCAAAGGCCGTGACCTGAGCGGTGTTCAGGTGGATCTGTACCGAAAGCCTTGGATGCCCACAGTAGCGGGTTTTGTGCAATGGCAACCGAGTTACCAGGGCGGTTTTGGGGCAAAAGACTCGGACGGTTTTGATAAGTGGTTCTACATTTCTTCGGCAGTGGCCGGCCTATCGGTAAACATTCCTATTTACGATGGAGGCGGCACAAAAGCAAAACGTGAACGGGCGCTGATTTCTGCACAAACGGTTGAAATACAAAAGGGTATGCTGGAAAATGCCATCTCCCTGGAACTCGATGGCGCGCGCAAACAATTTCTCAACGCCCAAGAGCGCGTGGCAAACCAGGAGAGAAATCTCGCACTTGCCCAACGCATCTACGACACAACCCAGACCAAATACAAGGCAGGCGTGGGAAGCAGTTTTGAAATCACGCAGTCCGAATCGGGTTTGTATGCCGCACAACAAGGGCTGTTGCAAGCGCAATTTGACTTGCTGACGGCAAAAGTGGCCATTAAAAAAGCAATGGGACAGTAAGCGTAACCCGGAACTCCGTTCCGGTGAATAAAAACTCGGCACAGCGTGCCGACATACACTCATACAAAAAATTGATTTTCAACATGACAAATAAGCACCTTCTCCAATTTACCTCCATCGTACTAGCGATTGTCCTGCTCGCATCTTGTGGCGGCGGCGGCTCCAAAGACCCCGCTGCTGAACTTGCATCACTAAAAGACCAAAAAGCCAAGCTGGACATCCAAATATCTGAACTTGAAAAACAAGTGAATGCCACAAACCCGGCGGTGAAAAAAGTGCGGACAGTAGGTCTCACAGAAATTAATACAGCGCCTTTCCGCCATTTCATTGACCTCCAAGGCAAAGTGGATGCTGACGAAAGCGTGATGGCTACCGCTAAAATGCCCGGTTCTCTCAAGCGCGTGCTGGTGAAAAATGGCGATAATGTGCGTAAGGGTCAGCTCATTGCCGAAGTGGATGATGCCGTGATGCTCAAAAGCCTCGCAGAACTTGAAGGCCAACTCGTGACTGCTACCGACATTTTCAACCGCCAAAAAGGACTTTGGGACCAAAAAATTGGCACCGAAGTGGCATACATTCAAGCCAAAAACACAAAGGAAAGTGTGGAACGCAGCATATCAACCATCAAAGAGCAATGGAGCATGACCAAGATTTACGCCCCCCAAAGTGGCACGGTGGATATGGTGATGTTGAAGCAAGGCCAGGCCATCGCGCCCGGCATTCCACTCTGCAACATCCTGAATCTGAGCAACTTGAAAATAAAAGGTGAGGTAACAGAAGCCTATGCCGCTAAAGTTCGCAAGGGCGATCAAGTGCAAGTTTTTTTCCCTGACATGAACAAGGAAATCACAACCCGAGTCACTTATGTCAGCAAAAGCATCAATCCTACCACCCGCACATTTACTGTGGAATGCGCATTGCCGGGCAGCGGTTACAGTGCCAATCAGATAGCCGTGATGAAAATTGTAGATTACCAGAGCATGAACGCGCTCTCCATCCCGGTCAACCTCATCCAGACTGCCGAGGATGGTGATTTTGTGCTGGTAGCCGAAAAAACAGGCGAAAAACAAGCCACGGCCAAAAAAGTGACGGTGAAGCAAGGCCAGAACTATAATGGCCAGGTAGAAATCCTGAGCGGCTTGAAAAAGGGGGACTGGGTTATTTCTACGGGGTTTCAGGATGTGAACAACGGGGAAGTGGTTGGTTTTTAAGCGCGCGCCCTGAATTGATCTTCTAAGGCTTTAAACCCTTCCAATGAAGGTTGAAGTACTTCCAAGTCTTCTCGGTTTAGTTGGCCTATGCGATTTGCCAAGCGGGACAGATTGTAGTTTGCCATATCGAAATATGCGGTCAATGCGAATACCCGGTCTTTGTCGGAGGCAAGTGAAGCCAGAAATGGTCGCCATTGTTCATGATCCAAAGATTCCACTTGTTCAGCTTCAACAGTATTGAAAAGATGAAGCAACTCTGCAAGGCGTAGGTGCTGTTCTTGTGTCATAACAAAAAACGTTCTTTAAGTATTTTATTGATGAAAATGATTTTGTCAAGAGCGCGGTTTCGCATTTCTTCTAAAGATCGGATTCCACGTTCTGCAATCAATACTTTTTCATAAATGACGCTGTATTCAAGGACCTTGTATTGCTGGATTTTTAGTATTTCAAGGTCTTGCCTGGAAAGGGGTTTCAGGTAATTCAATTCTTCCATTTGCTTTCTGTTTTGGTTTGGCTTTGCAAATATAATAGTTCAATGACAAATTTCAAAGTACAAATCACTAAATCCTCAACTTCCCAAATAACCAATCATCAGACACCCCCTCCTTCGCCCCCGCCTGCCGAGACTTGACGAGCAGGAAGGCTTCGACGGGTAAAAAATCAACATCAATCATGAAAGAATTCAAACCCACCAGTTGGTCTATTGACAACCGCGCCTCGATTTTTATTATCACGGTGCTCATAACACTGGCAGGCATCATGTCGTACAATGCCCTGCCAAAGGAGCAGTTCCCCGATGTGGTGGTGCCCACTATCTTCGTTTCTACCATTTACCCGGGTGCCAGCCCGAGCGATATGGAACAGCTCGTCACGAAGCCCATTGAAAAACAGTTGAAGGGCATCAGTGGCGTGAAAAAAGTAATGTCCAATTCGGTACAGGATTTCTCCAGCATTATCGTGGAGTTTAACACCAGTCTCGATGTGCCGTTATGCAAGCAAAAAGTAAAGGATGCTGTGGATAAAGCCGCCCGTGACCTGCCGACCGACCTGTTAGAAGACCCCACCATCACGGAATTCGACATTTCTGAAATCCCGATCATGAACGTCAACATCGCGGGCGATTTCAGCCTTGACAAGTTGAAAGACTATGCCGACAATTTGCAAGACCGCATCGAAGAAATGCGCGAAATCACTCGCGTAGACCTCGTGGGAGCCCTTGAAAAGGAAGTGCAAGTAGATGTTGACAAGTATAAAATGGCCGCTGCCAGCCTCACTTTCCGCGACATCGAGAACGCGCTGGCCTTTGAGAACATGACCGTTTCGGCAGGTAACGTAGACATTGGTGGAATGACCCGCTCGGTATCCATCCGGGGCGATTTCAAGGATGTGGAGCAAATTAAAAACATCATCATTGCTTCCCAGTCTGGCGCAATGCTGTATTTGAAAGACCTCGCTGATGTGCGCATGGGGCATAAGGAACAGGAGAGTTTCAGCCGCCTCAACGCTCGCAATGTCATTTCGCTCAACGTAATTAAACGCACTGGCGAAAACCTGATTGACGCGTCCGACAAAATCAAAAAGGTGGTGGACGAGATGAAGGCCAATGAGTTTCCGGCCAACTTGGAAGTCAGCATCACGGGCGACCAAAGCCGCGCCACCCGCACTACGCTGCACGACCTCATCAATACCATTATCATCGGCTTTATTCTCGTGACCTTCGTTTTGATGTTTTTCATGGGCGCCACTGACGCGATTTTTGTGGCCATGTCAGTGCCGCTATCCATGTGTATCGCGTTTATGTTGCTCCCAAGTTTTGGCTTTACCCTCAATTTTATCGTCTTGTTCGCCTTTTTGCTCGCCTTAGGCATTGTTGTAGACGACGCGATTGTGGTAGTAGAAAACACGCACCGTATTTACCATGAGGATAAAAAACTGACCATCATCCAAGCGGCAAAAAAGGCAACTGGCGAGGTATTCCTACCTGTGCTTTCGGGCACGATCACAACCCTCGCGCCTTTTATCCCACTCGTTTTCTGGGGCGGTATTTTTGGGAAATTCATGCACTACCTGCCTGTTACTGTGATCATTACACTTACGGCTTCATTGGTGGTGGCATATATCGTCAACCCTGTATTTGCAGTATGGTTTATGGGCGATGCCAAGCGCGAAGGCACAGAATTGCCGCCAGATAAAAAACGCCGTCGCACTATTTTCGGCTATGCGCTTTTTGTCCTGTCAACTATTTATTTCTATGCGAACGGCAACTATTTCATGGGCAACTTGCTGGTTTTCATTGGCTTATTCGTGGCATTCTACCGGTTTGTGTTGGAAAAAGCCGTGCGTTGGTTTCAGGTAAAAGGATGGCCAGCAGCACAACGAGCGTATGCCGGATTCCTCAATTTTGCTCTTGACCGCCCTTGGATTATGATGGCCAGCGTGGTATCGCTGCTCTTCTTTTCTTTTGTATTCTTTGCTATGGGCAAACGCAACATCGTGCTATTCCCAAAGGCCGATCCGAACTTCATCTATGTTTATCTAACACTCCCGGTTGGCACAGACGTGAACACAACAGACTCGCTCACAAGCATCATGGAGCGCAAAGTCGTGGAGGTTGTTGGAGAAAATAATCCGATCGTCGAGTCCATCATTTCAAACGTTGCGCTCGGTGCGTCGGAGGATCAATTTGACCGTACTGCAACTTCCAACAAAAGCAAAGTTGGCGTAGCATTTGTCGAATACAGCAACCGAAATGGCGTGAGTACCAAGGATTACATGGATAAAATTCGCGAGGCAACAAAAGGAATTATTCCCGGTGCAGAAATCGTGGTGGATCAGGAGGCTGGCGGGCCACCTTCACCCAAGCCTATTTCAGTAGAGATTCGTGGGGACGATTTCAAAAAACTCATCGCAGTGTCGTCTTCCGTGAAACGTTACCTCGATTCGCTCAACATCCCTGGCGTGGAGGAATTACGCAGTGATATGATCGTGTCAAAACCCGAAATCAACATTCAGATTGACCGCGACCGCGCCAATCGCGAGGGGATTTCAACGGCGCAGATCGGCTCTGAATTCCGCACAGCCATTTTGGGCAAAGAAGCCACCAAATTCAAGGACGGCGAAGATGAAATCCCCGTCGTCATTCGTCTCCGTCCTGAGCAGCGTGAAAACATCAACGCAGTTGAAAACCTAAATATCACGTTCAGAGACATGAACATGGGCGGTGTGCTGCGTTCTGTTCCAATGGCTTCCTTGGCAGATGTGAAATACACCACAACGTATGGTGGTATCCGTCGTCTGGACCAGTCGCGTATTGTCACGATTTCTTCAAACATTACCTCTGAATATCAGCCCAGCCAAACCGACGTGGTAAACGCGGTGAAAGCCGCCGTTGCCTCCTGGCCACCGACTGATGGCGTGACGGTTGGCTTTGCTGGCGAAGACGCAGAATTTCTGGATGCCGCTTCGTTCCTCGGAAACTCGCTCTTGATTTCAATTTTCATCATCCTCATCATCTTGATGGTGCAGTTCAATTCCATTGGTAAAACCCTGATTATCATGTCAGAAGTGATTTTTAGCATCATTGGTGTACTGCTCGGGATGGCCATTTTCGATATGGACTTTTCGGTCATCATGGCGGGTGTGGGCATCGTCGCTTTGGCGGGCATTGTGGTGCGAAATGGCATTTTGCTGGTGGAGTACACCGATATTCTACGCGAACGCGGGTCGCAAGTACGGGAATCCATCGTGGAAGCGGGGCGTATCCGTATGACCCCGGTTTTGCTCACGGCGACTGCTGCCATTCTTGGCCTGCTTCCGCTAGCGGTAGGATTTAATATTGACTTCTACAGCCTTTTTGCTACCGGCGACCCTAAAATTTACCTCGGCGGTGATTCGGTTGCTTTCTGGGGTCCGCTTTCCTGGACGATTATTTTCGGGCTTAGCTTCGCTACTTTCATCACGCTGATCATATTGCCGGTGATGTACTTGCTGGGCTGGCGGGTGAAAAATTGGTGGGCGAAGAAAGTATAGCGGAACTCTGTTCCGCTGTATGCACCGGAACGGAGTTCCGGCGTACATAAACAGCGCGTTTCGGAGGAATCTGGGACGCGCTGTTTTTTATTTTTAATCCAACATTTCTAATTATTGGTCTAGTCTAATAACAACAGGCTCAGGATTGCCTACACTTTTGTTGATAATGTGTAACTGCCGGATTCGGCTCACTGTCTTAGAACGTGCTTTAACTGGCAAAATCATTTTTCCCTACGCTTATTTATCTACTCATCATTTTTTCACGAACGCATGAAAAACAATCCTTTTCTCTTTCTGATTGCCACCCTTTTTCTTTCCATTTCCGCCCTTTCGGCACAAACCTTGGATGCCAAACTAAGCGCCGAAATTGATAAACTTCTCCAAGGTCATTTTAAGCCCGACGGCTCGGGCGCCACAGTGCTGGTTTCACAAAAGGGCAAGGTCTTGTACCATAAAGCCTTTGGAATGGCAAATTTGGAATTGGGTGTCCCGATGCGCACCGACCACGTTTTCCGCATTGGATCAATAACCAAACAATTCACTGGCGCGGCCATCTTGAAACTGGCCGAAGAAGGGAAACTTTCCATCCAAGACGATCTCACTACATTCCTGCCCGATTACCCCACTCAAGCCAAAAAAATTACGGTAGAACATTTACTCACCCACACCTCTGGCATTAAAAGTTATACTGGAATGAAAGAGTGGGATGAAGCAATGCATCGGAAAGATTTCACACCGACCGAACTGATTGCGTTATTCAAAGACCAGCCGATTGATTTTGAACCGGACGCTGAATGGCGTTACAATAACTCTGGTTATATTTTGCTGGGTTATATTATTGAAAAAGTATCGGGACAGACCTATGCTGAATATATAACCGAGCAATTTTTCAAACCACTGGGGATGAAAAACTCCTATTACGGCGACACAAAACCCCTCATCAAAAACAGGGCAACCGGTTATTCTCAAGGCGAGGCGGAGGGCAAATACGTAAACGCCGATTTTTTGAGCATGACCCAGCCGTATGCAGCCGGATCACTGCTCTCAACCGTAGAAGACTTGAATATCTGGACCCGTGCCCTGCACGGTGGCAAAGTGCTGAAACCAGAATCCTTCAAAAAGGCCACCACACCTTACATCCTCCCCAATGGCACGAACACACACTACGGCTTCGGCCTCCAAATGAGCAACCTCCTTGGTAGCCTTACCGTAGAACATGGTGGCGGCATCCACGGATTTTTGAGCGACTTGGTTTACCTGTCTCAAGAGGATGTTTGTGTTGCTATTTTGACCAATTGTGATTGTGAGCCGCCCCGTGAACTGACACCAAGAATCGCAGCCCTGGTCATCGGAAAACCGTACCAGCCTACAGCTATTACAGTGGATTCCAAGGAATTGGAGCAATATGTCGGCGTGTACGAAAATGAAAAAAAGGAACAGCGTATCATCCGTATTGAGAACGGCCAACTGAGCTCCAGGCGCACTGGCGGCAGCAAGTTCAATCTCAAACCCTACGCTCCGGATGCGTTTTTCTTTGAGGAATCATTTGCCAGAATCACTTTTATACGCGAAAAAGGCGGCAGTAAAAAGGTAATCGAGGCCAATGTAGACGACCGCGTCGCTGCCGAAAACCTATGGGTCAAAACCGATAAACCATTGCCTGCTATCCGCCCGGAAATACAACTGAGCGAGGCGCAACTCGCACCCTTCGCAGGGGAGTACGCCCTGATGCCGGGATTCAACATTGCGGTGACACAAGAGGGCAAACAGTTGTTTTGTCAGGCAACTGGCCAGTCGAACGTGGAAATATTTGCAACATCGCCTACCCGTTTTTTCCTCAAAGTGGTAGAAGCTGACATCGAGTTTTACCCTGAAGAAAATGGAACGGTGAATAAAATGGTGCTGTTCCAGGGCGGGCAGGAGATGGAGGGGAAGCGGGTGCAGAAATAGACTGCGGGGAAAAATATCCTGACGCACAAATCGACGGCGCGTCCTGGAGGAATCTGGGACGCGCTGTTTTTATTTCCTGAGCCTATTTCTAAGTAAATGAAACCTTCACGCTTCCTACCTTCGCCCGCATTTCGTGCAAAACGGTGGCACGACTTGAGGTCGTGCCACCGCTACTCAAAACCAATTTTCATGCAACTCGACAGTTTTGAAGTCCTCGGTGGCCAACGGCTCCAGGGCGAACTCCAGCCACAAGGCGCAAAAAACGAAGCCCTCCAAATCATCAGCGCAGTATTGCTCACAGACGAGCCGGTCACGATCTCGAACGTGCCGGACATCCTTGATGTGAACAAGCTCATCGAATTGTTGCGCGGGTTCGGCGTGACCGCTGAACGGCTCGCACCCGACACATACCGTTTTTGTGCCGGAACAATAGATATCGGCTATTTGCGCTCCGATGAATTTATGAAAGATGCCGCGCGGCTGCGTGGTTCAGTGATGCTCATTGGTCCTTTGCTCGCTCGATTTGGCCGGGCTACCCTGCCCAAGCCCGGCGGAGACAAAATCGGACGGCGGCGGTTGGATACCCACTTCCTTGGGTTCCAAAAACTGGGCGCGGAATTCAAATACGATGACGATAAGGATATTTACTATGTGGAACAACCAAAAAATGGCCTTCAGGGGGCATACCTCCACATGGACGAAATCTCTGTGACAGGCACCGCTAACGTGGTAATGACCGCTGTACTTACCAAAGGGAAAACCACCATTTACAACGCTGCTTGTGAGCCGTATGTACAGCAACTCTGCCGCATGCTCCAGCGAATGGGCGCAAAAATAGACGGACTAGGCTCGAACCTTTTGCACATTGAAGGCGTAGAAAAACTCGGCGGAACGGAACACCGTTGTCTGCCCGACATGATCGAAATTGGTTCGTTCATAGGTCTGGCCGCCATGACCCAGAGCGAAATCACGATCAAAAACGCTGGCGTCGAACACTTGGGCATCATTCCCCACACTTTTGAGCGCCTGGGAATTCAGATTGAAGTACAAGGCGATGATCTGCACATGCCAGCTCAGGAACATTACGAAATCCAAACCTTTATAGATGGTTCAATCCTTACCATTTACGACGCGCCCTGGCCGGGTTTTACGCCCGACCTGATGTCAATTGTTTTGGTGGTTGCCACACAGGCTCGCGGTTCGGTGCTCGTACACCAGAAAATGTTTGAAAGCCGGCTTTTCTTCACCGATAAACTGATTGACATGGGCGCGCAAATCATCCTTTGCGACCCACACCGCGCCACTGTAATTGGGCTTGACCGTAAATACCCGCTTCGTGGTATTGAAATGACTTCACCGGATATACGTGCTGGGCAAGCCTTGCTGATTGCTGCGCTTTCGGCCAAAGGCAAGAGTGTAATTCATAATGTCCATCAAATTGATAGGGGGTATCAGCACATTGATGCCAGGTTGAATGCTATTGGGGCGAAGATTACGCGAATTTAGACCCTTAGCGAGCCACGGAACCCCCTGGCGGCATAGTAAGATTCCGCACCGTTGTGATACACGAAGACGTGGTCGTAGCGGCGATCACAAAAGAGGGCGCCACCAAGTTTTCTTATCTCAGAAGGTGTTTTCACCCAGCTCGATGTTTTGGTATCGAAATTTCCAAGTTCCTGTAACTCCCGATATTGTTGTTCTGTTAAAATCTCAATGCCCATGTCAGCGGCCATCTCAGTAGCGCTATCTTCCGGTTTTTGTTCTTTTCTTGATTCCAGCGCTTCATGGTCGTAACAAACGCTTCTACGACCTTTAGGGCTTTCAACTGAGCAATCGTAAAAAACGTATTCGCCTGTCTTTTGATCGTATCCTACCACATCTGGTTCTCCACCGGTGCTTTCCATTGCATTAAGCGACCATAATTTTGGGGGACTTGTATTTAGTTTGGTTTCTATTTTAGACCATTCAAGTCCCGCTTTTGGCGGGATCATGTTTTTACTCAAAACGGACTTTTAATGTTCTGAGTAGTTCTTCTTGTTGTTCTGGTGGCAACCACTTCTTATTTTCCATAGTCAAAATGCAATATTTTGATTTGTTTACTACCCCCGCCACCGCCCCAAATGCTTCTTCACCCCATCCTTATTCTCCCGATAAACCTTGGCGCCGCGGGTAGCCGTGACAATGCTGCAAGGCACCTCCCGAGCCACTTCCCGCTGCGAACAACCCCGGTCAAAAGCCTCGAAAATGCGCCAGCGTTCGAGCATCATGGCGCGTTCGTGTTCCGTAAAGGTGATTTGTAGCAGATCATTGAAATCGCTTTCGCTGAGCGAGGATTGAAATAGTTGGTATAACATGATACGGGAAAGGCGAGGTGATGGAATAAAAGAAGCCCAAATTTAGGGCGGTTTTTTGAAATTTTGATCAAATGTAATGCTGGAGTGTGACGCACTCATCAGGGCAAGGGTGGTACACGGATGAGACACAGATTCACACTGGTTCTTTTTTCCAAAAACGAGTGTGAATCTGTGTCTCATCCGTGCCATCCGAGTTCCGCCATAAGCTACTGCTTGACGGGCGCAGGTGCTTTCAAATACGTATCCAAGAAGCTCAATACCCCGCTGTAGCCTTTCATCTCATTTTCTTTTTTCACAAAACCGTGCCCCTCATCGGGAAAGACGAGGTACTCCACCGGGACGTTATTTTTCTTGACCGCCTCCACGATTTCGTCTGACTCGATCTGGAGTACACGCGGGTCGTTTGCGCCTTGCAACACCATAATTGGGTTTTTCACATTTTTTGCATGGAATAAAGGTGAAATCTGGTGTAGGCGGACAGAATCTGCCGTGGTCGGGTCGCCCATTTCGGCATAAAGCGCTTTGCGGAACGATTCCCAATAGGGCGGGATTGAATTCAACGTACGCAACCAATTGGTCACCCCAAAAATATTTACCCCTGTTTTGAATTCGTCGGGCGTAAAAGTCATAGCCGCCATGGTCATGTAACCGCCATAAGAGCCGCCGATGATGCCAATGCGGTCTTTATCAATGTAATCGAGTGATTGGAGGTGTTTTTTGCCATAAACACAATCCTGCAAATCTTTTTCGCCGTGATTCTGGTCGTCCATTTTGTAGAAGGACTTTCCGTAGCCACTACTGCCCCGGTTATTGACCATCAGGACGGCATAGCCGTGGTTGACGAGGTACTGTATGAAAGAACTGTAACCCACCCGCGATTGACCGCCAGGGCCGCCGTGGACCCACACCAATGCCGGGACTTTGTTCGTGGCCGATGCATTCAGCGGTTTGTAATAAATGGCCGGAATGTCGAGTCCATCGAAGGATTTGTAACGCACCACAGCAGCCGTGGCGAGGTCATCAGGATTGATTTCAGGAGAGGCGTTGTTGGTGAGGCGTTTTAGTTCTTTTGTCTCGAAATTGTAAGTGTATAAGTCGTTGGGCGATTTGGAAGTGCCTACGGAAAGGCGCATCATTTTCTCACTGGAAGAAATATTGACTGCCGCTACATCGCCATCGGGGATAGCCGGGAATGCAACGTCTTTGCCTGCTGCATCGCGGATGATGAGTTTGTTTTTGCCGTCTTCATTGATGCCAATCACCTGGTATTTGCCGTTTTCGGATTGGTAGGCGTACATTACATCCCAATTGGTTTCGTACGCCGTTTTGCGTTCGCCTGTGGCAAGATCGTACTGCACGAGATAGGCAAATTCTTTTCCCACATCGGTGGTGTAAAAGAAAGTTTTACCATCGGCGCTAAAACCAGAAGAGCCATAATTCCCTGGTTGAGCGGGGTCAGAAATTTCTTTCAACTGCTTGGCTTTCAAGTCGTATAAAAACAATTGGTTCTCGCTGGTCGTAATGGATTTGCTGAGTGCCAACCAATCGCCATAGCGCGAAATAGCGTCTGTGCCATACCCATCTTTGTTTTCATATACAAGGGTTGAAGTCCAAGTCCCGGTCTCCATTTGGTAGAGATCGAAAAAGCGTTCGTCGCGTTTGTTGGATGTATAAAAGAAAGATTTTTTGTCTTTTGCCCAGTCTGAAAAACCAGTTACTTCCTTTTCGCCAGGGGTCAGGTCCTGACTGCTGCCGTCGGCTTTGAGCAGATAAATGTGGCTAATTTCGTTGCCTCCTTTGTCGGAACTGTAAAGCACTTCGTTTGTGCCGGGCACATAGTCAATGGAGAAATACGATTCTACGGTAGAATTGCTGAGGGCCTTTTTTGATCCATCGGCGATTTTGATTTCGTAGAGGTTGAAAATGCCCGTTTCGTTGGTGTGGACAAGCAGTTTTTGCTCATCGGGGGAGAAGACACCCGAGCCGGTGGCCTTGGTTTTGTAGAATTGTTCGATGGTGTACTGTTTTATTTCCCGTGGTTTATCCTGTTTGCAGGAGGCGAAAACAAGTACCGTCAATAAGATTGTGAGTAAATTTTTCATTGCTAACGTGATTGGTTTGAATTTTGCCACAAAGTGAGCAAGTAAAAGGGCGAATGATGCGTTTTTCGTCCTTTAGCGTGATTATCAGGCTAAATAGAGTACTGTGGCCCATGAAAGGTTACAGTTTTGATACCCAAACCGATGCCGCACCACGTAGTTTTTTTCTCCCTGTTCCGCACGGACAACCCCTACTCTTCTATTTCGCTCTCGATGGCGAAAGCGTTGGCGAAAACCGTGCGGGTGCTTTACGTCAATCACCCCTACTCCCTCAAAGACATTTTCGCTGGAATCAAAAAAGGCGACCCCGCACTTCGCAAAAGGCTTTGGCACTTGCTTACATTCCGCAACCGTTACGAGCATCTGGATGCCATTCCTGAAAATTTTGTAGCCGTGACCCCGCCACCGACTTTGCCCATCAATTGGCTGCCACCGGGCAAGATTTATGACTTTTTCCAAAGGATCAACAATGGAATTGTGCTACGTGCCATAGGCCAGGCTGTGCGTAAGTACAATTTTCACAACTTCGTCTTTATCAATTGTTACGACCCGTTTTATGCCGGCTGGCTGCCTCCTGAAATGGGTGTCAAAGCCTCCATTTACCACTGTATTGACGACATTACACAGAACGCTTATACCGCCCGGCATGGCGAGCGTTTGGAAAACAAAGCCTGCAGAAATGCTGACTTGACATTGGTGACTTCTACCAATTTGAAACGCTTGAAAGCATCCGCACTTGGTCTGACGACTCCAAGTCGTCTGACCAATAAAGCCGTTGATGAGCAGTCAGACGACTTGGAGTCGTCAGACCGCAGTGCACGTATCGTCACTTTTTTCAACGCAGCGGAGGTGTCCGTTTTTCAAAAGGTTTTGACTGAAAAATACCTGCGCCCTGCCGAACTCAAGGATCGAACAGATCAGGTTATTGGCTTCATCGGCAACCTCGACGAATTGCGTATTGACTACCCTTTGTTGAAAAAAATCGCGCTTCATTTTCCAGAAAAAACATTGCTCTTGGTCGGCCCAATGAACAGCCCTGAACCTGCCGAAATTGGTTTGGACAAACTCCGAAACGTCGTTTTTGCCGGAAGTCGCCGCCTTGAAGATTTACCGCCCTTGCTTCAGCACATGGATTGTGTGTTGATTCCATTCCTTTGCAACACCTTGACTTTCAGTATTTACCCACTCAAAATCAATGAATACCTCGCTGCCGGGAAACCCGTGGTTACCACTGGTTTTTCCGATGACATCCGTACTTTCGCACACTGCACTTACCTTGCTGAAAGTCATGAGGAATTTCTTCAGAAAATCGAAGTCGCGTTGACTGAAAACAATCCAGAACTCATTCAAATCCGTACTCAAGTTGCAAATTCCAATACTTGGGAAGCACGGATAAAGCAACTTTGGGAGGAAGTAAAAACTATAAACGATGAACTATAAACGATGAACAAATCCCCAGAGATAACACCCTACCAACGATTTATAGAAACCATGATGCACCTATTCATCATCGTGGTGCTGGCGGGCATTTGCCTGAAAGTGCTGTTTTTTTAGTGATAAGTGTTAAGCGGTAAGTGTTCTGCCGCTCATCACTTACCACTTAACACTATTAAATGCAAGACCTCTTCACCCCGCGCGACAAGTCCCTTTGGGGAAAATTAAAGGCCCAAATGAGTCAGCAACTCATGGCCCAGAAACTCAACAGTCCCTTGGGATTGGCACTGCTGCTGCTCGCTACGCTGCCATTGTCGTACCTGCTGGCCGCCCTCGAAATGAAAGTGAGTGTGGTCGTGTTTATTGGATTGATCGGGGTTCCTTTGGTCATTTTTTGCCTGTTCAATATCACGTTCGCCATAGGGCTGATGCTGTTTGTCTCGCTGGCATTGCCGTATGCCTTGAAATACACCGATGCGCCCATTGGAACCTTGCTGGACTTGCTGATTTTATTGAGCACGGTGGGCATTTTATTGCGCCAAATAAAAGAGCGTGATTGGGCCTTTGCCAAATCGCCGCTCAGTTCCATGATTCTCATCTGGTTGTATTTCAACGTAATGCAGGTGTTGAACCCCGAAGCACAATCAAAACTGGCCTGGGTTTATACAGTCAGGAGCGTGGCCATCCAGCAGGTGGTTTTCTTTATTGGGGCCTACGCCTTCCAGCGCAATCGGGCGGGCATCATGGCCATCCTGAAACTGATCATCGGGATGTGTTTTGTGAGTGCTTTGTACGGCCTGAAACAGAATTTTTTTGGCTTCAACACCCAGGAAACCATTTGGATGATGGCCGATCAAGAGCGGTATCAACTCTATCATCAGTGGAATTTGGTGCGTGTCCCCTCGTTCTGTTACGACCCTACCACTTTCGGGATTTTGATGGTGTGTTTTGCGGTTTTCTGTGGAGCGATGGTGGCGGGCGCGACAAAAAAGCGGCATAAAATCCTGCTCGGTATCATGGGATTGATAGCCTTATGGGCTACGGCTTACACGGGTACACGCACGGCTTTTGGACTGGTGCCTGTGGGCGCGATATTTTTTGCGGGACTGATTTTGAGCCGGCGAGTGCTGGTCATTGGAGGGATTTTGGCAGTTTTAGGAGTAGGTTTTGTTTTAAAATCCACGAGCAGCGGCGTGATTTATCGCATACAATCTGCGTTCAAGCCCACGCAAGACGATTCTATGAACCTGCGCCTGAGCAACCAGAAGAAAATACAGCCCTACATTCAAAGCCACCCAATTGGGGCGGGCTTGGGCAGTAGCGGGATTTGGGGCAAGCGTTTCAACCCGGAATCGGAACTCGCCAAATTCCCGCACGACTCCAGTTTTGTGCGCATGGGGGTGGAATTGGGCTGGATTGGGCTTATTATCTACACGTTGTTTCACTATGTAGTGCTTCGCACAGGGCTTTACTATTTCGTCCGATGCCGCGATCCGTTTATTAAATCGCTTTATGCTGGCATCACTACCTGGCTGTTCATGCTCGCCGTGGCTTGCTACTTTCAGGAAGCCATTTTGCAATTGCCGATGAACGTGATTTACAACGTGTTTCTGGCGATGCTGGTAACGTTGAAGAATTTTGACCCGGCGTTTGAGGAGAAAAGTTGATTCTATTCTTCCAGACGAGAGAAATTAAAATGCTACTAAAGCGCAAAGGGATTGACTAACTTCAAGCCGGCGATGTTCCTAAAATCTGCATCGTTTCTGGTCAACAGCGTCAAATCATTTACCATAGCCGTAGCAGCGATGAGCGTATCTCCAAGCTTGATTTTGTGCAATTTTCGAATTTCAATCGCTTGGTCAGCGACTGCATCAGATAGTGGAAGTAGTGTGGAATCCTCGATAAATTTCTTGGCTTTCAATTCGTCATTTGTGTCAGGAAATGCGAAGCCAAGCAGTTCGATACGGGAAATTACAGACATTAAGCACCCACCATTGAGAATTGGCGCTAAAAATGATGCTGCATTTTCAGGCAAAACTCCTTTAAGCGTATAAATGGCTATACTGGTATCTACCAAGTATCCCGTTCCCATTCGCCTCGAAGTTTATCGAGTTGAGCATCTATTTCTTCAACCGTCATCTTGGAACTTAGCACACCATAGTGCCGCTCGAAGAAGGTCTTTCTTGCGCTTGCTGATCTTGTTTGTGGTTTTGCCTCCACAATACGCGCCGAGGAGAGCAACTTCACATATTGCAATAGCAATTGGAGTTCATTCGGGTTGTTTACCTCTAATACAACTTGCATAAGCCCTTGTTTTATCCACAAAAGCAGGGGGATTTCTCGAGGTATCTTTGCCCTCAACTTTTTGCCTTGCGTGGTCTTCAAGTTTTCCCTACCCAAGATACTAAGCCCAGCGCTTGCGCTTGCGTCTCTATTGCAGCTCGTTGGCAAACTTACCCCTATCCACGCTTTTCAAAGTGTACTTTTGCGCCAAAGCACTTGCTCATCATGCATTTTCAAAAAATCCTCGCCGCTCTCTTATTCTTTACTCCCTTTCTCGCGCAGGCCCAGCAAACCGCCACCGTCTACGGCCGCGTCACCGATGCCTCCGACGGGCAGCCCGTGGAACTGGTGAGCGTGTTCATCAAAGGATCTGGCAAAGCAGTAAGCACGGATGAAAGCGGAAAATTTGCCGCCCAAATCCCTGCTAACCAAAGAATTGTACTCTCCTTCAAACGGGTGGCGTATCAAGAAACTTCGGCGGATATTCTTCCCTTGCAGCCCGGAGCACGCTACGGACTGGATGTAACCATGTCGCCCGTAGGCGCTAATCTGGAAGTGGTGATCAGCGGGCGAAGGCTCGACGACGGGGGCATGGTGAAGGAAAAAAACATGGCGGACCTCAAACTCCTGCCCAGTACTACGGGCAATTTGGAAAGCGTATTGCCGCATATTGCGCTGGGAACCAACATGGGCACAGGCGGAGAACTCAGTTCGCAATACCAGGTACGTGGCGGCAACTACGACGAAAACCTCGTTTATGTCAATGACTTTGAGATTTACCGCCCGCAACTCATCCGCGCCGGGCAGCAAGAGGGTTTGACCTTTCCAAACATTGACCTCGTGCGCGATCTCTCCTTTTCAAGCGGAGGTTTTCAAGCCAAGTACGGCGACAAACTCTCCTCTGTGTTGGACATCAAATACAAACGCCCCGACAGTTTGCGTGCCAGCGCCAGCGCAAGTATGCTGGGTGGTTCTGCACATTTGGAAGGAAGTTGGAAGCCAAACAAAACGGGTTTTCGGGCATTCCGTTACCTCGTCGGGGCACGTTACAAAACCACCAAAAACCTGCTTGGAAGCCTTGACGTTGAAGGCGAATACGTGCCCAATTTCACGGACATTCAAGCGTACCTGACCTATGATCTTAGCCGCGATTGGCAAATCGGGGCAATTGGCAATTTCAATCGTTCAACGTACTCCTTCCAACCGCAAAGCCTTGCTCGCGCCTTCGGTTTGATTGATTACGCGCTGCAATTGCGCACAGCCTTCGAAGGACAAGAAGTGGATGATTTCACGCAGGCAATGGGTGGTGTTTCGCTTACGTATTTGCCCGACCGGGATCGCAATCCATTGTACCACAAACTGTTGGCCTCCACATGGAGCAGTCAGGAAAATGAGCGATTTGACATTCTGGGCTATTATATTTTGGGAGAATTGGAAGAAAATCTCGGCTCTGATAACTTTGGCGAAATCACCAATATCCTCGGACAAGGCACCCAGCACACCTGGGTAAGAAACTACCTCAGCGCCGATGTGCGCAATGTGGAATACAAGGGTGGCATTGAGCTTCAACGAGATCGGGACGACGAGGGTTTGATTCGCGCTCACTTCCTCCAATGGTCGGCCAAATGGCAAAACGAGCAAATTCAAGACAAAATAAACGAGTGGGAACGTCTCGACTCGGCGCTCTATTCTCTTCCCTACGATACGCTTGCGCTTCAAGTCCGTCGGGTGCTAAAAACACGCAACACGCTAAACAGTGACCGCTTCTCGGCATTTTTTCAGGACACCTGGACCTGGAAAAAAGACGGACTTCGGGAGATACAAGTCATGGCCGGGGTTCGGGGGCAATACTGGACCTTAAACGAAGGCTGGTTTGTGACCCCGCGGGCACAGATGTTGTACAAACCCTTGAATACCAAACGGGATGTATCCTATCGTTTGGGGGGCGGGCTGTTCTTTCAACCTTCTTTTTATCGCGAAATGCGGCGTTTGGATGGTACAGTGAACACCCATTTGCAGGCTCAAAAATCGGCGCACATCGTAGGCGGCTTTACTTGGGATTTCCTGTGGGGCAAACGCCGTCCGGTAAAGATGCGCCTCATCGCCGAAACCTATTACAAGAAAATGTGGGACCTCGTTTCCTTCGATCTCGACAACGTGCGCATACGCTACGCCGGGGAAAACAACTCGCAGGGTTACGCTACGGGTTTTGACATTCGCCTCAACGGCGAGTTCGTGAAAGGCGCGGAAAGTTGGGTCAATTTCTCGATGCTCCGTACCCGCGAAAGCATCAATGGCGTACAACACCAAGCCCGCAATGTGGGCGAGCGCGAAGGACACGATGTAAAGGACGTGCCGCGCCCGACCGACCGGCTTTTCACCTTTTCCACTTTTTTCCAGGATTACCTGCGCGGCAACCGCAATATACGGATGCACCTCAATTTCACGGTCGGCTCCGGTCTGCCATTTGGGGTGCCCGACAACAATATCATTTACAGAAATCCATACCGATTCGCGCCGTACCACCGCGTGGACATCGGCTTTGGTTTCCAACTTTGGAAACAACAATGGCGCAGTCGAAAGCCCCATCACTTCTTGCGGTTTACGCGGAATACCTGGGCCAGTCTTGAGGTGTTCAACCTATTGAAAGTAGCAAACGAGGCCTCAAACGTTTGGATAAAAACGATTGAAAATACGCAATATGCCATTCCTAATTACTTGACAGGCAGGCGCTTGAACTTTCGGATAAGGATGGATTTTTGAATTGGTTATCCTTAAAATCCGTGTCTCATCCGTGCTATCCGTGTTCCACTAAGCGAAGATGGAACACGGATAGCACAGATGAGACACGGATTTTTCTTACTGGTAACCCTATTCCGAAACATACAAAATCGTGTCCAGCACTGGCTTACTAGAAAGCGAAATTTCTATCCGCATACTGCCATAGACATCGTGTGGGAAATACAAGCTGTCATAGCCATAAGCAATCAGCCAATGCCTCCCTTCTGGCACTGGTTCTATGCAGCCGTGGGCATTGGCGCCTGTTTTAAACGAGGCATCAAAATAGGAAGGCGGCTTGTCATACCCGGGAAAAGTGTCTGTGTTGTACTTCAGGTACACCATAGCCTGAGGGATTGGCCAGGTGTGGTGCTGTGTGCGGACACAAATTTTGGTGGGCAATGGGATTTCATCCGGCAGTGCCGGGCGGCAGGCCATCTGGGCTACAATAGCAAGGACGAGAACGAGAGAAATCCTTTTCATGTTTGGGATTGAATATTTAAACATAACGCACGTACAAATGTGCTGATAAAACGCTTAGTTGTTTGTCAGCAATTGACAAATGCCGAACATTTAGGAACGTGTGAATAATAACTTGTCACTTTCATCTGATTCCTAAACCTGAAAAGAAAAAACAGCCCTTGAAAGGCGGTTCTTTCTACATTTGAGCCGCCATTTTCACCACAAAATTTTGTACTAACCAACTTATGGCTACCACCACAAAAAAAACCGCTGCCGCTGTCAAGAATTCAGCGAGCGAGGCCCCTTACATTGGCATCTCCGATCCTGCCGACTTGAGCACCATACCAAGCAATCGCATCGTTACACTCGACGAATTTATCCTTCGCTCCGAAAAAGACTTTGACTACGCCACAGGCGAACTCACAGGCCTGCTTCGCGACATTGGCGTTGCTGCCAAAATCATTAACCGCGAAGTAAATAAAGCGGGTCTGGTCAACATACTCGGCGTGGCCGACGGAGGCGAAAATCAAAGCGGTGATACCCAGCAAAAACTCGATGTGTATGCCAATGAACGGCTCATCGAATGTCTTCAAAACTCCGGCGAGGTCTGCGCCATAGCCTCTGAAGAAAACGACGACATCATCCACGTGCCGCCCGTAGGTTCTAAGCAAAGCCACTATATCGTGATGTTCGACCCTTTGGACGGTTCTTCCAACATTGACGTAAACATGTCGGTGGGCACTATTTTCGCTATTTACCGCCGCCAAAGCGACCCGAGTGGTCCTGCCACCAAGCAAGATTTTCTGCAGCCGGGCACCAAACAAGTTGCAGCCGGATATGTGCTTTATGGCACTTCTACGATGCTTGTGTACACTACTGGCCGTGGAGTCAACGGCTTCACCCTTGACCCCAGCATCGGTGAATTTTGCCTCAGCCACCGAAATATGCGCATCCCGGTAAATAGCCAGACTTACTCAGTCAATCAAGGCTATTATTCCAAATTTGACCTCGAAATGCGCAGATACATTGACCATTGCTCCGACCAAAACTATGGCCTCCGATACATTGGCAGCATGGTCAGCGACGTACACCGTATCCTCATTCAAGGCGGCATTTTCCTCTATCCCAGCACCCGCAAATACCCAAAAGGCAAACTCCGCCTCCTGTACGAGTGCAACCCACTGGCTATGCTCATCGAACAGGCTGGTGGCAAGGCGCTCAACACGCACCTAAAGCGCATCCTCGATCTGGCACCTGCCGAACTTCATCAGCGTTGCACCATCGCCATTGGATCGCCGGCTATGGTGGATGAGTTGAAAGCGTTTATTGAGCGGTATTCGGCGTTGCCACTTTGAATAAAATATAATTGATTGGCTCAAATTCCCGGTTGGCTGAACACCATCACTATTGAACCTTGCACAAATGTTTCTACAAAGCACGTCAGCCCGCATTTTGCCAAACCGCTGTTATAGCCAGTGCTTTTTGTCATTGTAGTTGTTTTTTATTTGAGAGAACGAAGTTGTCAAAAGATATTGGCTCTTGCCCCGTAATACTTTTTACCCAATCAGTTGTCTTTGGTGTTTTTTGAAATCTTGGAAAATAATGTAACATAATCATCACTAAAATAAGCATTGTCGGCACATTTTCTTTTCGTTTATTCCAAAAGAATTGTAACAAATTAGGTGAAACATATTTTATAGTCTTTCCAATTCCTTTACTGATTTTTTCAGCCATTTCAGTAAATGTCAAGGTTTCGTTATTGGTTAATTCATAATTTTTATTGAAATGGTTTTGTGGTTCGGTTAAAATTTTTGCTGTTACAGCACCAATGTCATTAACATCAACTAAAGTAAACTTTGCTTGTCCTGCCGGCAAATAAATTCTTTGATTATTTACTAAGTCATTGCGTAATGATGTTGTAAAATTTTGCATAAAATAGGCAGGTCGCAAGAAGGTATATGGAATTTTACTGGCTACAATTAGTTTTTCAATTTTATGATGGGGAATAATTTTGCTCTTCTCCACACCTTGCACAGATAAAAACACAATATGTTTTACTGAAGATTTCTTTGCTATTTCAATTAGTGGTGCAAAATATTTATTAACGTCTGAAATTTGTGGTGGTCGAAGCAAAAAAAGCAGGTCAATGTTTTGAATGGCAGGCACAAACGTCTCACTATTGGTAAAGTCAAATTTGATATTCTTGATATTAAAACTTGCTAATTTCTCATTGCCAAATTCTGAGTCTCTGACACCTGCAAATATCTCTAATTTATGGTCAAGTTTTTTCAAAGCAGATAGTGCTTCAATTCCAACATTTCCTGTTGCCCCTGTAATTAAAACTTTTATCATATTATTAATGTCAGAATGTTTCTACTGTTGGTGTCTTTTAGCATTGGCTATAACGTTTCGAGTATTGGCGATGTGGCGGTTTAGAAGGACAAATGTTCAACCTACTACTACCGCTCATTAGAGGAACAACGCTCAAAACTTGCACATCACCCGCCTAATTCGCCAATACCTTGTTAGCAGCAGACTTATTTCGCATTTAGGAACTCTATAATTTTTTGTCCAATGTCGTTAATCGTCAATAATACAGCTTCACTTTGTATGCGACTTGCAGCTTCTGCATTATCAAGTTCTTCCTTTTTCTTTTGTGATAAAAAATCCCTTGTCACGATGGTGGAAAAGGAATTAATCCTGTCTTTACGTCAAGGATTATGAGCTGTGTCGTTGCAAAATCTTTTATGTCTGGCTTTGAAAAGACTTAATCCTTTGTGTAAATGTCACTCGTAATTGCATATACAACTACGATGTCTGCTTGCATTCTTACAGCAGCTTCTCTAATATTTGTAAACGACGGTGATTTAGAAATAAGAAGGTCTGGAATGATAGAAAGTTTTGTCACCCGTGATGATTGTTTAAACTTTTCCGAGAACAAGTCTAAATATGATTGCTGTGTCTTTAAGTATTGCTCGTCACTCCAATAATTCCAATAGTATCTTTTGAGTTGTGGTATTGGTTCAAGTTTTACAATAGCAACTCGTAATTGTTGCGGCAGATTATATGTTCCTTCAAGTATTCTTTGAATGTTTTCTTCCGAAATTGTAGAAGCCCCGTCGTTAAAAAGCGATTGTGTTATAAGGGTGTCTCCACTTGGTTTGTCAAAATCTGAATTGTCAACTAATGGTCTTGTTGTCCCACAAGCTGTCAATAAAACGATGGTAGCAATTAGAAAAGTTGTTTGCTTCATAAGTTTAAAGTTTGCCATAATTTCAAAAATGTCACTCGAATTTGGTCATTCAATTTCAATTTAGTCGAGAAAATTAT
>CAZPTQ010000023.1:0-31331 GCA_964589365.1 uncultured Saprospiraceae bacterium
GCTACGCGGTTCGTATTCCCGAAACGCCCTTGCGGGCTACCAAAATGCCACCGCTGCGCGGTTTTAATCGAAACCCCAATACCAAAGGCTATCCAAAACTCACGTTAGTTAAGCATTTTATATTCTCCGTTTTTACGGTTTAATGCTCCCCTCCCAGTCCCTCCCTCCGCCCGGAGGCGAAAGGAGGGCGGCAGTTGTGTTTATTTGCTGGGGAGGGGCTTGGGGCGGGTGATGGGTGTTTTTCTTGGAAATGGTTATACAGGATTGAAACAGGAAAATTTAAAACAGGAAAATTTAAAACCATGCGCGTGCTCAAGCTCTAAACGCTCAACTTCTCAACCAAAATAAACTTTCACTTGCTCTAAAAACGCCTCCTTTCGGCCTGTGGATACGGTGAGCGTCACGCCATTTTGGAGCAATACGTGCCCGCCTTTGCCGCGCACATACTTTTTTAGGTGTTTGAGGTGTATCGTGTGCGAGCGATGGATGCGCGCAAATGCCCGGCTGGGAAGCATTAGCTCCACTTCGCGGAGGGTTTTGCACACCAGCACCTGTCGCTTGTCTTTAAAGTGCAGGGCTGTGTAGTTTCCGCTCGCTTCCAAATAAGTGATGTGCTTCACTTTTTCGAAACAAAGACCTTCCATGGTTGGCAGCGCGATTTTTTCCGCCTCGGGAGCAGTCCTTGTCAGGGGATCAATGCTCGGCAACGGTTTTATCGGCAGCGCACGCGCCAGTATAGCATTTGGCTCTGGCGATTCTGGCAGGCGGCGGATAGCGATGGCGTTTAGCATGGCAAATAGTTTTGAATTTTACATTTTGCTGTTTTGTGGTTTCTATGGTACAAATGTCCGGCCTCCAGTTATCCCCTGCAACTCAATTATTTTTAAAAGTCAGGTTTCTAAGGCTGTTTATAGTTTTGGTAAAATGATAAATACCTGACAATTTTGCATCTAAATCCGTCGCCCACTCATGTCAAAAACGCCTTCCGACAAATTACACCGCCTGGTCCGCTCGCTTTCCCCGGCCGAAAAGCGCTACTTCCGCATATTTATAAAGGGGAAACCGGGGGTGGATACCAAGTACACGCAACTATTTGAGGCAATGGCCGCTGCCGAAGTGTTCGACGATGAAAAATGGAAGACAAAAATTTACAAAAGTCAGGACATAGGCAGCAAAAAATACTCTGAACTAAAGGCATATCTCTATGAATTGGTGCTGAAATGCCTCCAGAATTACGATGAATTACACTCCACCCATCAGCGCTTGAACCAACTGCTTCAGAGTGTAGCCGCCCTTTTCAAAAGAGGGCATTATGCCGATTGTCGCGAGCTGCTCGCCAAAGCCCGCAAACTTGCCAAGTTGTACGAGCGTTTTGCGCACCAAATCGAAATAGTGCGCTGGGAAAAGCAGCTCGCTTACACCCGTATGGACGTTGATTTCCTGCACAAAAACCTGGAGCGATTGCAAGATGAGGAGGCCCGTGCCATGGAACAATTGCGCAATGCCTCCCACTATCGAAGGGCGTTTTTTCAGGCGTATGCCACCATCAAAAAAGACCCACTCCAAAGAGGCCCCGATCGTGTTGCGCGCCTTCGCCAACTCATAGAACAGGAGGCTTTCGCCGACCCCGACGCGGCGGTGTCGCACACGGCTCGGGTGCTTTACTACCGAACCCTGAGCCTCTACTACCACACCGCGCTGGAGCAAGAAAAATTTTACGAAACAGGCAAAACGCTTATCGCGCTGCAAGAGTCGCAGCCCCATTTTTTGCGCGAAAATTTGTCGGACTACATCGCCACGCTGAGCAACCAAACCGTAGCCTGCGGGCTTTTGCAGAAGTACTCAGAGGTGCGTATTTGTCTGGATAAACTGCGTGATCTTCAACCGATTACAGAAGATGACCGCCGAAAAAAACACCGCCAATATTTCAGCACATTCTTTGCGATGTGTACCTATACAGGTGAGTTTGGAGATGGGCGGCGGGAAATGGAGCGTTGCCTCCTGGAAGCCGAAAACTTTGACCCGCACGACTACGAAACTGGCAGTTTTTATCTCCAGTTCGTCCCCATTTGCATTGGTTGCGGCGACTTCAATATGGCACTCGACCACCTCAATCATTGGCTCGCACAACGCCGAACAGTTGGGCGCGAAGACCTGCAAAGCCTCGCCCGCATCCTCTCGCTCATTCTCCATTTTGAGCTTGGGAATTTCCTGCTGCTGGATTCGCAACTGAGGACGTCTGCCCGTTTTTTGAAAAGAAAAAACCGCCTTCACGAACTGGAACGGCGGTTTATGCACGGCATATTTGAGGCGATAAAATTGCCCGATGCCCGAGGCCAACGCGATGTTTTTGCCAAAGTAAAAAACGACTTGCAGCCGAAGGCGCAGGAGCCTGAAACAAGGGCTTTGCTACAAACATTTGACCTCTTGGCTTGGCTGGATGGCAAGGCAAGAGGTCAAGCATTTGCAACTGTGGTGCGCGAAAAATATTTGCGCGAGGCAGAATCCGATGAACCTTAATTTCCGCCAAGCAAACCAGCGATTGAGTCCGATTGAACACGGGTGTCAACCATAGTCCAGCGAGCAGAATAGCTGCGGCGACGGCCCACTACTTCTTTGCCGCCTTTCAAGGTCTGCATTTGGCCTTCTTCAAGAGAAGTGACAATGCTCTGAACCTTGAGTTCATTGAGTTTGAGTTTTTCCTTTGCCATACGAGAGAAATTTGAAAGATGATTTGGTAACATTTTTTTAACGGACTAAAGTTACTCGTCCAGTCAGAAGTAGCGTTGGACATTTTTTTGGAAAAGTCAGGTTTCTGAGGGCAAATCTCATTGAGGCGCTAGGCGAATGTAGGTTCGTAACCTGAACAGGAGGAAGGCGCTGCTTTGGAGTTTTAGCGTTGTTGTCCTAATATATGCTTACAACCTGAGTAACCATGCGTAACAACCCATTGGAAATTGAACATTCCTTGTTGCCCGCGCGAAGCGTCATTGCTTTACAAACTTCCCACTCCACATATTGCCCACTGTGCGAAAGCAGATGAAATATAGGCCGCTCGGGAGATCACGAATCAGGATGGATAACTGACCATCTATTATTGTTGGGACGGGATGTGAGACCGCTCGACCTGTGGCATCGAAAATGCTGACTTCTTCTTTGCCTGACTCAAGTGGAAGGTATATCACCTCAGTGGCTGGGTTTGGGAACACTGTCAATTTGCGCCCCACCTGGCCTATTTCCTCTGCCCCAATCAATGTCGAATCACACTCAAAATACGATTGACGGTAGTGCGGCATATTGGGTATAGTGGCGTAGTTGTAAGATGGCAGCACAATGCCGTGCTGTACCAGTTCACAACTAATCCCTGGGCAATTGGGCTTGTTGATTACATGCAAGTTGTAGGTGCTGCTGGTGTTGGAGATGTAGATTTTCCCATCAGGGGCAAGGGCTGCGAGGTAGAAGATAGTGGGATAAGGATTTTGGTAGCCATCCCAGGTGGCAACTTTTATCTTACTTGATTCGATGTTGGGGGCTTGCAGGTCAAACTGATAGACATTTTTCCGGGCACAGATGTACAAGAATCGAGAATTGGACGAGATTGCTGCGCCCATGATATAACTGGCTGTGTCATTAGGAAACATGATGTTCCGGGGATTGGAAAATTCGCCCGTGGAAGCATCGAAGTCAAAGATGTTCAGTCCGTTCCAGACGTTGAAGCGCACATATTTTTTACCGTTAGGCGAGAAGGTTGCCTGCGCCCAGTCATCATCTGTCCATACTGTGCCTGAACATTTGATCTGGGCTGGCTGCACCCCCTCAGCGGTGACCGGCACAAGAAAGTAGCAATTACTGTGCGATTTCGGAACGATGACCCACCAGTCTTGCCCATTGGCATGCCTTATGGCTTGGATATTTCCTCTTGCGAAGGTGTCAAAAACTGCAACCTGATTTTTCAGCACCACCGCACCGTCGCCAGAGTCTTGGGCCATGTCAATCATCTGATAAAATAGCCTTTGCGGTGCAAATTCAAAGGAGATAGAGTCCTGCTTGTAGGCCCTATCAAAATCAAGGTTAAAGACATAATAGATGCTGTCTCCTTCTGGGGAAGGGATTGCAATAACCCCCTGTATGAGCGGGCTGCCTCCGGAAGGGCAAAAAATAGATTGAATAAATCCAGGGTTGATGCTGTCCCCGTTTTCCATGATTTCACCTTTTGCATTGACGATATAGCAACCATTAGAGTAGAATAACAAATTCCCATCCGGGTCGCACATGCTGGTATTAGTGCCTTCCATCTCAATTCCGGTCTGCTGATAGGATATTTCAACTGGTGATTGGTTGAAATCAAGCAAGATTCCTCCGCCTCCTGAGTTCCCTCCAATAATCCATTGATAGTCTCTTTTGTTTTGAGCGGTCAAGTCGAAGTAGAGGAGGAAGGAAAGAAACGTAGTGAGAGTGAGCAAGAATCTCATGGCTAAGTATTTAAAGTGGCTGCCCCGTGCGCTAGGGCAGCCTCGGTGAAGAAGATTTTATTTCGGATGTACAACCAGTTTTTCAATGTAGGACGAGCCGTCGTCCATCAAAATTTTGAGCAGGTATATGCCCGAAGGTATCTCTGACGCAAGTCCTACCTCGACCTCATTTCCTGAAAATGCTTTGGCCAAAAGAAGCTTGCCGCTCAAGTCCAGAAGAGTCAAGACCCCGGCACCGTTCCCAAAACCGTGAGCCGTAAAGGAAGAAGTGGTTGGGTTGGGGTAGACTGAAAACGTACTGTGCTTAGTGTTCGGGTTTGCCTGTTCACGGTCTCCCCCTTGTCCAGGGTTCTCAAGACCATCGTCCATAGCAGGGTATTCGTAAATAATTTCTGGCCTTGCACACCCCGGGAGCAGCCCCCATGATCTATGGACGGCCGGGCCACCTTGTTTGCGGTCTTGTTGGGCGATGGCCTGGAAGGCAAGCACTTGGGCCTCCGTCAGTTCGCCGTCCTGTTGCATCAAGGAAAGGAGATAGATTTGGTTGTACGCTTTTTCGTTGACTTCATAAGCATGGGCCGTCGGCACGCTCGCGTTTAGCAAATAGGCGGCTTGCAGATTGGCCACTATCTGATTTTGGTAGCTGGCATACTGGCTGTTGTATGTTGTTTGCAAGGAGCGTATCGAGTTGACCAATCCTTGTTTTGTTTGCAACAGCGCTTGCAATTGGCTTCCATTTCCTGCTGCTTGTATCTGTTCATCCACGCCTACCAACGATTCCATCAACAAGGCAATATTGGCCAATGCTTGTTGGCTTTGGGTATTGGCGCTCGCCTCGGCGACCATGGCATCCTGAATGCTTTTTTGGACATCATAGAATTTCCCTACCGAGCCGTTCATTTTGTCACTCATAAAGGAAGGGAACGAAGTGTGCTCGTTTATGAAGGAGGGATTTTTCTTGAATTTTTGGAAAAGGTAGCGCTCCAAGACCCAGTTTTGAGCAGGATTGTCGTTTGGAGCAGGAACCATCCCTTGGGCTATTGCTTTGTCTAATTCGTTGGTTCCCTGCCCAAGCAGTTGGCCATCGCAAGCTTCTGACGGATTACCCAATGAATCAATTTCAAAAAATTCGCCCATATCGTCTGCTTGAATGTATCTAGGATGGAATGGGAAGAAACAGACAGGGTCAACGTTGCAGGTACTTTGAGGGGTGTGGACTGTAAATTTATTTAACTGTGAAACACTTTGACACCATGCATGACGAACTGGCTGATAGAGAGGGTGGATGGCGAGCCACTGGTTGCCCATGTGTTCCTGTGGCCCAATAAAGGCATCAGACCGGATAGTCAATGGATAGGCTATCCCTGTGATTATGTTCCCTTCGAAAACCCTATTGGTAGCGGTGTTGGTACAAATTCCATGAAATTCATAGCCCCATCCACCAAACCCGAAAGTTGTATTTGAGCAATAACGAGTGTTCCAAAATTCACGAACAATTACATATTATTTTAGTCTATCAATCGCATCACTAAAACTGTTGACTCTTACTTCATTATCCGCCCCTTCCGAATTACGCAACTCTATCCCTGTGCCCCATTGTTCTCCTGACTGTTGAGAAGGAAATTGAGCAGTAAAGGTATTCGCTGTAATTAAGAGGTTGTTTTTGTCCCCTCCATCAGCGAGTATTCCCTGTGGTCTTGATTGATCTCCAAGAATAGAAGAAATTCGAAAATGGTTCCCAACTATATGAGTTGAACTCGTGCCGGGAAATTCTCCATCTAAGAAAATTCCTTGCGAGTCTCTTGCGCGCATACTAAACAAACTGCCACCTCCGATATTGATTGTGGTGCCAATCCCAATATTCCCACCACCAATATGGATTCCCCTTACACTTGAAATATTGTTACTCATGTTAGCAGAAAAATTGATGGCATTAAGTTGGATAGTTGCATTCAAGGCACTTCCAACGATGCGGATTCCCGTTCGATGAACAAATTGCAGGGGTGGCAATTGGTTGTTGAAAAAAATGAAGGGTGCACTTATATTGACGATCTCAGCCATTTCTAAATTTATGCCATTTCTTTGGCAATTTGTAAAAGTGGTAGGTGCTATCAAGTGAATCGTCCCGTTTGTCATGAAGATTCCATCTTGCAGGATCCGCTGAAAAGTCAAGTTCCTTCCCCCAATATTGCTCAACGCGCCTTGTGCAAAAATGCCAAAGTTCAAATCACGGAACCAGTTCATGCTAGTAGCACCGAACGTAGTAAAGAATGCGTTATTTAGCCTCACCCCTGCAAAGGTTTGCTGGATTGTACCCTTTAAGAATGCTGTGCAATTGAAACTGTTCCCGGTGAATGTCCAAACACTTGGAGATGAAACAGCATTGCCAATCAAATCAATGCCAATCCAGTTACGATTAAAGGTCGTGTTTTGGATAAACAAACTGCCCGACGACTCTGCACGGATTGCGATCATAGCATCCTGAATGCTGGAGTTGTTGCGGGTATTGACAATTGAATTCGGTTGCATCACGATCCCTGTCCATAATCCGGCACAAGAAAACAAGTCCGAATTGTCAATGATCAAACCACCGTCAGGATCAAAAGGAAAAAAGAAGGCTCAACCGTAATCTGGACATTTGGATTGATCATAACAACGGCATCCAGAAAAGTGAATGGGTCATCCACAATAAAATTACCTACGATTCTAACATTATCGGAAATCGAATTGCCCAACTGAGAAGACCTCTCAAAAGGTGTACCTACGCCTATCCATATTTGTTCCTCGTTGTTAAAATTGGGGTGTTCGGGGTTTATGTCGCAAGGCGCATTGGGAGGGAATTCATTGCTCGGGGGAGTTGGAACAAAGCCAGGACATTTGAAATATTGCGTCGCTTGGCCAAGGCCTATATTCGGCAGAAATAAAATCAGCGCAATGGCAAAACAAAGAGCGTTGGAGGGTCGGAGCGTTAAATTTAAAACGTTTTTCATCTTTTGGTAAATGCGTTTAGAGTGAAAGATAAGGTCAACCGCACATCCCGGGAACCAGGACAGGCAAAACTTTCCAAGAAACTGCTGCAAGTAATGTGGTGTGGATTAGCGTGATTATGGCAAGCCTTTTGACTTTTGGATGTTAAAACTTTGGACAAAACTTTAAGTGCCCAAGTTCCATTATCCTCATCAGAAGCCCAACAAAGGATTAACCCGCCTTTGTTAAAAATACGGCGGGTTAAAAAACAGATATGTTGGCATCGCACACGTGTTCACGATTGAGAAATTCGGAGCGAAACGCAGGCGAAAGTATTAAACAAAAATCAAACGGCCAAACATCCCACAAAGATTTAACATAGACCGCTCCCTGTGGTGACCAATTAATTCTGAGTTGTTCTATTCAAATGGTTCGAAAAGAATCAAGCCTAAGTTACGAACCTACTTTGCCTAGCACCTCAAATTGAGATTTAGCCGGGTTCTGAGTGTAAGAATTGTATGCTGTTTTGTCCCCGCTATCTTTTCAGATCGAAACCCTACTTTTGCGCACATTTACAGACAACGCAAAATGCAGGAGCAAAACATCCCCGATCAGGCGCCCCCCCCTACCCCCGTGCAAAAGCCCGGTTTTTTTGAAAAACTTACCAACTGGGAGCTCTGGCCAGCCACTGCACTCTATATCCCACTCATCCCGATGTGGGCCTGGTATTCTTTGCGGGCGCGTTCGTTCTGGTGGTTTACACCCTCCAACCCCACCATTCCTTTCGGAGGCTATGAAGGCGAGACGAAGACAGATGTGTACAAACAAATGCCCGATGGGGTGTACCCGCGAACCGTTTTGGTGAAACCACCGCAGGATTTTGAAGGCGTAAAAGCACGCATGGTCGAGGCGGGATTCCAATATCCCTTTATTGTAAAACCTGACGTGGGGCGCAAAGGCCTCCTTTTCAGAAAAATTGACACGGAGGCGCAATTGCTTGAATACCACGGCTACTGCCCCATGGATTACCTCATTCAAGACTTGGTGGATTTGCCCATGGAACTCGGCGTTTTTTACGTCCGCCACCCTTCCAAACAGACCGGTCAAATCACCGGAATCATCCTACGCGAAGCACTCGAAGTTTGGGGCGATGGACAAGCCACACTCCGCGAACTCATTGAACGTCACCCGCAAGCCAGCAAACGCGCCGAAGAAATGTGCCGTAAACACGAGGACAAACTCGACTGGGTGCCCGCCGACCGCGAACGTTATGTCCTCTCTTTTGCCATCAACCGCAGCCGAGGCGCCCGACTGCGCAATCTCTCGCACGAGGCCGATGCTGAACTGACGGCTTTTTTTGATAAAATCAGCCTCCACAGCGGCGCTTTTTTTTGGGGCAGATACGATGTAAAATGCACCTCGCTGGCCGATTTGAAAGTTGGCAAGAATTTCGCAATTCTCGAGTACAATGGCGCTGGCGCCTCGCCAAGCCACATTTATCATTGCGGCATGAGTTTGTGGCAAGCGTATGCGGAAATACTTCGGCATTGGAAATTGCTCTATGAAGTGAGCTCTTGGAACAATGCGCACGGCCATCCGTACTGGCCTTTTTGGAAAGGCTTGCGCTATCTTCGCGCCGTTAATCGCCACCTAGACCTGTTGGACCAATACGATTGACACCCACCCATGAAAAGCATCTTCAGGGTTTTCTATTCCGGGCTGTCCATCAGTTTTTTTGGCTCCATGGTTATTGGTACTATCGGCCTTTCAGCGATGCAGATCAGCATCACAGAAGGGATTAGGCCAGCCATCAATTTCTCCATCGGTAGTATAGTCGCAGAGGTGATCTATGTGCGGCTACTGCTGGTTGCGCTCACCTGGATACAGAAACATGAGCGTATTTTCAAAATTATGGAGTGGGTGGCGGTATTGATCGTAGTGGTACTGGCTATAGCCAGTTTCAAAGCAGCACTTGGTCACCATGGCGCTAAAAACGTGGTGCTTTCTTACACGATGCACCGGTTTTTTCTGGGTCTCATGATGCGAGCTGTTAGCCCTGTGGCTATCCCGTTTTGGCTGGGTTGGAGTTCGGTATTGTATGCCAAGGGCATTATGCAGGACAAAAAAGGTTTTTACAATGGTTATTTGCTAGGCATCGGAATAGGCACGTTTGCGGCCCACTGTATCTTTATTTTTGGCGGGAAAATGGCGGTGCAAAAATTAGATGCAAGTCAAGAGGCAATCAATTTCATCATCGGATGTATATTCTCTATAACCGCAATACTTCAGATATGGAAGATTTGGAAGAAAAAATACCGCAGCGCAAAAACAGCCAAGAAAAAGTGATTACCCCAGAACGCAACCCAAAGAACGTTTCAACGTTGTACGCTCTGTATCCATAACGTAGGCGGGCATCACTCTATCACTTCATCACTCCATCACTCCATCACTCTATCACTTCATGATAGGCATAGTAGGCGGCATAGGCCCCATGGCGGGCGCTGATCTATACAAGAAAATTGTAGAGAACACGATGGCTAACAGCGATCAGGAACACTTGCCTGTGTTGTTGGCTTCTATTCCCAATGAAATTGTTGACCGTACGGAATACCTTTTAGGGAGAATTTCTGAAAACCCTGCCCCTGCCCTCGCCAAGGTCGTTTTGTTGCTGGAACGCGCTGGTTCTAAACACATCGGTATCGCCTGCAACACAGCCCATGCGCCACAGATTTTCGACCCTTTACTGTCCATCTTAAAAGCAAATGGTTCGCAAGCAGATATTGTCAATATGATTGACGAGACGGTGCTTGCGATTCAGTCGCACCAAACCAAAATACAACGCATTGGGTTGCTCAGTACTTCTGGAGCTTACCAAACCGGCATTTATCAAAACCGAATGGAAGCAGCTGGCCTTACCCCCATCTTGCTTGATTTTGAGAAGCACGAAGCATTGTCTCAACGAGCCATTTATGAAATTAAAGCCGCCTCTACAGAAATACCGCAAGGATCTATTGATCGCCTGAACACCGCTATCCAAATGCTAAAAAATCTTGGCGCTCAGGCGATTGTGCTGGGCTGTACTGAATTGGGCATGATTGAAAACCGGCTTGATTTCGGCGGCTTGGAAGTCTTTAATCCCAATCTGATTTTGGCGAGAGCCCTGATAGAGCGGGCATTTCCCGAAAAATTGAAAGTGGCCCATCCTGATCAACATACTGCTAGAAAATACCACCTTCCCAGTCACCAACAATCCAAGCAGCTAGCCATTCCGGAAATGATGAAATGAACTATTCAAAGGTCAGATTCCATATCCAGATGTCTGTTACATAAGGATAAAAAATAGTTACATCTGAAAAGGTTTTAGTTGAGGGAACTAATCTACTTTTTCATATCTCATCCAACCCAATACGTCGCTTTTCTTTGAGTTTTTTGAATTGCGTAGGCGTCAAACCTGTTATTTTTTTAAACTGACCAGACAGATGCGCAACACTGCTATAATTCAACATGAAGGAGATTTCGGTCAAGTTGAGTTCATCATTGAAAATCAACTCCTTGGCACGCTCTATTTTATTGGCTATGAAGTATTGCTCAATAGTTATACCCATAGATTTTGAAAAAATGTTGGATAGATAGGTATAGTGATAGTGTAGTCTTCGAGCGATAAAATCGGAAAAACTAATATTCCGAACCACTTCAGGTGAATACACCATTTCAACCACAACATTTTTTACGCGCTCAATAAGTATGGATTTCCTGTCTTCCATAAGATACAGTCCAAATCTTTGCAAAGCGGTTCTGAATTGCGAGCGTTGAAAATCCGTGATATTTCCCTGTATTGAATCATTACAAGACCTTGTCGCGCAAGGCAGGGCATTCCAATTCGGCCCTTTCTTCCAGTTAAAAAACGATGTGTCCTGGACGGAGCGGCGGCTCGACTGCAACCGCCGCGCTGATGAATTTTTGCCCATCGCCCGGCGCATGGCACGGTTCATCGGCTGTTTTCCTTATGTACGTGGAGTATTCGTGTCAGGCTCGCTTTCGAAACATTGCATGCGTTCGGATAGCGATGTAGATTTTTTTATCGTAACAGAACCAGGACGACTTTGGGTAGCCAGAACCTTACTGGTTGTTTTCAAAAAAAATTGGAAAAAATATTGGCGGGGGGCCTGGGAAATTGGCTCGACCAGAAGGCCCTGAATTTCACCGTGGGCTTTTGGAAAAAGAAATTCCGAAACATGGACGGCAATACTTTTGACTTGGCGCTCAAATCGCATCAAGGCGTGTCGAAACACCATCCAAGTCATTTTCAGAAAAAAGTATTAGAGCGGTTTGAAAAAACATCAGGGCGGTTAGCGCATCGAAAGAAACGCTCCTTAGATAGTTTTTAAGCGTTTTTCCCGTGTATCAAAGACCTCTGCGCCGCGTATGGATTCCAGCCGTTTTTCGCCACTCAAATAGCTCAGCCGCCCTTGGGCGTCGCGGCTTTCGCGGAATTTCGACTCCACATACCCCGCTCGAGCCGTGATTGGGCGAAGCGCGCGCAATCGGTCCTTTCTGACAAAATAAGCGTTGTTGCCGTGGCTGTTGCAGCCCACAAAAGCGTAGCCTTTTTCTTCGGCAAGATCGCAGAGGGCGCTGAGCGAGGCGCCATAACAAAGGTTGCTGGGGTGGTAGTTGGTTCGGAAAAATTGAGGGTCATAAGGCACCGTCCAGGCCTCGTCGGGGCCGAACACGCTGTTGTATTCCATGATGACCAGCACGGGGCTGACGACGCTGATTTCTTTCCAAACCCAATAATCGTTGCCGTCAATATCAATGTGCAGAAGGCCGATTTCGCCTTCAAACCCATTGGTTTTCAAAAGTTCGTTGATGTTTTCGGCGGTGACAAATGCAGCTTGTGCTGTGAGGTCGTGCTGCCAATAGATGCGGTCCTGGCGAATCTGTGCCACGTTTTTTTCAGCACCGTCGAGCACAAGTCCGCGCCAGTTGTTGTTCAAAAGCAAAAAGCGCGTGTTGGCTTCGCGGTAGTTTTCTACCCCAAATTCGACAAAGGTGTGTGGCTTTACATCGAGGTACTGGATCAAAAATTGTATGATGCCGTCGTCGCCCCATTGCGAAAAAACCTTAAATTCGGCGCGTTGAAGGTTTCCCAGAATAGCCGCCTGCTCACTAAAATGCATCTGGGCGAGCAGGCGGGCACTGAGTATTTTGCCTTCCTCCACTTCGCGGGGCAGGCGGGTAAAGGAGCGAAGCAAGCGGAAGATTTTTTGAAACATAAGCAAGTAAAGAATTCCAGAGGAGTCTCGGTCGCGTTCTAATTTTTCACAGGCAAGAACGAATATTCCTTGCCATAGCGGAGCATCTGTTTCACGAAATCAAGTTCGCGCTCCACCTTTACATCCATGATGTTGCCTTTGGCATCTTTTACGGCCACCAATTTTGGCTGCACGAAGCCGGAGTAAGCTTTGGTGGGCAACGCGGCGTAACGTCTTTTGACCTCAGCACCCGTGGCTTTGTCGGTTTTTACACCGTATGTCTCCACCAACGCCTCTGCGGACTTGTAATCGCCTTCAGATTTAATGCGCTGAATTTCAGCCAACAATTGACCAAAAAGCACACGCAATTTGGCGTAGTTGCGGATGTCGTAATAGGTTTCCCCGTTGCGCATCTTTTTGACGATCACGTTTTCAGCCTTTCCTTTTTCAAAAGCCCAGGCAGCCACGAGTTGACGGTTGCGCATGTGGTCTTCTTCGATGTCGGCGCCAGCGGGAAGGCGGCGTAGTTGCTGGAGCAGTCCGTTTCGGATATAGTTGTCAAACTCAGCTTTGTAGGCGTTGGCATCGGGCAAAAGACCCCATTCAACAAGTTTTGGATCGGGCATGTAGTAAAGTGCCACCAGGTCGGCACGCGCTTCTTCCAGCGTGCTGGAATAGTGTTTGAGCGTCACGTTAGGCTCTGGCACCCCTGGGTTCATTTGGCCGCTTGCGTGACCGATAACCTCATGGAGCGCGGTGTGCATTTTGCCACAAGCCTCGCCGTACTTTTTTGCGTATTTGATTTCTTGGGCATCGTGGGCGAATTCCTGAAGGGCTAGTGCGCCGCCAACTTGATTGTAGGCGTTTTCGATGTTGTTGAGGCTGATGGATTTAGAGCCAATCTCACGAATCCAGTTGGAGTTTGGCAAGTTCACACCTATCGGCGTGTTCGGGGCACAGTCGCCGCCCTCCATCGCCACGTTGATAACACGGTATGAAACGCCCTTCACTTCCTTCTTTTTGTGTGCATCCGCGATGGTCGAGTTGTCTTCAAAATATTGAGCGTTCTTGCTCACGATGGCCATTTTTTGGGTGGCTTCCGGGTCGTTGTATTGTACCATTGCCTCAAAATCACCCTTGTAGCCCTTGGGGTCGTGATAAACTTCGATAAAGCCATTGATCACATCAATGGAGCTCTCGGTGTCTTTCACCCATTCGATATTGTACTCGTCAAAGGTTTTCAAATCGCCTGATTTGTAATAAGCCACCAGCAGCCCGAGCGCTTTTTTCTGCTGGGCATTTTCGGCAAATGGGATGGCCTTTTCGATATTTTCGGTGATTTTGTCAATGGCCTGGCCGTACATCCCTCCAGATTTCCACACGATTTCTTTCAGCATTCCCTCGTCTTTCACGAGCTTGGAATTGAGGCCAAACAGGGGCGGGTTTTTGCCTGCGGCTTTTATTTTATCCTGGTAAAACTTGTCTACCTCATCGGCGGTCACACCCTGGTAAAAGTTGACAGAAGAATTGAGGACAACGTCCGGGCCGTCCTTGCTGGTGCGTTTTGGCATCACCTTGGGGTCGAACATGACCGACACCAGTGTGTGTTGGATATCAGCAACGGGCATGGGCAGTGCAGCAGGGTCGCACGCCTGCAGGAGCGAACTGAAGTATGTTTTGGAAAAATCGGGCAGGATTTTCACCTCGTTGTAATGGTGGTGGATGCCATTGGAAAACCACACCCGCTTGGAATAAACTTCAAATGCCTTCCAGTCGGCGGTGGATTTGTCGCCCTTGTAGGTATTGTGAATGGCTTCGAGGGTTTTGCGGACCGCGAGGTTGTGCTTGCAATGCTGGTCGTAAATGATGTCGCGTCCGGCTAGAGCGGCTTCGCTGAGATAGTAAATGAAGGTTTTTTGCCGGATGGAGAGTTTGTCAAATCCGGGGAGATCGTACCACAGAATTTGCAGGTCCGCGAAAGTGTCGAGCAGCACCTTCTCCGCCATTGGCGCGGAATCGGGGCTGGGAATTGGCTTTTTTATGCTACACGCTGCGACAGATAAAAGAATTGAAATAAATAGAATGTGTGTGAATTTCATTGAATCAATGCATTAGAATGGGCGAAAAGTTTGAAGTGGCGCAGGTTTTTCCAAGGGTGCGCAAAATTACAACACCCTTAGCCTATCGCCCCCATGCCCTTCTGCCAATGCGCCCCCCTTTCACCCGATTTGTCGGAAAAGCATGGCGCCGATGCCATCAAGACAATTTCTTCAACAAATCCGGCAATTGCCTTAAAGCAGCCAACTCCCGGTATTTGGTGCGAGCCTCATCTGCGGGAATACCAAAATAGGCCTTGCCTCCATCCAAATCTTTGGACACGCCTGACTTTGCCGATACTAGCGCACCCTGCCCGATATGCAGTGCCTGCGCCACACCCACTTGTCCGTAAAGCACAACATTGTCTTCCACCACCGTTTTGCCACCGATGCCGACCTGCCCGGCAAAAAGGCAATTCTTGCCAATCACCGCACCGTGGCCGATATGGATTTGGCAGTCAAGTTTCGAGCCTTCCCCTATGATGGTGTCACCGCTCACGCCCTTGGCGATGGTGCAGCCGGCGCCGATGTCTACCTGGTTTTCAATGATTACACGTCCGCCACTGCGCCATTTTTTGAACGATTTGTCGGGCATTTTTTTAAAATAAAAAGCATCCGGGCCGATGATGGCGCCAGGGCCAATGATACAATTTTCGCCAATGAACGTGTATTCCCCGATGTAAGCGTTGGCCTGAATGTAGGAATTTGCCCCAATGCGCACATTGGCTGCGATGACCACGCCCGGCTCGATGATGGCCGTCGGGTGGATTTCAGCACGGCCGCTGATGGTCTCCTTCAATGGCTCGAAAGGACGGTGCTCGCGCACGAGGGCATCATATACCTCAAACGGGTTTTCGACAATGAGAATAGCCTTGCCCGGCGGACAATCGGCTGGGGCGTTGAGCAGGAGCACGGTGGCCTCGCTTTCGAGCGTTTTCTGAAAATATTTTTGCACATCGGAAAATGCCACATCGCCAGGACGGACTTTATGGATTTCGTTGATGCCGGTGGCGGAAAGGGTCTCATCCCCAATGATTTGAGCGTTGAAACGCAGGGCGAGTTCGAGAACGGGAACAGGTCTGGGAAAATCCATGCAATGATGTTAGGTATGCCAAAATTGAGGCGACATCTCTTTCTTCGTTGGAGGTGTCACCTCTATTTTGGATGAAAAAAAGAAGCAACTTTCAAGGGGCAAAATTCCAAAAAATTAGTGGGGAAACGAGCAGGGTAATTTTCCCAGTGCTTAGCCATACAACCAAACAAATAGAAACTCCTACTTTCACCCCCAAAACCACCTTGTTTATGAATATACCTTTGCAACTATCCTTCTTTTTCCTCTCCGTTTTCTGCTTGACCCAAACTACAGCCCAGGCCCAAAAGGCTTCGCAATCTCCTCCGGCGGAACTGCGCGGCGCATGGATTGCCACAGTGGCGAATATTGACTTCCCTTCTCAGCCTGGACTCACATCTGCTCAGATCAAAGTCGAATTCGACAGCATTCTGGACATATTGAAAGCCATGAACATGAACGCTGTGTTCGTACAGATACGGCCTGCTGGCGACGCCTTTTATAAATCACCCACCGTGCCGCTCAGCAAATTTCTCGTGGGCCAGCAGGGTTCCATGCTCGACGATTCGCTCTTCGACCCGCTCGAATACATGATCAAATCAGCGCATGACCGCCGCATGGAATTCCATGCCTGGCTCAACCCATACCGCGCAACTTTCGACCCCGACACCTCCGCGCTCGACCTATTGCACCCGTTGCGTTCTTTGCCTGATCGCCGCAAAGCCGAGTGGTTTTTCCGCTATGGCAATAAGTGGTATTTCAATCCGGCCAGCCCTTCCGTACGTCAATATCTAACCAATGTGGTGAAAGACATCGTGTTGCGCTACGATGTGGACGGCATCCATTTCGACGACTATTTTTATCCCTACAAAGAGAAGAACCTCAATCTTGACGACGCGCTCGACGATTACGACAACTTTGCTTCGGCCGACCACGACTTTACCGATATAGGTGATTGGCGGCGCAACAATATCAATGTGCTCATTGAAGGTGTGTCAAAAACCATCAAAAGATACAAACCTTACGTCAAGTTCGGCATCGGGCCTTTTGGCGTGTGGCGCAACAAAGAGCGCGACCCGGAACGCGGCTCCAACACCAGAGCGGGCGTGACCTGTTACGACGACCTATACGCTGACGTGTTGCTTTGGCTCGAAAAAGGATGGATTGATTATGTGGCGCCTCAAATCTACTGGAGCATCGGCTTCCCTGCTGCAGATTACGAGATTTTGGTGGATTGGTGGAGCAAACATTTGTACGGCAAACAGCTCTATGTGGGCCACGCAGCCTATAAAATCAACAACTCCGCCAACGATCCAAACTGGGAAAACGAGGAAGAAATAAGCAAGCAAATTGCCATCAACCGAGCCAACCCCAACGTAAGCGGCAGTGTGTTTTTCTCGGTAAAACCGCTCCTGCGCAACCCGCTCGGCGTACAAGACACCCTCATCAATTCGCTTTGGAGATACCCTGCGCTCGTGCCGCCCATGCCCTCGCTTTCCAAAGCTTCACCCGCCACGGCTACCGTCTGTCGGGTGAAGGGAACCCCCAGCACGATACAACTCACCTGGAATCTTTGCACACTTCTATCCGGCGATGAAATGCCTTTTTATTTCGCCCTCTACCGTTTCGATGGGGAGGGCGTCGGGAAGTTCGATAATCCGCGCAACTTGTTGGGATTCACCCCTTTTTACGCAGACAAATGGTATTTTGAAGACTACACGGCCATCGAAGGTGAATTCTATACCTATGTCGTGGTTGGCTTCAACCGCGCCAATGTTGGGGGCAATCCAAGTGACCCCTCCTTTGTGAAAAAGACAAAAAAGGGTGCGAAGAAGAAGCAAAAGTTTTGGGGGTATTTGCTATAAAAAAACCGCAAAATGTAAAACCGGAGAACAGGAAAATTTAAAATCGAGCAGAGAACCCAATCGGATTTAAGTGGGCTTCTGAATCTTGGTTTTAAATTTTCCTGTTCTCCTGTTTTACATTTTGCGGTTTTTTTATTTCCGCTTCGAGCTCCCGGGTACAGGATACTTGCTAGCGTAAGCTTTTGCCTTTGGAACCAGCGATTTCAATTTGGAGCTGCGTTTGGAGGGATCAGGGTGTGTGCTGAGGAACTCTGGCGGACGGCTACCCCCTGCTTTTGTCATCCGCGCCCAAAATGGAGCCGCCTCACTCGGATTGTAGCCAGCCATTGCCATCAGGTAAAGGCCAATTTCATCGGCTTCTGATTCGTGCTTCCGGCTAAAGGGGAGCAACACCCCTAATTGTGTGCCTACGCCTGCAGCCTGCATGATCAAATTGCGGGTTTGTGCTGGTTTTTGTGCCATGGCAAGTCCGAGGTCGAGCGTGGTAAGTCCCAATTGCTGCACCAAACCTTGGCTTACGCGTTCGTTGCCGTGATTGGCTAAGGCGTGGGCGATTTCATGACCCATCACAACAGCCAACGCATCCTCGTTTTGGGTCACTTTCAAGATGCCGGTGTAGACAACTACTTTCCCTCCAGGCATACAAAAAGCGTTCACTGATGGGTCGTCCACCACATTGAACTCCCAGGCAAATTCCTTTAGGTCTTTTTGCAGTCCTTTAGATTTGTAATAAACTTCGGTGGCGGCTTTGATATCATTGCCGACACGCCGCACTAGATCGAGGTCTTTGCCCGAAGTCATGGGTTTGTTTTCACTGAGAAATTGGCGGTATTCCGCTATACTCATTTGATTGAGTTGTGCATTTGGAATCAGATTCAGGGATTTTCGCCCCGTAAAAATCGTTTTTTGACAAGCAAACACGATTGACAAAAGCGCGAGGATGAACAGACTTTTTTTCCACATAATATTTGAATTTTGTTTTTGTACTGGATCAACCATTTGACGCTGTTTTTGTTTCAGCCAAAAAATTTATAAAGCATGAAAAAACTCTTTTTCCTTACAGTCCTTCTCGCGGCGTTCACCGTCGCAAACGCTCAAATCAAAACCCCGGCACCCAGCCCAGGCTGCAAAATTAGCCAAGACGTAGGCCTCATCAAAGTGGACCTGGATTATTCCCGTCCCAGCGCCAAAGGTCGCAAGGTGTTTGGCGAACTCGTTCCCTTCGGCGAAATGTGGCGCACAGGAGCAAACGCCAGCACGAAAGTTACCGTTTCCGACGACACAAAAGTGGCCGGAATGCCCTTGCCAAAAGGAACTTACGCCCTCTACACTATTCCCGGCGAAAAAGAATGGACGGTCATTTTCTACAAGAACACCACTTTTGGCGGAGCGCCCAGCCCTAAGGATTTCAAAGAGGAAGATGTGCAGCTGCGCGTGGTAGTCTCTTCGCTCCCTGTGCGCGATTTGGTGGAGACTTTCACCTTGGACATCAACAACTTACGCAATAACGGCGCAGATCTTGTAATTAGTTGGGAATACACCAAAGTTGTCGTCCCGATCTCCACCGATACTGATGGCAAGGTGTTGAAAGCCATTGAAACGACGATGGCCGGCCCTGCAGCGAACGATTACAACGCTGCTGCACGCTACTATTTCGAAGAGAAAAAAGACATGGCTCAAGCACTGGTTTGGGTGGATAAAGCCCTCGAAAAGGGGGGCGAAAAATTCTGGATTCTTCGCCTAAAAGCGAACATCCTCGCCGAGTTGGGGCGCTACAAGGATGCAATCATGGTGGCTGAAAAAAGCACCGAGTTGGCTAGAAAAGATGACAATGAAGACTATCCCCGCATGAACGACAAGAGTATTGCGGAGTGGAGCAAGAAGAAATAGGCAGTAGCAGTTTTACCCGCCCCCGCCTGCCAAGTCTTGGCGGGCAGGGAAGTTTTAACGAAGGTGGGTGGCAGTTGCACAATGCCTGAAAACAGAAGTCATCCCTGATTTTTTCAAAAGCAGAATTAACCGCAAAATAGGAGAACCGGAGAACCAGAAAATATAAACCTGCGAAGAAATTGATCTCGAAAAAGGACGATTTTGGCCATCTTCGGATCATAATGCTTAGTTTTATATTTTCCTGTTCTTCGGTTTTGCGGTTTTTGCGGTTAATTTTTGTGCCTGCAAAATTCCAGTATGTTCCAGATACTCCGAACATTCCTCATGCTGCTATACCCCTGTCTTGCCACTGCTCAAGGCCCTTTGGACGGTTATCTGAAAGGAAAGGGAGTGCTTGACCTTGCGCCTTCGTTTTCGTTCAATGCTGCCGAGAAATTCGATGGTGCTGTCGGCCAGACTTACGATGAAGCCTACAAAGGCCAGATGTTCAGCTTGTTCGCTGAATACGGCCTGACTGAAAAATTTGATCTCGTGGCAACCGCTGCCGCAGTTTTTACCCCGCTTCAAAGCGGACTGCAAGACGGCGGGCTTTTTGTGAAATATCGCCCTATCTACGCTCCGCTTGGAAAAGCAGGGAAATTTGGAGTTCTTTTTGGAACAGGCGCGGTATTTCCGCTCAGCAACTATAAGCCGACCGCTACGGGCGCATTGGGACAAAAAGCCATCACGGTGCCTGCCAGAATCATCCTACAATGGGAAAGCCCGCTTGGCCTTTTCCTCAATGTCACAGGCGGTTATAATTTTCGACTTGATGCATTGAAAGATGCCGACATAGCATTTATCCGACAACAAAGGCCGGATTACGAACCTCTTGATCCGCAAAATTTTACAAGCTTTTTAATAAAATTAGGATTTCCTGCCCGACACTTTTACCTCGACGGCTGGGCAGAATGGCAGCACACCAAGGGGGGGGCAGATTATGTGCAGAATGTGCCGGATTTGCCGCAGGCCTATGGCGTGTCGTATACACAAATTGGTGGCACAGCGTATTATTCCGACAACGGACGAACAGGGTTTTATCTCAGCGGGGGATACATACTTAATGGGCGAAATACCAGTAGGATTCAACGAATTACGTTTGGGGTAGTGTTGAAGTTTGGGAATTAAGATATTAGGATATTCATATTATCCCCAATATCCAAATATCTCAATTTCCAAATATCCTATTTCGGCACCCGGATCTGATACGTTTTCCCCTCCTTGTTGGTGAGTTTGCTGTCAATCAGCCAGGGGTTGTAAAGTTTGAGCATTCGATAGTTGGTACCATGCTCGTGGGCAAAATCGCCCCAATTTGCCACCGCCCCTTTCACTTGCACCGTTTTGAATTCTGTGAGCGCTGGGTAGAGGTGTTCTTTTTCTACCGAATACTCGTACTCTTCGGGGTTTTCCATCACCTCTTTGATGGCCACAATGCGGAAGGGATAACGCATGGTTTCATCGGCAGCGAGGTTGAGTTCAAAAAAAGATTTGGCGCGTTGTTTTGCCATTTCTTCGAGGATACGCCCCGGCCCGCCATTGTAGGCGGCAGCGGCCAAGGTCCAGGAGCCCAGCCGTTCTTTTTCCTTTTTCATGTATTTGCAAGCCGCACGAGTAGCTTTTTCGAGGTGGTAACGTTCATCCACTTCTGTGTTCACTTCGAGGCCATAGCCTCCCGCCGCGTCTTTCATGAATTGCCACACGCCGCGTGCCCCGGCAGGCGAAATGGCATTGGAAAGTGCGCTCTCGGCTACAGCTAGGTATTTCAAATCGTTTGGTGCGCCTTCCTCTTTGATTATTGGCTCAATAATGGGGAATATGGCATTGGCGCGTTTGACGGCCAAAATTGTCTGGGAATGGAAATAGACATTTCGCAGCAGTTCGGCATCGAGTCGTTGGCGCACGTCCCAGTTGTCCATCGGGAATTTTTCCCCACAAAAATCAAAATCCTTGTCGAGGTTAACGGAGCGTACGCGCTGATCTGTTTTGTCGTCCTCGTTTTTGAAGGAAGAAACACATAGCCCCAGGAAACCCATGGCGAAAAAAACATTGACGATCAGGAGGATACGAGTGCTGGAAGGAATATTCATGAGCAGTATTTTATGGTGAACGCGAAACCGGAGGCGTATATTTCAGCAGAATAACTTTACAAACGTACGCCTTCTCCAAACAAAAAAGGCACCCGTTTTCTCGACGGGTGCCTTTTCGCATTTCCAACAGACTCCATTATTTGACCTCTTCCGATTTTTTCCCCGCTGCTTTGATCAAAAAAAACAAAGCCGTTCCAATGATAACAAAATTCAGCACCGAATTGATAAAGTTACCGACCATGATGCCTCCTTCGATCTTGGCAACACCATCCACGATCACTTCTTTTCCTCCAATAACAATGGATGAATAGTCTTGTTCGCCCACGATCAAGCCAAGGATGGGCATAATTACATCGGCAACCAATGAGTCAATGATTTTCTGGAAGGCACCTGCAATGACAACGGCCACAGCAAGTGCCAATACATCGCCACGAAAAAGAAAGGCTTTAAGTTCGCTAATCATAATCGTTTGTTTTGTTAAAAAATGGGTGAGCGTATAAGATTTTGTAGTGGTGAAAAGAGAAACACTCCTTCTTCAGCATACTTTTTAGAAGAAAAGTCAATGCTTTAGCACTTTTCTACAAAATCCCGCTCCATCCTTCCCTTCCATTTTGAGCAAATAAACGCCTGCCGCCAGCTCCGTTCCATCCAGTTCGAAACCTTGTTCGCCAACCGGAAATTCTCCCGCAAAAATCGTTTTCAATTTTTTCCCGGAAAGGTCGAACAGTTCCACGCGGGCATTTTGTTTTTCGGAAACAACAAAAGAAATCTGTGTCCGATTGTCAAACGGATTGGGTGCAACGCGCACATTTTCAATCGTTTGGGGTGAATTGGTGCCGGAAACAAAGGGCATTGTTGCCCGATACATGGAACGCCCGTAAGTGGCCGCTGCAATCGTCCGAGAAGGCGCATGGGTGGTCAGGTCGGTCACCGGAACCCTGGGCAAACCCTCATTGGCAGGCTGCCAACTTTCGCCGCCGTTTATCGTAAAAAAGACCCCGGCATCGGTTGCTATGTACCAAACATTGAACGGGTCGGCAGGGTCGAGCACGAGGTCGTTTACAGGCAGGTCAGGGAGGTTTCCGCTCACGTTTTGCCAGGTTTGACCTTTGTTGGTGGTTTGGTAAATGTGCGCGATGTCGTCGAAATGACGGTAGCCGGAAAGGCAAACCAGCGCATAGTTTTCGTCGGGCAGTTGAGCAATCACCCGCGTGACCCATCTTTTGGGCAGATTGGCGGAGACCTTTGTCCAGTTTACGCCGCTGTTGGACGTGACCCACACGTTGCCATCGTCCGTACCGACCCACAACAAATTGGCATTGAGGGAAGAAGCGTCAATGGTCGTAATGGAGCCATACCGAACACCGTTTTGCCCGGTTGGGCCATTGCTCAGGTCGTCGCTGATGGCAGTCCAATTGAGTCCGCCATTATTGGATTTGAATAGCCTGTCTGCCCCGATGTACATCACATTGGGGTTGTTTGGGTCAAAAATGTATGGCGTGTTCCAGTTGTAACGATTGCTCGAAGGGGCGCTCGCTCCATTGCTTCCCGAAAAGCCACCATATTGAGACTCAACGTAGTAGATATTGTTGTTCTGCGGATTGACAAGTGTTACAAAGCCGTCGCCACCGCCTATATGGTCCCAATCATCGAGGCCACCTGTGAGTGTGCGCCAAGTGCCGTTGTCCTGTGCGCCACCGTAAAAATTGGTGTTGTTCTGATAATCAATTTCAGCGGTGTAAAATTGCGTGATCGGGAATGGACGATGTTGCCAATTTGCGCCCGCATTGTTGGAAAGGTAGATGCCGCCATCATTGCCGACTACCTGAAAATCAGGGTTAGCGGGATGGATGTACAGTGCATGGTAATCGGCATGGAGGTAGGGAGAAACGCCCGTCCATGATTGCCCGCCGTCAGTGCTTTTTGCCCAGTCCAGACCCATGGTGAACACCTCATCTGGGTCGTTTGGGTGTACCCTGATTTGGCCAAACCACCAACCAAAACCAGGATACTCTGGATCGCCACCGCTGAGTAGCGACCATGTATTCCCGTCGTTCGTACTTTTGTAAACACCTTTGAAATAACCTATTTCATCCGCGTAAATCGCGTACAAAGTACTTGGTTCTGAAGGACTTATGGCAATTCCAATACGTCCAAGATTACTGGCGGGCAAACCCGCGTCAAGTTTTGTCCAGTTGTCGCCACCATCCGTACTGCGCCAAATGCCACAACCCGGGCCGCCGTATACTCGTTTGTTGGGCTGACGGGTACGCTGCCATGTGACAGCAAAAACGGTATCGGGATTGTTAGGGTGAATTGCAAGGTCAATTCCTCCAGTAGAATCGTTGACGAAGAGCGTCTTTTCCCAACTCGTGCCGCCGTCCTCGCTGCGGAAAATGCCGCGCTCGGAATTGTTGTCAAAAAGATGCCCCATGGCAGCAACGAAAATCCGATTGGGATTTTTAGGGTCCACTTCGATGCGCCCGATACTGCCCGAGGCTTCCAGCCCAAGTGAGGCCCATGATGCGCCACCGTCGCTGCTTTTGAATATCCCTCTCCCATCGTATGTAACAGAACCTCCTCCACCATTCGGCTCCCCGGTGCCGACGTAGATTGTGTTTTTGTCAGAGGGGTCAAGCGCAATATCGCCAATGCTCAAGCTGGGTAGGTCATCAGTAATCGGAATCCAATTTCCCCCTGCATCTGAGGACTTCCAGACACCGCCGGAGGCCGAGGCGGCATAAATCGTCTGTAAATCAGTGTGATGCATGACCACATCGGTGATGCGACCGCTTACATAGGTTGGGCCGGCGAGATACCAAACCAAGCCATTGCCTCGATCCTGCGTTGCGTTTTGAACTTGCTCCAAGGCTTTGTAAAATGCACCAGAAGGCACCGTACCGTAGGGGAAAGCGCGTTGTGCCCAAAGATAATCAGAGGGTTCGGGTGATTTGTGTTTTGGTGATTGGTGATTGGCAGATTGTTTACCCGCCGAAGCCTTAGCGAAGGAGGGGTAATTGGTGGATATTAAAGCAAATAAGCAACAGACGGTTAAAGTGAGCCCTGAGGCGGCAAGTAGGATTTTATTCATGGAATGTAGATTTAAGTACTCCGGCGGTATTAGTTTAGATTTCGAATTTGGGCTTTTGCCCTGATACTGCCCTGTTTTTTCGTTAAATAATATTACTATTCGCCTCAAAAACAGGTTGTCTCAGGGCAAAAGCCCGGCGTTCAATTCTCTAAACTAATACCGCCGGAGTACTTAGTAATGGCTAAAGTACGCTTACACGGATATATTCAAACCTAAACCCTTCAGATTGTCGGTTTTGGCAAAAACAAGCAACACATTGGTTAGCGCCATTGCGGAAAAGCCGATTCCACCACTCGCCAATCCTCCTCCGTATCCACATCTGAAAGCAGGGGCAGAAGTGTTAAAGTCTTCCCGGCTGCAAGGATTTTCTCGATTGTTTTTTCCCGAACTGTCTCCGTGCTCCACTCGATATTTTGAAAAACAGAAGGTTCCAAAGTCTTCATTCCCAGAAGATAATACCCACCGTCTGGCACTGGCCCCAGCACAAAATCTACTGAGTCGAGCAGGTCGAAAGATTGTTGCAGCAGCTCCTCCGTCAGTTCTGGGCAATCGCTCCCGATGATGACTGCCTTTTGAGCGCCGGATTCAAAAGCCAATTGAAAAGCGGATTCCATGCGCTGACCCAAATCACCTGGGTGTTGGATTTTTTTCTGAAATGAGACAGCGGGCCATTCGTCTTGCTCATCCACATAACCGCTGTAAAACAGGCATCGTTCAGCCTTGCATCCAAGGGCAGTCAAGCGTGTCTTCTCTAAAAGCAATTGGTAAATACGCAAAGCCTCCACATCGCCGAGGGTACGCGCAAGCCGGGTTTTTACTTTGCCCAACTGCGGATTTCGGATAAAGATGAGAAGGGTGTTTTTCATGCACCTTTCTTCGCTTTACGATTGATCGGCAATTTCACCGTAAAGGTTGCGCCTTTGCCGGGTTCCGACTTTTTGACAAAAATGCGCCCTCCGTGATATTCCACCATAATGCGCCGAGCGAGTGAAAGGCCAAGGCCCCAACCGCGGGTTTTGGTAGAATAGCCCGGCTTGAACACCATGTTGTGTTTGCTTGATGGGATTCCCTTGCCCGTATCGCTGACATCTATACAAGCCCAACGGCTTTCCAGGTAAACCTGGGCTGTGATTTTTCCTTCCCCGCTTTCCATTGCGTCAATGGCGTTTCGAAGCAAATTTTCGATGACCCAGTCAAAAAGTGGTGGGTTCAGGAATACTATGAGCGGCTCTTGTGTTTCGGGCTGCGGAAAATCAAAAACAGTTTTGCGGGGCGAGCGGCGCTGCATGTACACACGACAAATTTCCAGTTGTTTGTATAGGTTGACAGCGCTGAGCTCGGGTGTTGCACCTATTTTGGAAAAGCGATCCGCTACTAGTTCAAGCCGGGTCACATCGTTGCGAAGTTCGACCAGCATTTCTTGGTTGTCGGGTCGGTCTTCATTTACTGCCTTCAGGGTTTCAATCCAGCCCAGTATCGCTGTAATAGGGGTGCCAAGTTGGTGGGCTGTCTCCTTCGCCATGCCAAGCCACACCTTGTTTTGCTCCACTCGCCTCGATGCGCTAAACCCCGCATAACCAAACGCGACAAAGACCGCAATGAGAAACAACTGAACATAGGGATACCACTCCAGGAGCCTCATCAGGTGTGATTTTCCGTACATTACGATTTGAAGGTCGTCACCCACCAGTACATGAATCGTATCGGCACGTTCGGCCAACATGCCCTGGTATACCCGCTGTAACGCTTCTGTGGAGATGCTATCGTTTTCGTCTTCGCCTACGTTGGTGTAGCCATCAATGCCGCCACGTTCGTTGAGCAAGAGGATCGGAACAGTGGTATTGCCCTGCACCACCTTGAGTTGGAAACTGATATCACAATAGAATGATTGGTAAGGGTCGCCGCCCGAGCTTGCAAGTGTTCGTTGGGCTTCAAGGTATTGTTCTACCTGCTGTTTTTCGCGTTCGGCAAGTTGGTCGCCCAGAAAACGGGTATAGACGAGCGAGAGGATGACGATCAACGTTCCCCCAGCGGCCAAGTACCATTTCCAATAAGATTTGCGGGTATAAATGTCCATTTTGCTGCGAAAAGGTAGCGCGATTTTGAATTTTCAATGGCAAAAACGCAACAAAGCATCTTTTAGCATTTCCCTATAAAACACAGCCCGGCAGGTTTGAAAACCTGCCGGGCTGTATATGTTAGCAATGGTCTCACTTTGAGTGGGTCCATTGCTTTTATTTCAAGGTAAAGTTAAACGTAATGGTACCACATTGCTGATCAGCAGTGGAGGATGCAAAGCGATAGCCACGGGCGGCTTGCAAGGCCTTGCTTTTCAGCTCGCTATCGCTGGTGGTAGAGCCTCGTTGGGTGTAATCTGCACTCGTGACGGTACCGCTGCTGTTTACACAGACTTCGATGACGACCTTGCCACTTTTCTGAGAGGTGTCATTGATGCGGCCGCGTGTCACTACAGCCCGGCCACCCAATCCGCCACCGATTGACGCTCCCGTTCCTGTGCCATCACCGCCGCCTGTGCCGCCGCCTGTGCCGCTGCTTTTACCAAAGGGGTTGTCGCCTGTGCCGCCATTGACGCCTCCGTTGCCGGGTTTGCCGCCGCCGCCAGCACCCTGGCCGTTGCTGTTTTTCTTGCCAAATGCGCTGCCTGCATTGTTTTTTACTTTGTCACGTTGTTCTTGCTCAGCCTTTTTGGCGGCTTCTGCTGCCTGGCGCTGGCGATTAGCTGCATCTTGGCGAGCACGTTCTTGGCGGTCAACTTCTTCACGTTGTTTGCGCTCCTGTTCTTTTTGTTGCCGGATGGCCGCCACCTCTGGGTCGGTGGTAGTCGGAGTGGGAGGCGGTGGTGTTGACTGTGATTTTGTAGGCGTGGGTGCAGGATCGGGTGTAGAAGTAGCGGGCTTAGGCTTTACGGCCTCCTCTTCACCAAGAGGGGTATAGTCGTCATTCATCCCTTTGTCAGGATCGCCAGCAGCAGCATTGTCGCCGCCGCCGCCGCCAAAATCGAGCACGATGGCTGTAGGTTCGATGACAGGAACAGAGGATGAAAACGTATAAAAAATCAATGCCAGCAAAAGCGCGGCATGGAAAAGCAGGCTGCCAATGGCTGCTTTGGTGCGATTTTCTTCCTGATTTGCTTGATTAATAATGGCTTTCATATCAAATTACCGTTTTGGGAATGGATGTTTGGGGCAGAAGGATTACACACAATTTTTTTCAAAATGATTCCTGCGAAATGAAATTCACCTCCCAATCATTTCCCTGGCATTGCTTTTGGGTCGGTGGCAAGGATGGTTTTCAGCTGCATACGGTTTGCAACATCCAGCACGCTTACTACATGTTCGATGGCCGTTCCTTTCTCGACCACAACGGTGATTGTGGTTGATTTTATATCCTTGCCCATGGATTTGATTTTAGCTTTTAGTCCATTTTCCAGCGCCGCTTCGGCAATCGGTGTTGCATCCAGGTAAAATTTGCCAGCCGCTGTGATAGAAACGGCGAGTGCCGGGGAAGCCATAGATGTGCTGGTACTCGAAGGCAAAGTAAGATTGAGGGCGTTTGGGGTCACGAACTTGGAGGTGAGCATAAAGAACATCAGCAGCAGAAAGATTACGTCAATCATGGCTGCAAGGCTGAATTCCGGCTCTACTCTTTGGCGACGTTTGAGTCCCATATTTTTTATGAAGTGATGAAGTGATAGAGTGATGAAGTGATAGAGTGATGGATCGTGTTATAAATCACTTCATCACTCCATAATCAACGAGACGGCTCTTGCAGCAGATCCATGAACTGCACGGCGGTGTACTCCATCTTGAAAATAACCTTGTCGAGGTTGGTAACCAGGAGGTTGAAGCCCGCCATAGCAATGATAGACACAAACAGACCTCCAGCAGTAGCCGTGAGGGCGTGGTAGATACCATTGGACAATACCTGCGGCGTAATATTGGTTGCCGAGGCCATGTCTTGGAAAGATATGATAAGACCGATAACGGTACCCAAAAGGCCGATCATAGGCGCGAGGCCAGAAATAGAGGCCAGGGTTGAAAGGTTTTTTTCAAGCTTGAGCAATTCGAGGTTGCCCACGTTCTCTATGGATTTGTTGATGTCGTCCAAAGGCTTGCCAATACGGTCGAGGCCCTTTTCCACCATCCGCGCCATAGGCGCATCCACGCTCTGGCAGAGGGCTTTGGCAGCTTGGAGGTTGCCGCTTTCCACGCTCGCACGGATGGAGTTCATGAAATTGTGGTCAACTTGTCCGGCGCGGGTGAGGGTAAAGTAGCGTTCAATAATGATGTAAACGGCCACAATGGAAAGGAAGAAAAGAATCCCCATCACAATGAGGCCAGAAGTGCTGCTCGAGAAAATAATGTCAATAAGGCTTTTCGATTCGGTTGGGGTGGTTGCTACCTCTTTCGTGCTGAGCTGCAGGAAGAAAAAAGAGGTAAGAAATGCGTTGATTGTCATAGACGTTCGGTGCTGTTAGTTTGGTGAAACCGGTTGCTTTCGTTTTAGGTGATTGCGAACGCCAAAAGTAGAGTGTTTTGTATCTGTCTGAGAAATTTCCTTAACATTTTTGCCCCTCATAGGCTTTTTGCAACACTGGCGACAATCAGAAACAGTCCCAAATGGCAATTTTTCATCATTCACAGCCCTGTTTTCGGCGGGCATCAATGATATATTGAATTTTCCAGCCGCCGGCAGTATTTACCAATTGGAAAGAATTTGTACCGCAATGTGAGCGTTTGTCATTGATATAAAAGGTGTAGGGGGTCCACACGCTGGCAAGCGATTTCTCGACGTGGATGGCTTCGAACTTGATACGCTCTTGGTAATTGTCGGTGTTGGGCGATCCTACCATCGCCAAAAAATCTGCGAATTCTTCTGTGTACACCTGCATTTTACCTTCCTTGTCCGTGGTGAAGGTTTGGAGCAACATGGTGGCGGTGCAGCTGCTTTTAAGGAGTGTGGTGTCGCCCTTTTCTATGCCTTCAAAAAATCGGTTGACAACGGTTTTTATGGCCTTTTCAGGGTTTTCAACCTTTTGTTTTTGGGCAACAGAATTTGGGAGAAATGCCAAAAGGGTCAAGAGAAGCAGGGAAAATTGAATATGTTTCATATTTGAAAAGAATTTTGCCAAAAGTCGAACGTAACATACGCTTGCTCGGCCAAAATAGCCCGAATGTCTTTTTGAACCTCTGTTTGACCATTTCGCTACCTTTGCCGCCGTTATGAAATCTTCTTTTGAACAGCTTATACAATCTGACACCCCTGTGCTGATTGATTTTTGGGCCACTTGGTGCGGCCCTTGCCGGGCAATGGCGCCAGTGCTCAAGGAACTGAAAACCGATCTTGGCGACCGAGTGCGCATCATCAAGATTGACGTGGATCAAAACACCGATCTCGCCGTGCAAATGAAAGTAATGGGCGTGCCCACCTTCATGATATACAAAAACGGCGAACGCCTTTGGCACGACGCCGGCACATTCACCAAAGAAGCCCTGAAAAAAAAGATCGAAGATGCTGAAAATCAATAGGATTTACTGCGGGGTAGTAGAACCCACACAAGGATGGCTTGCCAATTTGCTTCTTATACCCTGCATATTTGCCCTTTGTCTTATCGCCTGCGGGAATGTCGAAACAAGCACATCGTCTGCTCAAATGCAGGTTTCGCCTGACCGATTTGCGGCCGATTCTCTGCCAATACCTGCACCAGTGAACAAGGAATATTTGTTGGGAAAATTCAAGCCTGCCGAGCATCCTGATTTCGTGCCTGTTGGCAAACCATACGCCGATAAACCTGGCATGATGTTGCGAAAAGAGGCATTTGAAGCCTTCAAAAAAATGTGGGAAAGTGCCCAAAAAGCAGGTATTTCGCTCAAAATAATTTCCTCCACACGCACTTTTGAGCAGCAAAAAAACATTTGGGAAGGCAAATGGAGCCGTTTTGCCCAAGAAACCCCTGCGCCTAAAAAGCGCGCCCTGAAAATTTTGGAGTTTTCTTCCATGCCGGGTTCTTCCCGCCACCACTGGGGAACCGATATAGACCTGAATGATCTTAACAATGCCGCTTTTGAGTCGGGTGGCAAGCACGAAAAAGTGTACGAATGGCTCACTGCCCACGCCCATGAGTTTGGCTTTTGTCAGCCTTATACATCAGGAAGGCTGCATGGTTACCACGAAGAAAAGTGGCATTGGAGTTATACGCCGCTGAGCAAGCCCTTTTTGGCGCAATACAAAACGAGCGTCACAGATGCTGATATCCAAGGGTTTCAGGGATCAAACTTGGCGGGAGAAATTGGTGCGGTGCAGCATTATGTGCTGGGTATAAATCAGGATTGCACCGAGTAAGCTGATTTACGATTTTGGATTTTGGATTTACGATTAATATGATCCGAAAAAGGCACGAATCGCCTCTTTTTCGGATCGTGTTAATCGTAAATCGTAAATCGTAAATCGTAATTAGCCTACTTCTACAGAATTCCTTG
>CAZPTQ010000023.1:31431-37456 GCA_964589365.1 uncultured Saprospiraceae bacterium
AATCGTAAATCGTAAATCGTAAATCGTAATTAGCCTACTTCTACAGAATTCCTTGGCGTTTCGTACAGCCGGACGTGCAAATCAAATTTTTCGGGCAATTGTTCCCGCAGGATACGCCAAATGACGAGGCAAATATTTTCCGCAGATGGAATCAGATTGCGGAACTCCTCGGTATCAAGATTTAGGTTTTTGTGGTCAAAACGCGCTTCGATCTCGTTTTTGATCAGCTGCGCAAGCCAGGCCAAATCTACCACCATGCCTGTATCGGGGTCAATTTCACCCGTTACCCGTACTTCCATTTCATAGTTATGTCCATGAAAATTGGGATTATTGCACAGTCCGAACACTTCGCGGTTTTTCTCGTCAGTCCAGGCAGGATTGTGCAAACGGTGGGCAGCGTTGAAATGAGCACGGCGCGTGACGGATACTTTCATGGTAGAAATGGTAGAAATGTGAGCAGCTGAGGATTTATTGAGCAAACATACCTGAATCCCCGATTGTTCTAATCTGAAAAGCAGGCAACGACTTTCCCTTCGATTACGTCCCAGCCTCGGCGATACCTTACCTACCGATTTGAAGTATTTTTTGTCATCCCGGAAACATCTGTCTATTGCACGGAGCACTTCCCGAAAGTGTGGTACTTTCGGGAAGTTGGCACTTCTTATGCTCCTTCCGTTCCTCGCAGCAGCCCAATATTCCAACCTACGCGAGCGGGTACTGGACGCGCAGGTTCCGATGCAAATGCTTGATTCTTTGACAGTGGTAGTACCCTTGGTTTTTGTTTCGGATGTTTTTTCGGGGCAAAAACTCGACGCGCGTTTTTTTTCTTTGGAGAATAATTGGCTTCACACCGACACCGCCGCGCTGCACTTGGCCTTCCCCGAATGTTCCAAAATCTTGGTACGCTATCGGGTACTGCCCTTCAATCTTGGCGCTAAAATCAGTCGGCTCGATACCATCGCCATCCGCCGCCGCGTAAACGCTGATGCCATCGAATTTGATTACGAACCTTATCAGCCTACAAAGCAGCTTTGGGAACAAAGCGGGCTTTCATCGTCCGGTGCCTACACACGCGGGCTTTCATTCGGCAACAGCCAAAACCTCGTTTTCAACTCCAGCCTCAACCTCCAACTCAACGGCAAACTCGGCAATGATCTCGAACTGACCGCTGCGCTTTCCGACAATACCATTCCACTTCAACCCGACGGTACCACTCGCCAGCTCCAGGAATTCGACCGTATTTTTATCCAGTTGAAACGAAAAAACGCGACACTCACGGCGGGAGATTTTGATCTCACCCCTCCCGAGGGTTATTTCTCCAATTATTTCAAAAGGCTGCAAGGAGCAATGGTAACAGTTGAAGGCCTGAAGTTGAACGTTCGACCCTCCTTCGGCAAGCCTCCAAAGGGTAAAAATTTCAAACCCAAAAACCAATCTTCACCCAATATCCCAATATCCCTCCGCGCCGCCGCAGCCATATCCAGGGGCAAATTCGCCCGCCAAACCATACAAGGCCAGGAAGGAAACCAAGGGCCTTACCGTTTGCAGGGTGCTGATGGAGAACGTTTTATCATTGTGCTGGCTGGCACGGAAAAGGTTTTTGCCGACGGCCAATTGCTGCGCCGAGGACAAGAAGACGATTACACGGTGGACTACAATTTGGGCGAACTGACGTTCACGCCACGGCGGCTCATCACGAAAGACATCCGTATAATTGTCGAATTTGAATACGCCGTGCAGGCCTACCTGCGCTCCACCGTGGCAGCCAATGCCAGTTGGCAAATGCCCCGTGCCAAAGTCTTTTTCAACCTCTACTCCGAACAAGATAGTCGCAACAATGGTGGTGCGCAGGAACTCTCCCCTACGGAGCGCAACCGCCTCGCTCAAGTCGGCGATGACTTGCAAAATGCATACGCTCCAGGCATTGATACTTTAGACGCTTTTGACCCGGCGCGGGTGCTGTACAGCTTGACAGACACGGTGTTGTGCGGTCAGCCAAGACAAATTTTGAATTACAGCACAAACCCCGATTCGGCCCGCTATGCCGCTCGCTTCACGGAAGTTCCTGTGGGGCAGGGCAATTATGTGCTGGCAAATACGGCTGCCAATGGGCGCGTGTTTCGCTGGAGTCCGCCCGATCCCAACACTTGCCAGCCAACAGGCAATTTCGAACCCATCGTGCGCCTTGTCTCTCCAGAAACACGGCAATTATATGCCTTGGGCGGTGATTTTCAGCCCTTTAAAAATTCCAAACTTCAAGCAGAAATAGCACTCAGCAGCCGCGATCTCAATCGTTTTTCACCGTTGGGAAATGCTGACAATGTAGGGACAGCGGCCTTGGTCGGTTGGCGGCAGGGGTTTGGGTTTGGGAAGCGCGATCTCGGTAGCACGGCCTTTAGGCCGTCGGGAGTTGCGCCGTTTACGGCGCAGGATTCAAGCAATTTGCGGGGCGTAAACGCCCCCTTTCCCGACGGCCTAAAGGCCATGCCACCAAGGTCATTTCGAGGCGCCTTCTTCGCCAACTACGAATTTGCTGCCCGTGATTTTCGTCCGCTAAATCCTTATCGCCCGGCGGAATTTATACGAGACTGGAATATTGGAACAAGCCAGGACACCACGGCGGAGCATTTGGCAAAAGCGGGTATTTCGTTGGAAAAGAACAAGTTGGGTGGGCTGCGTTACGAGTTTGGTGCATTTAGGCGAGAAGGTTTTTATGAAGGAACGCGGCATTCGGGTGGCTGGCGTATACAGCGCAAAGGCTGGGACTTGTCTAGCGAAGCCAACCTTTTGCAAACCGATGGACAAACCGAACGCACCCGTTTTTCGCGTCCCAAAGCCGATTTTTCCAAGACATTTTTTGTAAAAAAAGACAGTGCCTCGCAGCGTGCATTGCTCAAAATAGGCCTTTACGGAGAACGCGAAAAAAACGCTCGCCGCGCCGCGCTGGCAGACACGCTTTCTGGGGTGAGCTTCTGGTATGATTTGCTTCGTGTTTATTTCCAAACGCCTGAAAATCAAGGTGCCTGGCAGTTTGGCGGGCATCTTTCACAACGCAACGATTATGCTCCTTCAGGCAATGTGTTCCAACAAAACACCGAAGCGCGGGAGCTCAATTTGAATGGTACCTGGAATAACGCAGCCCGTGGAAGGCACCAATCACCGATAAACCAGTCCACCAATCTACCAATCACCAATCTACCAATCACCAGTCCCCCATCCACCAATCACCAATTAACTTGGGTTCTCACCCTCCGCCGTCTCCGCATCCTCGCGCCCGAACTGACCAAGGAGGATGCTCAAAACACCTACCTCGGCAGAGCAGACTACAGTCTTTCTGCCTGGAAAAACGCACTGGGTCTCACCACTGGCTACGAACTAGGCTCTGGCCAAAGCCCGCGCATCGAGTTCAATTATTTTGCAGTAAACCCCGGACAAGGTAATTTCACTTGGGTCGACCGCAACCAGGACAGCATTTTGCAGGTGGACGAGATGGAAATCGCGGTGTTCCAGGATCAGGCGAACTATGTGCGCTTAGCGGTGACTACTCCCGATTATGTACGCACCAACAACGTGGCGCTCAACCAGACCCTGCGGCTCGAGCCGCGTTTGCTCTGGCCCACGGCGAAACGTGGCTGGCGGAAGCGGTTAGGCCGACTCTCGACGCAAAGTACCCTTCAAATCAACCGACGGACTTTTTCCGGAGCAAGTGGGGTGAGGGCCTGGGATCCGTTTCAATCAAGCGTGGCGGATACAGCACTGTCCACCCTGAGTTCGACGGTACGGAACATTTTATTTGTCAACCGCGCCCAGCCAGCATGGGACGCCTCTATTTCAACGGGCGATAACCGCAGCCAATTGGCACTTACTACGGGCTTCGAGCAACGCCGCGCGAAGGACTACGCATTGCATCTCCGCGCCAACCTCAGTCGCCGATGGAGCGCAGAGGCAGATTTCGCAAACTCGCTTAAAAGCAGTGAAAATCAGGCGTTTGTCTCAAGAAACTATAATCTTGAATCTTGGGAACTTGGCCCCAAAATGACCTGGCTCCCGATCCGTGGCTTCCGCATCGTGGCAAACATGAAATGGGAAACCAGTCGCAATACGCTCCCTGCTGCCGAACGCGCCGATCAAACAAACTGGACCGCAGAGTTGACCTGGAATCCGAGCTCGAAAGCTAATGCGCAGGGTTTTAAAGCCGCAACTTCTTTGCGATTGAAAGGCACTTTTGCTGATGTGCGCTACACGGGAGCGCCCAATTCTGCGGTGGCGTTTGCGATGTTGGAGGGTTTGCAAAATGGCAAGAACTTTCTTTGGAACCTGACGCTGGACCGCCAACTTTCAAAATCAATGCAGCTTAGTCTTAATTATGAGGGAAGAAAGACGGGGGAGAATAGGGTGGTGCATGTAGGGCGGGCACAAGTGCGGGCGGTGTTTTAGGGGGGACCGCCAGTCACCCTACGCAGCGCGCAATATCTTTTCCATCTTAAGATCTTTCGCCAATTCATCCACTAACTTTTCTAAATATTTAACTTGCTGTGTCGGCCTTTCTTCTCCACTTTTGTTAAATACATAGAATAGACCGAGGCGAAGGTCATTTTTGCAATACGCTGATTGTGTGCGTTGGAATTATTCATACTTCCTATCATTATAAGGCGGATTCGAGTTGCAGAAGTGTGCTTGCTCCAATTATTTTGGTGGCGGGTTTAGGGAGTAAGACAGGGTTGGTGGGATAAAAGAGAGGATAACCGGATTACTTTTGAGTCGCAGTCTGTGAAATAATTCGCCCCGCGAGTTACGCACGCCTCTGAACCTGTACAAGCCCTCCGCTCACTGGCCACAGGACAACCCTCGATGCTCCTCCGCTGGGTGCTCCACAGCGCAAAAAGCCCCTTTAATGGCCTCAATGAGCGCAGCTACAGACACACTGCTATTTCCCCCCCCAACCGCGCATTATTCAACACCAGTTCAATATTGGTTTGCAAACTCTTTCCGCCCGTCAAATTTTCAATTTTGGTCAACAAAAACGGCGTAATCGCTTTGCCACGAATACCTTGCCGCTCCGCTTCAGCCACCGCTTCGGCGATGGTTTTTTCCATCAAATCGGCATCTAATTGGTATGCTTCTGGCACCGGGTTAGCGATGAGCACCCCGCCGCGTGGGTCTATTTCCCATTTGGTTTTTAAGAGACGGGCAATTTCCGCAGCCGAATCCAATCGGAAATCAACTCCAAAATCGCTGCGTCTCGTGTAAAACGCCGGGAATTCATCGCTGTGGTAGCCCACTATGGGCACTCCCATCGTTTCAAGATATTCGAGGGTGAGACCGAGGTCGAGGATGCTTTTTGCGCCTGCGCTCACCACGGCTACCGGGGTTTGAGCCAGTTCCTGCAAGTCAGCCGAAATATCCATCGTGGTGGCCGCACCGCGATGCACTCCACCGATACCTCCTGTTGCAAAAATACGGATGCCCGCGAGATGGGCCACTATCATGGTAGAAGCCACCGTGGTAGCGCCGTGTTTGCCCTGACTGACCAGGTAAGCCAAGTCCCGGCGGCTGGCCTTTGGAATTTTTGCAGCTTCTTTTCCGAGCAGTTCGATGTCATTCATGCTCAGTCCGGCCATAAGTTTTCCGCCGATGATGGCGCAGGTTGCGGGGGTGGCACCAGCCTCTCGCACCGTTTTTTCTGCCAACAGGGCAGTTTCTACATTTTGGGGAAATGGCATTCCGTGGGCAATGATTGTGCTTTCGAGGGCTACCAATGGGCGGTTTTCTTGTAGCGCGGCGCGGACTTCGATGGAGAGCGAAAGGTGCGGATTGAGCATTTCGACAGGTTTTTCTTTTTTGACAGGATTTACAGGATGAACAGGATGTGACCAGATTTAAATCCTGATTTAAAATTTTTTCAAGCACAAAGGTTGCTAATTTGCCAAAGCAGAAATTACCTTTGCACCCGCTTTTGAAAAAAAGCAATGTCTCATTAGCTCAGTTGGTTAGAGCGGCGGACTGTTAATCCGTAGGTCCAAGG
>CAZPTQ010000024.1:0-36402 GCA_964589365.1 uncultured Saprospiraceae bacterium
ACATCATACATCATACATCATACATCATACATCATACATCATACATCATACATCCAAGCAGTGCCAATTGATTCCTGGTACGCACCAGATTGTGTTCCGGCGAAGCGGTTTTGTAATACACATCCCCTGCCAGCCAATCGGTTAAGAAGCGCAAGGCTTGTTCCCCTACCATCCATGCTGCGCCAAGCATCAGGTTATCACGTTCGGTTTTCGTCAAAATACGGTCGGTTTCTTCCAGAAACCCCCGCTTGAGCGCGTCCAGAACATCTGTGCGGATTGTTGGTGTTTTGATTGAATCTTCTGGGCAATCGGGCGTGAAACTGCGCACCATGTCGCCAAAATCGGAGAGCAGGGTACCTGGCATCACCGTGTCCAAATCTATGACTGCCAAGGCTTTTCGCGTATTGAGGTCGAAAAGTATGTTCCCTGCCTTGGTGTCGTTGTGTGTTGCTCTCAGAGGCAGTTCGCCCGATTTTTTCAGTTGGCTGATTTTAGCGAAAATGGGTTTGGCTTCAAAAATGGCCTTGATTTCAGGCTGCGTTTTATGCACCCGGCAAACAGGGTCTTCTTTCAAAATTTTCAAAAAAACTTCCCATCTGCGGTCGGTATCGTGAAAATAAGGGATGGTTTCAGCCAAGGTGCTTGCGGGAAAATCAAGCAATGTCTGCGCAAATGCACCATACGCGCGAGCGGCCTCGTATGCGATATGGGGATCAGAATTGCCCTCTGGTGCGAATGAGTTTTCAATAAAGGAAAAGGCCCGCCAATAATTACCCGCCTCGTCTATTTGCAAAAAAGATCCATCTAGCGCGGGCAATGGGGTCGCGATTTGATATGGGTAATCTTGGTTTGAAAGATGTTGGCAAATGCGCAACGTATTGTCCATCACATCTTCTGGCTGTTTGAACACATGGTGATTGAGCCGCTGGAGCAGCACAGTTTTTTGCTCCCCGGCGATTTCAAGATCAAGACGATAGCTGTCGTTGATGTTGCCGTTTCCGATGGGCGTTTCACCAAGGATGTGATCAAAGTGGAAGAATAGGCGGGGAATTTGGGTCATATTTTCAATAAAACACTACGCTGAATAATCGGATCCGAAGGGCAAACCTTCCGCCATAAAACGGATTTTAGGGCATTCATTCGGGCAAATATAGATGTAACCCAAAGACGGGAGTATTTGGAAGCCCATCGTTTTGAGCAGATTTGATTTGGGTAGGCTGCTTAATACAGGGCAATTAGCAAGCATTTGAATTTTTTGTCAAAAAAAAGAGTGAATTGGAGAATGTGTTTTACGTTTGCCACTGAAGATTTAATCATTTTTTCACTAACAATACTGTTAAGTATGAAGTACAAAATTCAACGCAGAAGCCTTTGGGTTTTTATTATGTTCCTTCTCTTGGGGGGGCAGGCACTCATGGCGCAATTTACGGCCACCGGCCGTGTAACCGATGCCAATGGCGAACCGTTGCCCGGCGCTACCATCCTGCTTTCGGGCGGCGGCGGGGCGGCTACCGATCTGGACGGCAACTACCGTGTACAAGTCCAAGGCACTGCCGGCACATTGGTCATTTCATACACAGGGTACAAATCTAAAACCGTGCAAGTTACCTCCAGTGCCACGGTCGCCGATGTGTCACTGGACGAAGACTATGCTGGCTTGGAGGAAGTAATAGTCTCCGGTATCGTCACCAACGTGAAGCGCTCCAATCTGGCAAATTCGGTGTCGTCCATTTCAAGTAAGGACCTTGCTGGGGTCACTGTACAGTCCACCGTAGATGGCGCCTTGTACGGGAAACTCACCGGGGTCAACATCATCGCCAACTCCGGTGCTCCAGGAGGTGGCACCACCGTCAAACTTCGCGGTATTACCACGCTGAATAGTAACTCACAGCCGCTCTACATCGTAGACGGGGTGTACTACGACAACTCCAGTTATCGCTCCAACACCAACTTCGTTTCGGCCGCTGCAGGACAAGGGAGCAGAAGTTTCCAAGACAACCCTTCCAGCCGGGTTGCCGATCTCGATCCCGAGGACATTGAGCGCATTGAAGTCCTAAAAGGCGCATCTGCTGCCGCTATCTATGGATCTCGGGCAGCAGCAGGGGTGATCATCATTACCACCAAACGTGGTAAAAAAGACGGTAGCACCGTAGTAAATTTATCTCAATCGGTAGGTTTTCAAGAACAGCTCAAAAAACTGGGCGTCCGTGATTGGGACGCAGCAAAAGTGGAGGCAGCTTTTGGCGCCGCTGAAGTAGCGACGTTTAATGCAGCCCAAGCCGCTGGAAAAATTTACAATTATGAAGATGAACTTTTTGGGGAAAAGGGCCTGCTTAGCACAACGCGCCTTTCGGTAAGTGGGGGTTCTCCAAAATTCGGCTACTTTGCCGGCCTTACCCGGAAGTCGGAAGACGGTATCGTGAAAAACACAGGCTATGACAAAACGTCGCTGCGCCTCAACCTCGATCCCAAAGTGTTTGAATGGGCCGATCTGCTATTGAGCCTCAACTATGTGCAATCCGAGTCGGATCGCGGCTATTTCAACAACGACAATACCTCTACTACCTTAGGTGTTTCTTATGTGTCCACTCCATCTTGGGCCAACCTGTTCCCAGACGAAAGAGGCAACTACCCGAACAACCCTTACGCACCATCGAATTTTTTGCAAACCCGCGATTTGATGACCAACAGGGAAAAGGTGAACCGTGTTCTTGGTGGTGGTATTGGTACTTTCCACCTGTGGAAAAACGAGAAAAACGCGCTTAAACTCATAGTTCGGGGCGGCGCCGACCATTACACCTTGCAAACGCAGTCTATTTTCCCACGTGAACTGCAATTCCAAAAAGATGGCAATGGCACCAATGGTGTGTCTATTGCAGGCACGGCAGTCAGTCTCGGCACCAACATAGCCAGCTTCCTTGTGCACACTTTTACAACTTCCAACAACTTGTCATTCCAGACACAAGGCGGTGTAACCCAAGAAAATCTAGATCAAAACTTTGTCAACACAGTGGCAACTCAACTGATTGGTTCGCAGACAAATCTTAATCAGGCAGGTGCTGTGCAAGTAGTGCAAGAGCGTCTGAAGCAAGTTGATAAAGGCTTTTTCGTTCAAGAAGAAGTAAACTATAAGGACATGGCCATCTTGACCCTTGGTGTGCGCGGCGACAAATCGAGCCGCAATGGAGACCCGAACAAATTGTATTATTACCCCAAAGCATCCTTGGCACTCAACATCCACGAGATGACGGATTTGGGCACCACTTTGAGTCAATTCAAAGTACGCGGGGCATACGGACAGTCTGGAAATTTTGGCCCCTTTGGTGCTACCTACTCACCCCTCACCCCAATCATCATAGGTGGAGGAACCGGTTCTATCGTCGGCATCACGGCTGGCAATACAACCATAGGTCCAGAACGCCAGACGGAGATTGAGATGGGAGTTGACCTCGGTCTGTTGCAAAATCGGATCAATTTTGAGTTTACTTACTACATCAAAAACATTGACAACCTCATTCTCTTAGTCAACACACCCAACTCTTCGGGTTTTACTTCTGCCTGGCAAAATGCTGCTGATCTGGAAAACAACGGATTTGAAATCGCGCTCGACGCAACACCCGTGCGCAGCAACAATTTTACTTGGAATTCCCGGATTAGCTACTGGAAAAACACGGCCAACCTGAGTCGCCTTGATGTACCAGCCTACAACCTTGGAGCATTTGGTGCAACTTTGGGAAGTTACCGTCTCGAAGAAGGAAAATCGCCTACCCAGATTGTTGGTATTGACCCAGCCGCTGACGCTAATGGACTAAAAGTGTTTGGCAATGCTGAACCGGATTTTCAAATGGCATTCAACAACGCGCTGCGCTATCAGGATTGGGAGCTGAATTTCCTCTTCCACTGGAAAAAAGGGGGCGATAACATCAATTTGAGCACCCTGCTTTCTGACATTTTTGGAACCAGCCCAGACTATGACGCGACGGGCTTGGATCCTGCGAATACATTGGTCAATGGCGCATACCGCCTTTCCCAGCTCGGCGTTTCGGCCCGCCCATGGGTAGAAGATGCAAGCTATTTGCGTATGCGTGAAATTGGATTGATGTATCACCTGCCCGCCGCATGGTTTGACAATAAAGCCAAACTCCGTGTGGGTATCAATGCACGCAACTTGATCAATATTTTCGATTACAGTAGCTACGACCCTGAAGTGTCTAACTTTGGCACAGACGCCATTTCGTCCAGCGTAGAGGTAGTACCATTCCCTTCGCCAAAGAGCTATTTCTTCACCATTGGGGCTACTTTCTAATTCGAGGCTATTGAACAATGATCAATTCCCGAATTGGTCCCAATCCTTTCATTTTCAAAAATTTGAAACAATATGATACTGAGAAATATTTCAAAAATCATCTTTCCGGCGTTGCTGGCTATGGGTTTCGCCGCTTGCGACATTGAAACCATAGAAGATCCCAACAACCCAAGTATCGGTGCCATTACAGCAAATGCCTCGCTCAGCGAAATCCAAAACCTTGTGACAGGTATAGAAGGCGGTATGCGCCTCAATCTTGGACAATACTTTGATGGAGTAGGTGTTATTGGGCGAGAATTTTACCGTTTCTCTACCTCCGACCCAAGGTTTACTTCCGACTTGCTTGGCAAAGGTTCTGCGGTGCTGGACAACAACACATTTTACACAACCAACCCATATTCCTCCCGATACCGCACAGTCAAAAATTGCAACATCCTGCTCGAAGCCGTGGACAATTCCACCGCCATTGCTTCCAATATATTGAGGGATGCCGCCAAGGGTTTTGCCAACACCATTAAGGCGCACCAATTGCTGCTCATATGGGTGCAGCAGTACGACAATGGACTCCGAATGGATGTGGCTGACCCGGCAAATCTAGGGCCGTTTGTCGGTTCAGGAAATCCTGGGGAAGCCTTGCGTGCCATAGCCCAACTGCTCGATGCAGGATACGCCCAATTAAATGTCGGTGGCATCGAGTTTCCCTTCAGTCTCAGCAGCGGTTTTGCAGGATTTGACACACCATCTGATTTTGCGAAGCTTAACCGTGCCATCCAAGCGCGTGTACATGTGTACAATCAGGACTGGAACAACGCGCTGGCTGCACTTGCCAATTCTTTCTTCGACATTAACGGCAGTATTAGTACTGGAGCGTATCACCCATACTCCACTTCGGGTGGCGATCAGCTCAACCCTCAGTGGTTCCCCATGAACGCATCGGGAGAAACTCGTGTCGCACATGCTTCTTATGTCGCGGACGCAGATGCTGGAGATTCGCGCCTGAGCAAGGTCTCCGCACGCGCTAGCACAGAGTTCCAAGATGGGCTGCAAAGCGATTTTGATTTCAGTGTGTATGCCAGCAACGCAGCGTCCATTCCGATCATCCGCAACGAGGAGCTGATACTTATTTTTGCCGAAGCAAAAATCCAGATCGGAGACCCGATTGCACTCGCCGATGCAACGGTCGCTCTTGATATTATTCGTCAAAAAGCTGGATTGGGCCAATATTCTGGACCTGCCACACAGGCTGATTTAATTAACGAAATGTTGAAGCAGCGCCGTTACTCGCTCTATGGTGAAGGCCACCGCTGGGTAGATATGCGCCGCTATGGCCGCCTCAACACTTTGCCAATTGACCGTGTAGACGACAACGTGTGGGAGCGATTCCCACGTCCGGCAAACGAGGATTAACCGGAGAAACGTTCGCCAGTACGCAATCAGGTATTGAGCAGACAAAATTTTAAAAAAAACGGACAACAGGCTTTGCACCTCGTTGTCCGTTTTTTTGTTTGTTGTTTATTTGTTCTTTGGAAATAACCACTACTTGATCCTTATCAAATCTACCCCCGACTCCCGCACCAAACGGTTCAATTCAGGCAAATCCTGCGCTTTCACCGCCTTCCATTTGCCCAATTGCTCATCCGTGAGGCGGAACAGCAGTTCACGCACTTCAACGGCTTGTTGCGTAGGTGCATAATCGCCTTCCACCGTCTGGCCCATGAGGTTGGCAAGTTTGTCGTTCAAACGCACAGGGTAGTTGAGCGGATCCTGGCTGCTGCGGTTTTTAGTCTGGTAAATGGCCTCTTCAACCGTGGTCATGGCTGAATCAATTTGGGCCGATAAAGTGCGGATAGGCTTGAACTTATCGTCCTTTGGCAACCCCTCGGTCATGCTTTTAATTTGTAAACGTACGTTTCGGATTTCCTTAATGGTTTGATGTGCTTCTGTAAGTTTAGCACCCACAGATTGCACAAAACCAAATTGTCTTACATAATCTTGCAAGGTTGCATCGGAGCGCGGATCTGGCAATACGCCAAATGTTTGTTCTTCTGTTTTGCCTGCTGCGGTGATACGAACCTTGTATACGTCGGGTATTGCTTTTGGCCCTTCAAGATCATAACTCCAAAGTATCATGCCCTCAAATTTCTCTGCATCCGGGTAGCGGTGATTCCAGACAAAACTGTTGCCACCTGCTTTTAAATCACTCAATTGACCGCCCTTGTTTTTCCAGCCATCGGGTAATTTTTGATTTGAAAACACCTTGATAGTATCGTTGTTAAACCCTAAAACCACCAGATTAACCGTGTCTTTTTCTCCTGGTTTGTTTTTCAAATAATAATGCACCAGCGTGCCATTTGGGTGGTTTTCACCGCTGGTTTTTGAACCCTTCACCGAGCTGCCACGCATCCTATAGGAAGGTTTTGGCTGGAACAAATGCATCGCTTTGTCGGCCAAATTCCCTTTTGTCAAAAAGTCCGGCGAAGCCGCAATCTGGTGCAAAGGCGTAAGGTCGTCAATGATCCAAAACGAGCGTCCCTGTGTGGCAGCAATAAGATGATCGTTTTTGATGGCCAGGTCGGTAATGGGCACAATAGGCAGGTTTTGTTGGAATTTTTGCCAACTCCGGCCATCCGTGAAACTGACGTACATGCCCTGTTCCGTACCTGCATACAAGATACCCTGCCGCTTCGGGTCGCTGCGAATGACACGGGTAAAATCTTCATTCCCAATGCCATCGGTGATTTTTGTCCAAGTTCTGCCGAAATCTATGGTTTTGAAAAGATAGGGTTTGTAATCCCCCTGTTTGTAGCCCGTGCAAGCGAGATAACACCCCCCGTCGCTGTGCGGGTCGGGTTCGAGTGAATTGACCATCGTCCATTTGGGCAGATCAGGCGGGGTTACATTCGTCCATGTTTTTCCGCCGTCGCGAGTGATATGCACTAAACCGTCATCGCTTCCCGTCCAAATCAGATCTTTGATACGTGGGCTTTCGGCTGCGGCAAAAATGGTGCAATAGTATTCTACGCTGGTGTTGTCCTGTGTGATGGGGCCACCGCTTGATTTTTGACGGCTCTTGTCGTTGGTGGTCAAGTCCGGGGAGATGGTCTGCCAACTTTGTCCTTCGTTCGTAGTGACATGGAGCTGGTTGCTGGCCACGTACAGTTTTTTCGGATCGTGCGGGCTGAAAAAAACCGGGTAGTTCCATTGAAACCGATATTTCGCGTCCTCAGCACCGTGCCCCATGTTGTCTTCAGGCCAAACATTGACAGGACGGCTCCTGCGGTTTTGATGATCTACGCGACTCATAAAACCGTGATACTCACCGCCGTACACGATGTCGTTGTTGTTCGGGTCTACGGCCAAGTGGCCACTCTCGCCTCCGGCAGTGGGTTCAAAATCACGGTCACTTATAGAAGAGCCGTCAGTGCGGTGCGCGATACGCACACTGCTATTGTCCTGCTGTGCCCCGTAAATTCGGAAAGGGAAAGCGTTGTCGGTAGTGACTCGGTAAAACTGTGCTGTGGGCTGATTGTGATAAGTACTCCAAGTCTCACCACCGTCGTAACTGATTTGCGCGCCGCCGTCGTCACCGATAATCAGGCGTTTTGGGTCTTCGGGCGCGACCCAAAAATCGTGGTGGTCACCATGTGGTGCGTATTTTGACTGGAATGTTTTGCCACCGTCTTTGCTTTTGTGGTAGGCCACGTTCATCACATATACTACGTCCTCGTCTTTGGTGTCAGCGTATATGCGGGTATAATACCAGGCACGCTGCCGAAGGTTCCGATCTTCGTTCACCCTCGTCCATTTTTTTCCGCCGTCGTCAGAACGGAACACGCCCCCGGTTTGGCTTTCGACAATGGCCCACACCCGATCTGGCCGGGAAGGGCTTACTGCGACGCCGATAATGCCCAGGGTATCTTTTGGAAGTCCTTCATTTCGGGTGAGTTCTGTCCAGGTATCACCGCTATCGGTGCTTTTCCAAAGACTCGAACCTTCCCCTCCACTCGACAGTTCGTAGGGTGTGCGCCTAATTTTCCAAAATGAAGCGAAAATAATTCTTGGGTTCGTGGGATCCAAGCAAAGGTCCACGGCTCCCACGTTTTCATTCACAAAATGAATGCGCTGCCAGGTTTTCCCTCCGTCGCGGGTGCGGTACAAACCGCGTTCGTCGGAGGCTTTGAAAAGGTCGCCCAACACCGCAGCGTAGGCAATATCTGGATTGCCTGGATGGACACGAATACGCGGGATATGCCTGCTTTTTGTCAGGCCTGATGGCCTCCAGGTTCGACCTGCGTCCTCACTTTTCCACATTCCCGAGCCGCTGCTCACGTTTCCACGCACGGTTGCCTCTCCACCACCTACATAAATCACATTTGGATCAGAAGCAGCTACTTCGATGGCTCCGATGCTACCGCCAAAGAAGCCGTCGGAGATGTTTTCCCAAGTGCGGCCGCCGTCTTGGGTGCGCCATACGCCACCGCCCGTGGCACCGAAGTAGAACAGGTTGGGTTTGCCCGCCACGCCCGTCACGGCAGCAGACCTGCCTCCCCGGAAAGGGCCAATATTGCGCCATTGGAGCGAACTTAATAGGGATTCATTTACCGTTTGACCCGCATCCGTGGCAGCAGTAACGGGGGAAATAGTTTTGTTTTTTTGAGAAAAAAGGAGGGGCTGAAAGAAAATGCAGAAAAAGAGGAGGAGGAATTGTTTCATATCGCAGTCTAAAAATTTAGGCTGCAAGAATAGGAAAAAGACTCAACGCATTATCTTGATAATCATAAAAATCAACAGGGCAATCACAAATTGGGTCTGAAGAGCTAAAAAAGCGGCCATCTCGAAAATCGAGATGGCCGCCTTACTATTTCTCACATTGCCTTTCATCGGCAATTCGCTGTCTTTAGATTTTTACGATCTTCAGCGTTTTCACTTCGCCGTTGCCAAATCGAATGCGGGCGATGTAAATGCCGGTCGGCAAATCTGTTACTTGCAAGTCATTCGAATACAGGTCACCAGCAGGGATATTGATACGGTGCAGCACGGCGCCGTTGGTAGCCGAAATATCTATCGTCACGTCGGTGTCGTATTGGATGGCGTTCTTGATGAGCAGCGTATTCACCACCGGGTTTGGTGCGATTAGGATACCATTGGAAGGGCTGAAGAATACTTCGAGCGCGCGGATATCAGAGAAAGCCTGCTGCCCCATGCTGCTCAAGCGACGGATGCGGTAGAAGTTTCTGCCAATTACCGGGTTTTCGTGCAAATAGAGGTATTCATTCGGGTTGACTGCATCTTGCTTGCCCATGAGGGTTTCCACATTTTTCCAAGATTGCATATCTTCAGAGTGTTGCACGGTATACGAATACTCTGTTGCTTCAGGAAGTGTAGTCCAATGTACCAGCACAGACGTTCCGTTTGTTTGGGTTACGTTAAAGTTCATATTGAACCCGGTGCAACCAGGTGAACCAGCCGGCAATACCGTAATGGTTACAATGTTGGATTCAAGGAAGGGGCAGCCTGCACGACGAGCACAGCGCATATATTTTGCTGTCTCGAATAAGGGACCTGGTTGGTAGCTTTCACCCGTGGCGCCCGGAATTGGGACCCAACTGGGCGGTGCTTGACCAATCTGGATAAACTGCAACCACTGAAACTCTAACAAACCGCTACCACCGGTAGGCGGTACTGTACCGATGATCGGATCAGGCGTTTCGCCTTCGCAGATGGCATGGCTACAGCATATTACTCCAGCATTGGTTACGTTTTCGCAAATAGTATGAATGCCTGCATCAAAACAAAGATCTTCTGGCTGACCCGCCACGATGGTGAACGGTTCGGTTTTGCCATTGGTCTTCACGTCGCTGTCTTTGCAATCGTTGTTGACCCAGTCCTTTTTCGTCCATTGATACCCGGCAGGTTTCCCTGTAAACATCAGGATATAAGTACCGGGAGTAACACAATCGAAATAATAGTTGCCAGCACCGTTGGTTGTAGTGGTGCCAACTGTCACGTCGTCAGCATTGCCAAATATGCCATCAGGACCTGCTTTCATCAGCATGACCGTAATGTTCGGCACACCAATTTCAAGTGTAGGATGTTGGAATCCGTTTTGGTCGTTGTCGTACCAAACCCAATCGCCGATTTTAACGCCATTATTGGTTGAACCGATGGTAACAGAAGCAGTTGCGGTACAATTGTTCGCATCTTTTACCGTCACCGTATACGTGCCTGCAGGCAGGTTCACCGCAGTAGCGGTAGTTTCACCATTGCTCCAAACATAGGTGTAAGCCGGTGTGCCACCGGAAACGCTGGCCATCGCACTGCCTGGGGTAGAACAGTTGGCATTGGTAGAAGCAACAATGACCACATTTGGAGGCAATGAAGCAGCAATGCTAACAACTGCGGTAGCAGTACAAGAAGCAGCATCTGTGACTGTAACGGTATAAGTTCCAGCCGATAGATTGGTAACGGTAGCGGTCGTGCTCATGCCAGGGTTATTCCACTTGTAGGTGAAAGGGCTTGTGCCCCCGGAGGCCGACACTGTGGCAGAACCGGTATTACTGCCGCAAGCCGATGGGCTGCTGCCAGAAATAACCGCCGTTGGTGCGCCAGGCTGGGTAATGGTTGCCATTCCAACTGCCTTACAACCATTGATATCCGTTACTGTAACACTGTGCGTGCCTGGAGGAAGGTTAGTAGCAGTTGCCGTTGTTTGATTGTTGGCAGAAGCCGACCATAGATATGTGTAAGGCCCCGTTGAGCCACTGACTAAGGCAGTAGCCGTACCGCCCATCGTACAGGTTGCGTTTAAGTTAACCGTTACGTTTAAGGTAGGTCCTTGTGATTGAAGAATTGTTACCAATGCAATGCCCACACAGCCAGAGGCATCCGTGATGGTCACACTATGTTGACCTGCCAATAGTCCCGTGGCATTGACCGTCAATTGGCCGTTGTCCCATTGGAATGTGTATGGAGCAATACCGCCAGTAGCAGAGGCAGTAGCAGTTCCACCCGTCAAACAGGTTGCTGGTGCAGTTGCCGTAGCCGTTGGAATGAGCGGTGGGGCGACCAGAATAGTTACCGTGCCAATGCCTTGGCAACCCGTGGTGATGTCAACTACCGTAACATTGTGATTTCCAGCGGCGAGATTGGTAGCTGTTGAAGTGGTGTTGCCATTGTCCCAAGCGTAAGCATAGTTGCCAGAGCCGCCTGATACGGTAGCCGAAGCACTCCCACCGACAACACAGCCAGCAGGCACAGTCGGTGTCACAGTGACAACCAAGGCAATGCTGTTGCTCGAAACGGTAACGTTGCTAGAACAACTACAGCCATTGGCATCCGTCACCGTCACACCATAAGTACCAGCTGGCACCGTAATGCTGGGGCCGGTTTGCCCATTGCTCCAGTTATAATTGTAGGGCAGTGTGCCACCCGTAGCGGTAATGGTAGCGGTACCATTCAAGCCGCAATTGGCGGGAATAGAAGAAGGCGTGCAGACCAGTTGAGCTGGCTCGACCAATATTGCAGACGAAATATTGGTACAGCCGGTGCCCAAATCCGTCACCGTCACGGTATAAGTGCCGGGACCTAAGTTGATGATGTCAGCAGTAGTACCTCCATTGCTCCAAATGTAAGCATAGGGGCCAACGCCCGACATCACGCTAACGTGAATCCAGCCATTGTGGGCACCAAAGCAGTTGATTTGCTGATAAATGGAATCCATCAGCCAAATGCCTTCGTCCCAGAAACCAACTTCACAGAAATCAGTGGCTGTACAGCCATTGGCATCTGTAACTGTTACCGTATAAGTGCCCTGCGTAAGCCCCGTGATCTCCGGTGTCACCGCGCCATTGCTCCAAAGATAGGAGTATGGCGGGGTTCCGTTGAACGGAACTGCGGCGGCTGTACCATCAGGCACAAAACCACAAATTTGGCTGTTGCAATACACATCAACCCCCAAAGCAGGAGGCTGGGTGATGGCAATGCAACCCGTGCCAAAGGCGAGGTCAATGTCCGTCACCGTGACACAGTAGTTGCCAGGTGCAAGATTTGTAATTGTTTGGGTAGTAGCACCGTTGCTCCATAAATAGGTGTACGGAAACCAGCCGCCTGAAGGGGTGGCTGTGGCGGTGCCATTGTTAAAACCAGAACAGGTGACATTGGTGCCTGTGACGGTGACTTGGAATTGTGCCTGTGATAAAGCAGGCAGCAAAAATGCCAGCAAAAAGACAAGAGGAGTAATTCGGTTTTTGAGATAGGATGCGGTAGACTTTTGTCCCATGGGAAACAACATTTTTTAAAATAGTAATCGGATATTATTGACGCTCAGGATTAAACGTGACAAAAGCCGAGCCACTTTGAAAAGTGACCTTACTTGTTGTGCGCGGGCGGGGGGAGGATTGAAAAAGGCGAGAGATTAAAAAACTGCAATGTCTTATGCTAAGCAAAAGTAAGCCCTTTTGTAGTGAATGTCCTGTTTTGTGGTAGTTAATTTTTTTTCTAAAATGGGTATGTGTCGGGTAGATTGCTGTTTGGGTTGGGCGTTCATCTGGAAAGCCACCGAGTTACACAAGTTAATTTGTATCAATACTTTAGGGCATCTTTCGACAGCCTTCGGAATGGAAGCCATTAGAATCGGTGCTCAACGTCTGATCTGGATTGGCTTTGCCCCGAGATTTCCATCGCAGTCAAGGACTTGCAGGAAATAGTTGCCTGAAGGCAAATTGCCTAATTGCAGGGTTTGCTGGTCTTGGCCCAGCAGGCTTTTTGTACAGACGAGACGGCCATGCTGATCGAAAATCATAGCCTGGCTCAATCCTACTCCTTTTATCGTGACAGCGCTGCTGGCTGGGTTTGGGTAAACTTGGAATTCGGTGAGCAATAGGGCATGGGTGGGTACGAACTCGGTGTAGTAGTAGCGATGTGTGTCATATAGCACCCAACTGCTGCTTGAATTTGACCAGATTTCTCCTTTGCTGAAGAGGATTTTTAGACTCCATATCGTATTCGTGAATCTTTTGGGAGATATTCTCCCATGCACCGGCTTCCCAATACTGTAGGCGACTAAAGAGGGTGTTGTGGTTATTATCGTAAGCATACGTGCGAAGAGATTCCTTTATTACATTCATTGATTGTAATCAACCCAGTCGCCATCTTGTTTAGTTTGTCGCGTTTCGATATCTATTAGGCCATCTGAGTCATAGGTATAATTATAGCGAATATAATCATCTATGCTCCATGTGAGTAGATCCCCGTTTCCATCGTATGTCCAGTTATTTGACCCATTGGAAGTCCATATACTGTCATCCCAAATTTCTTGAAAGTATGATAGCTGATGACCAGCCGAATCGTAGGTGTTGACCGTCCGAAATAAATCTTTCCAACCACCACTACTGCTACGTTCCTGAAGGGTTCTGCCCAACAAATTCCCATTCGAATCATATTCCATATCAATGTTTCGATAGGCCAAAAACCAGGTTCCAAAATTGCTCAAATTCCAAATGTCTTGAGCGATAATTCTATTGGAGCTGTCGTAAATATTGTAAGTGGAATCGCCCTTAAAGGACGTAGGTATATAGGTGATTTTGGTTTCCGAAGTCAATAATTTAATACCCCCTCCTTGCCCAAAAACGGACACAAACGTAAAAAGGGAGAGAAGCGTGAGAAGCGTGAAGCAATGTTTCATAAAAAATTTTAGCGTTTGGTTCGGCAAAATTGCTGTAAACAAAACTACAAGATATTTTCAAAGTAAATACTTGGAAAGGTAAATTTGCATGCAAAGTAACAGCCTTGCGTTTTGACTTGGCACAAAAATCATTGCAATAGATCGTCGTAAAAAAGGACACTTTTACGCTTTCATTTTGAGGAAGCAAATTTGATCGTACGATGTTAAAAACTATCCCTTTCCGGTTAAATCCGCAGGCATCCCAACTTTTTGTCCAAAAATGAGTTTAATTTGCCCCGCCTAAACAACCTTTGGCAATCTCGAATGCTCTTTTGAAATGGTGACCGAACTTTCCGAAAGTGTAGTCCCGAAGAAATCGGGATCGGAAAGTTGACAACCTCCTACGCCTTTGGCTTCGGCGGTTAAAACGACTGATAATTATGCAACGCGACAACTACTCCCTCCTCATCGAGAAGCTCGACGGCTTCATCCGCAAATTTTACATCAACCAGCTCCTCCGCGGTGCCCTTTATACCGTAGGCGTGGTGCTCGGCCTGTTCATTCTGCTCAACGTGGCGGAGTACTATTTCTACTTCAGCACGGGCGTCCGAACGGGGCTTTTGTGGGGATTTTTGGGCCTGAGCGCTGTGACCGTATGGCAATGGGTGGCCCTGCCGCTTATGCACTATTTCCATCTGGGGAAAGTCATCAGCCACGAAAAAGCGGCCAGTATTATCGGCGAGCATTTCACAAATGTGAAGGATAAGTTGTTGAATATCTTGCAGTTGAAGCAGCAGAGCAACAACGCAATTTATGCCGAACTCATCAACGCAAGCATCAACCAAAAAAGCGAGGAAATCAGAATTGTGCCGTTTCAGGCAGCCATTGATCTCGGCAAAAACCGCAAATACCTGCGCTACGCCCTGCCACCTGTCATGTTGCTCCTGTTCCTGCTCTTGGGCGCGCCCAACATCCTCCGCGAAGGCACGATGCGCCTTTGGAACAGCAGCACCAAGTATGAGAAACCCGCCCCGTTCAAGTTTTTGATCAATCCGGATTCGCTTCGCGCAGTGCAGTTTTCTGACTTTGTGCTGAACGTGAAAGTGGACGGCGCGGTGCTGCCCAACGAAGTGTTCATCTCTCTCGGCAACGTACAATACCGCCTCGAAAAGAGCGCCGCCAACGAGTTTTCCTACAAATTCACAAACGTTCAGAAAGATACAGAATTCAAATTGTTCTCCGCAGGCGTGGAAAGCCGCGATTACACCCTGAACGTGTTGCGTAAACCCAATATCCTGTCGTTTAACACCAAACTCAATTTCCCCGCCTACATCGGGCGCGCCAACGAAGAACTTTCCAACGTGGGAGACCTCGTAGTGCCGCAGGGCACAGATATCGGCTGGGTGTTCAACGCACAAAACACGGACAATCTGCAACTTCGCTTTGGCTCAAACGCCGGGGAGGAAGCCAAACGCTTCGACGACGAACTTTTCCAGTTCCGTCGCCGCGCACTCAAAGACGAGACCTACAAACTTTACCTGAGCAACGCTATCCTGCAAGGTGCCGATTCGGTGGCCTACACCATCACGGTCATCCCTGACCTGCACCCACAGATATCGGTGGAGGAATTCAAAGATAGCTCGAATCTGCGCCTCGCCTTTTTTGCCGGCGATGCTCAGGACGATTACGGCATTCAAAATCTGACTTTCAATTACCAGATCAAAAAAGCAAAAGGAGGGCAATTGCCCATGAATACCTCAAAAATTGGAAACCCCAAAGGCAAACAATCGCAGTACGATTATTCTTGGGACATCAGCAACCTAAGCCTCGAACCAGGCGATGAAGTGCAATATTACTTTGAGGTGTTTGACAATGACGGGGTGAACGGCTCCAAAAGTGCGCGTACAGGTCTAATGACCTACAAAATGCCCACCCTTGATGAGTTCCGTCAGCAGCAAGCCGACAACTCCGAGGAAATCAAAAAGGATCTGGAAAAGGCAGTAAAAGAAAGCCTGAAAATTCAGGAGGATTTGAAAAAACTCCGCGATAAAGTACTGCAAAAGAAGGAGTTGGATTGGCAGACCCGGAAGGAGATGGAAAAATTGATGGAGCGCCAAAAACAGCTCCAGATGCAAATGGAGCAGGCCAAAGAGAACTTTGATCAAAACAAAGAGCAGCAGAAGGAATTCAATCAGCAGAACCCTGAATTGCAGGAAAAGCAGGAGAAGTTGGAGAAGATGTTCGAGGAAACCATGAACGAAGAGATGAAAAAACTCCTCGAAGACATCCAAAAACTGCTTCAGGAGCAGAACAAAGACGAGATGCTGGAGAAAATGGAGGACATGCAAATGACCAACGAGGAACTCAATAAAGAACTTGAGCGCCTTGAAGAACTTTACAAACAACTCGAAGTAGAACAACTGCTCGACCAACAAATCGAGCAACTTGAAGAACTTGCCAAAGAACAAGAGGAACTCGCAAAAGAAACGGAAGAAGAGAAAAAAGGAACGGAAGAACTTGAAAAAGAGCAGCAAAGCCTAAACGAGAAGTTGGAAGAGTTGGACAAAAAGATGGACGATCTTTTGAAAAAGAATGAGGAGTTGAAACGTCCTGAAAAGATTGAGGACAACCAACAGGAAATGAACGATGCTAAGCAGGAACAGAAAGAGGCGAAGGAAAATATCAACAAGAAAGACAACAAAAAGGCGGGCAAAAAGCAGAAATCAGCGGCCAATAAGATGAAGGAGATGGCCAATAAGATGAAACAAGGCAAAGAAAGCGGCGAGCAAGAACAAATGGAAGAAGACCTCAAAACCATCCGTCAATTGCTGGAAAACCTCGTTGGCTTGTCGTTCGCGCAAGAGCAGAACAAAAAAGACGTGGAAACCACCACGCCCAACACCCCACGCTATGTCGAACTGGCCCAGCAGCAGTACAAAATCAAAGACGATTTCAAACTTGTGGAAGACAGCCTTCAGGCCCTCGCCACGCGCCAGTTCCAGATTGAAGGCATCATCACGGAGAAGGTGACAGAGGTAAAATCCAACCTTAAAAACAGCCTTGAAGAACTCGAAGAACGCCGCACCAACACCGCCAACGAATACCAGCACCGCACGATGAAGGGGCTTAACGACCTCGCCTTGTTGCTCGCCGAATCCATGCAGCAGATGCAGGAACAAATGGCCGCCGATATGCCCGGAAGCCAAAGTTGCGACAAGCCCGGAAAGGGCAAGGGTAAAGGGAAGGGCAAGGGCAAAGGTGACGGAGAACCAAAAGACAAGATGAGCAAAGGTCAAGAGGACATCAATAAAATTATGAAGGAGCTCAAGGAGCGACTCGAAAAACAAGGAAAAGACGGAAAAGACGGCAAGGAGAAAGGTGGCAAAGACAAACCTGGCGGCGGCGGCGGCGGTACGCAACCAGGCAACAGCAAAGAATTTGCACAACTCGCCGCCAAACAAGCGGCCATCCGCGATGCACTCCGCAAACTACAAAAAGAAAAACAGGAGCAAGGCAAGGGCGACAAAGCCCTTGACGACATCATGGACGAGATGAACAAGATCGAGATTGATCTCGTCAACAAAAAATTGACCAACGACATGCTCCAGCGCCAGGAACAAATCCTGACCCGCTTGCTTGAACACGAAAAAGCCGAGCGCGAGCGCGAGCAGGACGAGCAGCGCGAAGCCGAGGTGGCCCGCCAGCAACAACCGAAAATGCCGCCCGCGCTGGAAGAATACTTGAAAAAACGCCGCGCCGAGGTGGAGCAATTCCGCACGGTTAGCCCGGCATTGAAGCCTTATTACAAGCAGTTGGTGGAGGAGTATTTGAAAGGGAAGTAGTTTCAAGTTTGCAAGACTCAAATAGTATAAAAACGGGCATTTCGCGTAGTGCGGAATGCCCGTTTTTATTGCGCCTTTCGCGGGTCTTACGACCCCGCACATCTAATCCAGCCCAATTATCTTGTCCTCTACCCTTTTGGCTCGAGTCCTCAATTGCGCCAGCCAAAACCCGATGCCCGTGAAGCCCAGTATTGCCGGGTAAAAAACCAAACGCATTGTATTGTCCAAATCCTCGCTGCCAAAAGCAGGGCTACCCGTTGAACCTGGGTGCAGGCTGGCAAACATCCGTGGCACGATGTAAAGCAGCGGAATGAGGGATGCAAACGCAAAAATGTTGTACACCGCTGATAGTCTTGCTCCTTTTTCCGGCTCGTCGAAGGAGCGCCGCAGAATAAAATATGCCATATAAATGAGCAGCAGCACCGCTGTCATCAACTGCTTGATATCATTGCTCCAGGGAGCCCCCCATGTATAGTTGGCCCATAACATCCCTGTCACCAAACCCATGATGCCAAATAGCAGCCCTGCCTCTGCAAGCGCCGAGGCCCTGCGGTCGTAATCCAATTTTTTAGCCAATAAAAACATCACACTGTACACTACAGAAGCCGCGAACAGGAACATGAGTGCAAACCACATCGGTACATGGTAAAACGTATTGCGAATGCTTTCGTAAATGACGTTTCGATACGGGAAACTAAAGTCTTTTATGATGTGAAGCTCAGAAACCGGGTGCTCTGTCCAAGTGGCAGGTTTACCCGCCGTAGCCAAAGCGAAGGAGGGTAAACCCGCCGTAGCCAAAGCGAAGGAGGGGGCAGTAGCAGTATCCCGCACAAGCTCCACCGCAGACGGTAGAAGTGAAACACCATCAGATGGATGGTCCAAAATAGCGTTGAGCATGACCGATGGACTTGGGCGCGGCAAATCTGACGGGAAGTGGAACGTGGCTTCCAGGATGGTGTCGTTCAACACTTTTAGGTTCTGTCCCAGCATGGCGCTTGCCGAATCGTATTGCAGCCATACACGGATCTCCTCGGCGCGGCTGCGGGTATAAAAAGTGTTGTAGCCATGAATGGTCAGGCGCAGCGTGTCGCCGGATTTGGCGGTTGCAGGACTGACGTAGGCAATGCCGGGTTTGAGCGGCACCAACATCCCTACGGTGAGGGAGTAAAGGACGAGTAGAACGGAGAGCGTTTTCCACCACATGATTTGAAATTAAATATTGAGATATTGGGATATTGGGATATTAAGGATTTGTGCACTAATGAAATAATGTCTTAATACCCCAATACCTCAATTTAGTCCTTCCAGATGAATGGGAACAGCACAAAAGTAAGTGTCAACAATATTGCGTCAATAGCCAACAGGTTTACAATGTCGCGTTTAAAGGAAGTGTCTTGAATAAGCCTGAGCGCAATTTGCGAAAGCCTGACCAGTGTAAGCAAAATGGGCAATATAACCGGGAAACTCAAAATAGCCATGAGGGTGGCCGAGTTGTTGGCCTTGGCCGCTATGCTGGCGATGAACGTGAACGCGATGCTAAAACCCACACTTCCCAAGGCCACAGTGAGACAAAAAAGCGGCATGTCTTTCACCGGATTCCCAGCGACCAGGCTGTAGGCACCAAAAGAAAGCAAACTCAAAGTCAACAGCAACAGGGTATTGTAAATGATCTTAGCCAACAACAGCATCGAAGGGTCGGCAATCTGATAGTAATACAATTGGCGCGACCCGCTTTCCTGCACAAAACTTTTCACCACGGCATTGATGCTTGCAAACAGCACAATGAGCCAAAATAGCACATTCCACACTTGCGCCTGTACCTTGATGCTCGCTATATAAACCACGAAAACCATGCTGAACACATACAGCACAATACCACTCAAGGCATAGCGCTGGCGGAATTCGAGCAAAAACTCTTTGTGCAGGAGGGTGAGGAGCATGGGCGCGAAGGTAGGGCAATTGTTCGATTGGGGGATTGGTTCGATTGATTCGATTGGGGGGATTGTTCGATTGGAGAAATTGGTTCAATTGCTCAATCTTCGTATAAACTCCCCTTCAGGGCAATGTCATTGACTTAAAGACCCAGAAAGGGTCAAACATGGCTAGCCCCGAATGAAATTCGGGGAGGAAGGGCGTGTGTGTAACAACCCCGAATGGGGTTGAATGTGCGTTTAGAATATATTCAACCCCATTCGGGGTTGTTACCATTGCTTATATTCCCCCCGATTGCATCGGAGGCTATTCAAATTCAACCACTTTGTGGCTGTGCTTCGTAAAGCGAATCTAAAATGGATTGGGCCGAAAGAAGCGATGAGACGCAAAGGGACAGAACGAGCGGAAACAGACGTGCAGAAAGTTTCATGTGGAAAGTATTTGGCAGAAAAACGCAAAGGGTTGTAAACCATTGTTACCTTGGAGGTTTTGAACCTCACTACTATGCGCGACGAACAACAATTACTCCAATTACGACCTGATTTGCAACTGCCTATCCAGACGTCAAAGCCCGAAGAACAATTTCAGAACAAAACCCTCCGCCCCATCTTGAAATTGCAACATGAGCTGCTGGTGCAATTGTTTGTCTCGGAAATCCAGAAACGCAAAAACGTTTTTTTTCAGCTGGCCCCGCCTGCTCGGCTGGAATGGATTTCCAACGCGCTTCGTTCTGACCCGCGCCTGCGCAATCGCTTGGCAGGCACCGTCATTGGGCACTTTACCCTGGAGGAAGTTCAAACCTATGAAGCCAACGAAGCGGAATATTCCCGGCGTCTGGTGAATATGATTATTCAAAGGTTGCAGTCTGTGGATTTTGAGGGAGAACGGAAGGGGTAGCATGGTTAAATTTGACAACTTTTCAAAATTTGTCAAATTTCAGCCTGCTCTTTTCAGTAATAACTAATTTCCCTTAAAAATATCCGATATGGCACGCTCCCAGCGTATAGAATGCATTTTGTCCAATTCTGTTGACTGTCATATTCGTATTCGAGCTTTACTTTTTCTTTGGCCTCTGAAAAACGATAGGTGTTCACCATTCAACGAATAACTATAATTATAGGTTTCGGCTTCAACCCAAGTATCAACTGCGTTTTTCACAGTACCCCTAAAGTCACCCGCTTTTTCAAATGTGATTTGGGCCATTATTGGCAATTGGCAAAGGCAACATAGTGCAGGAATCAACAAACGATTCGACATAAAAAGAGTTTATTAATCAAAGGTAAGAGTAGGAAAACCCAATTCAAATAAGTGGGCAAAGTAAATCTCCAAATCGTGAGGTTATTATTTCATCGGTACTAAACAGATTTCCCCCTCCACCAATACGCCAACCCCATTCCCGTCACCAAATCCCAAATCCCCCACCATGCAGCGATGAGCGCCATACCGCCCAGTCCGCCGAAGAACTTGAAAATGAGCAGCAGACCCAATGCGGTGTTATGTACCCCGCCTTCAAAAGCCAGGGTACGACAGTCCAGTTTGGGCAAACGAAAAATCTTGCCGAGCAGGTAACCGTTGGAAAGTGCAACGGCGTTGTGAACGGCCACCAGCAAAAAGATAAAGCCAAGATAGTTTGCCAGGTTGTCGCTGTTGCCAAGCAAAGCCAGTACAAGTATGGCGAAAAAAATCAGCAACGAAATACGCTGCACCCAGGAACGGATTCTCGCCACGAAATCAGGTTTCCGTTCGTGCAACCAAATCCCCAAAAGCAAGGGCGCCACGATCAACTCAATGATAATCAAAGCCATATCCAAAAATTTGATCTCGAATGATTGGCGCAAAGCCTCGGAATCCGGTATAAATTTGGACCAAAACAAAAAACCCGCAGGGGTGATAAATGTGGCCGAAAGGATAATGATGGCATTGAGCGTGACGGAAAGCGGCACATTGGCTTTGGCAAAATGAACCAGAAAATTCGTCACGTTGCCCGAAGGACACATGCTCACCAGCACCATTCCCATTGCCACACTGACTGGCGGTTTAAACACTGCTATGATTCCCAGCGTTAGGATTGGAAATACTAGATATTGCGCCAGCAAACCCACTCCTACCGATTGCGGAAATTCCGCCACTTTCCGGAAATCGGAAAACTTGACATCCAACGCAACACTGAACATGAGAAAAGCCATGGCCATGTTCAGCACGATCATTTGATTGGGGTTGAAGTGCAGGTGCAGGGTGTCAACAGGGTGCATGGGCAAATGTGGCAATTGTGAGCAAGGAGCGGTCTGACGACTTTAAGTCGTATGACCGCGAGCAAACTTGAGGCTGTCTCACTAGCATATTTTGACACCGTTCCTTATATTGCCAAAATCTTTTTAATCCTGTCAATCCTGTCTGATAAAAACACTTGTGAGACTAAAGCCGGGCTACGGCAAAATTGCGGCTTCCTTTCGAGACGCTAGCGCAAAAGTTTTACCCAACTTTGCGGCCCAAATGGTTTGCCTGTGAACTATAAACAAACGCTCGATTTTCTGTACGCCCAATTGCCGATGTTCCATCGAATCGGCGCAGCGGCCTATAAAAATGACCTGACGAATACCATCGCACTTTGCGAGCATCTGGGCAATCCACATCAAAAATTTCAGTCCATCCACGTCGGTGGCACCAATGGGAAAGGTTCTGTAAGCCACATGCTGGCCGCAGTTTGTCAGGCTGCTGGCATGAAAACGGGGCTTTACGTCAGCCCCCACTACAAGGATTTTCGGGAGCGCATAAAAATAGATGGACAATACATTCCGCGCAGACAAGTCGTTGATTTTGTGGGTCTCCACCGCGAAGCCATAGAACGTATCCAGCCTTCTTTTTTTGAACTTTGTGTAGCCATGGCTTTTGATTGGTTTGCACGACAAAAAGTAGACATCGCCATCATTGAAGTTGGACTGGGTGGCAGGCTCGACAGCACGAATGTGATCACGCCTTTAATGAGCGTCATCACCAACATTAGTTTTGACCACCAAAATTTGTTGGGCGAAACTTTGCCCCTCATTGCCGCCGAAAAAGCGGGTATCATCAAGGCAGGCATCCCAGTCGTCATTGGCGAAACGCATCCTGAGTCTGCACCCGTTTTTTTGAAAAGGTCTGCTGAAGTAGGAGCACCCATCGTTTTTGCTGATCAGCATTATCGGGTGGAAGAAAGTACCCCGGAACTCCGTTCAGGGGGCACCATGCCCTCCCCGGAACGGAGTTCGGGGGTACACAATGTTTTCAAAGACGGGAATTTATTCCTCGAAAACCTCGAGGTAGATGCTAGCGGACCATTTCAGGCTAGGAATGTGGCTACGGTTTTGCAATGTTTTGAAATGCTTAAACCTCGTAGGTTTTTGGAAACCTACGAGGTTTTGAGATTGGGATTGAAAAACCTCCGCTCGCTCACCCGTTTCATGGGTCGTTGGCAAATAATCGGGGAAAATCCCACGATTCTTTGTGATAGTGCGCACAACGAGGCTGGATTTCGGCTGGCGTTTGAGCGGATAAACGAAATGCGGGGCCGTAAAACCCTCGCAGGGCTAAAAACCGATAAGGTTTCTAAAAACCTTACAGGTTTCGGGCAACTCCACGTCGTCACCGGCTTTGTCAACGACAAAGACGTGGACAAAGCACTGGAATATTTCCCGCAGGAAGCGCGGTATTATTTTGCTAAAGCCAACATTCCCAGAGGATTAGAAGCTGGGTTGCTGCGCGAAAAAGCCGCTGGGTTTGGGTTGCATGGCCGGGCATACACTTCGGTGCGCAATGCACTTAGGGCCGCCAAACGTGCCGCTAAACCGGAAGATTTAATTTTGGTAATCGGGAGCATATTTGTGGTTGGCGAGGTGTTGTGATTTGTGAAATACAGCTTACGACTGCCGACTTAACGCTACATTTGCCCAATCGAATCAATCATTCCAATCGAAAAATCGAACCAACCGAAAAATGCAATCTGCACTTTCAAAATACAATTTCCTTTACGACTTTGGCCGCTACCTGATCATGATGAAACATGCATTTGGACGGCCTGAGAAGTTTTCGATGTATTGGAAAGAGACCATGCGCCAGATGAACGATATCGGCGTTGGCTCGCTCATCATTGTGTGCCTTATCTCGATTTTTATTGGGGCGGTGGCAGCCATTCAGTTTGCCTATCAGTTGGATGGTCAGTTGGTGCCGCGCTATTACATTGGCTATATCGTACGTGATTTGGCGCTCATTGAGCTTTCTCCCACCATTAGCTGTTTAGTATTGGCTGGTAAAGTTGGCTCCAACATGGCCGCTGAAATCGGGGGGATGCGCCAAAAAGAACATATTGACGCGATGGAGGTAATGGGCGTGAACACTGCAGCTTACCTCATCAGCACCAAACTGATTGCCGCGTTGGTAGTAATCCCGATGCTGGTGACCTTTTCGGCATTTGTTGCCAATATAGGCGGGTATTTGGCCACCGTACCTACCGGTATCATCACCAGCGACGAGTATACCCAGGGGCTGCGCTCCTTTTTTGTGCCGTACAACGTGTTCATGATGTATGTGAAAGCAGTGGTGTTTGCCTACCTTCTTACTACGGTGTCTTGCTATCAGGGCTATTTCGTTCAAGGTGGCAGCATCGAACTTGGTCAGGCCAGCACCCGCGCTGTGGTGTACAGCAGTATTCTGATTTTGTTGGCGGATTATTTGATCGCCGTATTGTTGACGGGATGATGAAAGGCAACCAAAAGAGAAAACCGACTTCATTGTGAGCACATGACGTTCAAATTCAAACTGAAAAAGAAATAATGGCAGACCTGAAAGACACCATTGAAACCGCTTGGCTTGATCGCTCGCTTTTGCAGGGTTGGGAGACCAAAAAAGCCATCCGCGAAGTCATAGAATTGCTTGACAGAGGAGAACTCCGCGTCGCAGAGCATTTATCCGCCCAAGCTGGAGGCAAAGGAGGAATTTCCGAGGGCGCATGGACTACCCACGAATGGATCAAAAAAGCAATCTCGCTTTATTTCCCCATCCAAGAAATGCAGACCATAGAGGTCGGGCCATTTGAATACCACGACAAAATCCCGCTCAAGACTGGTTTTGCAGCAAAAGGGGTTCGGGTAGTACCACAGGCTTTGGCGCGCTACGGTTCGTTCATAGAAAAAGGCGCAATCCTTATGCCTTCTTATATCAATATCGGGGCATGGGTGGGCGCAGGCACTATGGTGGACACTTGGGCTACGGTCGGTTCCTGCGCACAGATTGGCCGCAACGTCCACCTCGCTGGCGGTGTGGGCATTGGTGGTGTTTTGGAACCGCCACAAGCCACCCCTACCATCATTGAAGACGAGTGTTTTATTGGTTCGCGCTGTATTGTGGTGGAAGGCGTACACGTCGGGCGGGAGGCTGTGTTGGGAGCCAACGTAGTACTCACCCAAAGCACCCACATCATTGATGTTACTGGTTCAGAACCAATCATATATAAAGGTAAAGTGCCGCCGCGTTCGGTGGTCATACCAGGTACCTATACCCGGAAATTTCCCGCAGGCGAATACCAGGTTGCCTGTGCCCTCATCATCGGGCAACGCCAAGAAAGTACGGACAAAAAAGTTTCTTTGAATGAGGCGTTGCGGGAATATGCTGTAGCAGGGTGATTTGGTAATTTGGAGTGCTAAAGCCTGACATTCCTCCCTGATTTTTCGGGGTACTCAAATACCATGCTTTAGCCCCCAAATAACCAAATAACCAAATAAACAACACATGAGTAAAACCATCGAAATCCGAACCACTCAAAATGTCACCATCGAGTACGAACTCGCGGGGCTGCGTGAGCGGGCGCTGGCTTGGATGCTAGATACAGGCATCATTGTGATCGGGTATTATATTTTGATTATCCTGATGATGGTCATTTTTGGAGAAGTAGATAATTGGTGGGGCGTGTTTTTTGGCGTCATGCTTTTTTTGATTTACTTCCTTTACCACATCCTTTTTGAAATCCTGAAACGCGGGCAAAGCCCCGGAAAAATGGGGCTCGGTATCAAAGTCGTTCGACTCGATGGCAAAGATCCCGAATGGAGCGACGTGACCCTGCGCGCGTTGCTGCAATTGGTGGACTCCATATTTTGCCTAGGCATCGTCGGTGGCTTGCTTATCCAGACCACCGCCAAAGCCCAGCGCCTCGGAGACATGGCTGCTAACACCACCATCATCAAACTCCAAAGCAACGCCTCCTACACCTTTCGCCTCACCGATATTCTTAGCATCTCCTCGTTGCAAAACTATCAGCCCGTGTACCCTCAAGTCCGCAACTTAAGCGAACGCGACATGATTTTTGTCAAAACCGCCCTCACCCGCCTTGGCATCTATCCCAACCAGGCCCATGAGGAACTGGTGGAAGATCTCGTGACGAGGCTCATGCCCTTGATTGGTGTGGAACAACGCCCCTTCAACCGCGTTGAGTTTTTGAAAACTTTGTTGAAGGATTATATTGTGTTGACTAGATGAGCCTCCGTGTCCATTTGTGGCTGACTTTTAACTTGCTATTACCACCTTGGTAACAAACCCTTGTCTTTGCCCTCAATGAGGATCATCGCCAAAAAAGCCCTGCGCGATTTTTGGGAACTACACCCCGATAGTGATCAAAACAGAAGCCGATTACTTAAAGGCGCTCAAAGCCGTGGATGCAATTTTTAAGGCAAAGCCTGATACGCCAGAAGGTGACCAATTGGAATTATTGACACTGCTTATAGAGCAGTACGAAAACCGACATTATCCCATTTCTGCGCCCGATCCCATCGAGGCCATCAAGTTCCGTATGGAACAGACCGGGATGACCGTTTCCGAACTGGGCGAGGTGCTTGGCTATCGAAGTCGTGCCTCCGAAATCCTAAGCCGTAAGCGCAGACTTACATTGCCCATGATACGCAATCTTAGCAACAAACTCCATATCTCTGCAGAGGTGCTTTTGCAGGACTACCAACTTGGGTGATCCACGCTTCCTCGCCATCAGCTGTGCATTGAAAGCCCCCATGTCAAACTGCATGGGAAGGTCTTTCAACTATTGAATTCGTCCGTGAAAACAAACGGCATGGATTACCCGATTACCGGCGTGTGGGCCTTGTACGGAGCCACTATCGGTGCAACTGAAGATTTTCGGCAAAACTATAAAAACAGGTAAAAACTGAAAACAAAAGTAGCATATTTTGTACTTTTGAGCGTTTTCAAACCATCGTTCACTCAAACCTTGCCACTATGAAACAATTTATTTTTTCACTGTTCGCATTCTTGCTGCCATTTCTTTTCGCTTGCAACGCCCAAACACCAAGCCCCGCTGAGCAACATAATACGGCTAAAATCAAGTCCCTGACCTGCGAGCAGTTGGATGGCAAACAGTACACCATCACGCTCACTGCGGGCGGCAAGGCAGAACCCTCTGAAATACTTTCCTTCAAAAACAAAATGGTGGAAAGTTCGGAGTGCCTGCAATATGGTTTTGCGGCTTCGACCTATACCTGTACTGCAGCACCAGACGGCTCGCTCGCCATTGAAACCGTGATGGCAAGCGAAAAAGAAGGCCGCATGGATTGGAAGTTTTCGGCCAACGAAAACCAGCTGCGCGGCACCATCCTTTGGGTAAAAGCCGGTCAGGCAGACATTGCCTACACATTTGAAGGGGCAGTAAAGTAATTGGTTAACGCACGCTTTGCCCTATTTTCGCGGCATGAATTATCTACTCCATCTTCTGTATCTCTCTCGAAAAAAGAAGATCGTTTTCACGAAGAAGGGCCGTTTGGAGCATTTCCTAATTGCTGTTCGCCGACTACGGTTCGCTCTGTTTCTATTGGTAATTGCGGTATTAATCGGGACTTGTGGCTATCGGATTATAGAGCAAACACCTTGGTTCGACGCCTATTATATGAGTTTGGTGACCCTTTCTACCGTGGGTTTTGGGGAGGTAATTCCATTGAGCCATGACGGACGCTTTTTCACCTCCTTTCTCATTATTTTCAACATAGGCTTTTTTGCCTACGCTATTTCCACGGTCACCAGCATATTCGCAGACCCTGAAATTCACGCTTTTTTTTCGGATTTAAAAATGATGCAGCGAATCAACAAATTACAGCAGCACACCATTGTCTGTGGCTTTGGCCGCCACGCCGGAGAAGTATGTAAAGAACTGGCGAAACAAAATTTACCCTTTGTGGTCATTGAAATTGAGCCAGAAAAAACGGAGCAGTTGAAAAGCGAAACAGATTATCTGTTCCTACGAGGGGACGCCACCCTGGATGAAGTTTTACAGCAGGCTGGTATTGAGCGGGCTACTTCTTTGGTGATGACTTTGCCCTCGGATGCCAACAATCTTTTTGTTGTGTTGTCCGCCCGGCAAATCAATCCGGGCCTAAAAATCATCAGTCGACTCAACAACGCTACCGACGAATTAAAACTCCGGCGGGCGGGCGCCAACCATGTGGTGATGCCCGAACAAATTGGTGGTTACTACATGGCGACATTGGTAAAAAAACCAGACCTGGTTGCATTTTTCAACTTGATTTCCAATGTGGGGACAAATCATGTGGTCTTTGAGGAAATAGCCGTAGCACGCTTAAAAGACAAATTTCGGGGATGCTCCATTGCCCAAAGCAGTATTCAGGCTGCTACTCAAGTACCCATCATGGGACTTCGATACCCGGATGGGCATTATCAGCTCAACCCTCCACCAGAAACGGTGCTTCAGCCCGATATGCAGATTGTGGTGCTGGGCGATGCCGAACAGATCAAACGCTTTTGTTCGCTGGTGCTGGCCGATGAAGCATGACGAAACAGACTGGATTAAATAGCCTTTTACCGTCTACCCACCCTGCACCCCAGGGTTCATATACTGCAGCACCATCTTTATCTCCCCGTAAGAGTATTTCTCCTCGAAATGCGCCTTCGCTTCAGTACTTGCCTGGGTGTTGTTCTTTCGAAAAAACTGTTCGATTTCCTCTACTGATTCCCGATTTATCAGGCTGAAAATGTCAAGTTCGCCCAAGCCCACGAAAGTGGCAAGGTGGCCTTCGATTGTTGTGCGCACGAACCCGCGAGCCTGCGCAATCTCGTCAATCGTCTTGCCTGATTTGAACAGCTCAAGGCTCATTAGCTTTGTGTCTGTTTTGATGTTTTTTTCAAGGGGCATCTCTGGCAATTGGTCCAGCTCAATATGCTGTTCAGAACAATACGCTTTGATCATGCCAATGAGCTCGGCTCCAAACTGCTTGATTTTGACCTCACCGATTCCTTTGATTTTTTTCAAAGCAACAAGGTTTTGGGGCAGAAACTGAACAATCTCAAGCAATGAACGTGTGGGCAACACTTCGTAAAGCTCCAGCCCGTTGATCTCTGCCACTCCTTCGCGCCAATTTTTCAACAACGCGAACAATGCCGGGTGCGGTGTATTCATAGGTATGCCGCTTCGCTCGGGAGGCGTAACGATGTTTTTCGTCACACGGAAGTCCAGTTCGGCATCTGCTTTGGCGCGAAGGTAGCGGGTGGCAGAAAAGCCATTTTTGACGTTGGCGAAACAGGCGTTCTTGACAAATATTTCTTTTTGCAGCCCTTCCAAGGCCTCCATCGCTGCTTTTCGCACAGATTTATTGTCGGTCAAAATCTGAATGCTACGGGTGGCGGGCAGCAAGGCTTTGCCCAGTTTTTCTTCAAAATAGTCGCCCGCTTTTTGGAGGCGTGCTTGGAATTCCAGGTTGTTTTCGGGCAAAGAGCTCTCTGCAAAATATTGCCAGATTTGGGGCTTGAATCGCTCGGCTATCCCGATAACCTGTTCGATGGCTTGTGTTTCCAGGGTTTGAATTTGTTGCCCGGCCTCCTGGTGGAGCGTCTTTTCGTGTTCCAAAAACAAGCGGTTCATCTGCGTAAATTGTCGGCGCAGGCGGCTGAAATCAAACAATTCCTGCACGAGCGACTGCTGGTAGTCGGCTTTAGAGCGGCTGAGATGGGCTTCGTCGGGCGCGTTTTTATCGGCTTCCTCGGAGTAGTTTTTTACCACAGAATCGGTCTTGACACTCGAAGGGACAATCTTGGAACGCAGCACGATGCCTTCAAAACTTTTGCAGCGGCTCAGTGCCACATACACCTGTCCGTGGGCGAAGGCAGCCTGAGCATCAATGATGGCGCGTTCAAAAGTGAGGCCCTGGCTTTTGTGTATGGTGATGGCCCATGCCAGTTTGAGCGGGTATTGGGTGAAGCTGCCGAGCAATTGTTCTTCTACCTCTTTGGTTTGTTCGTTCAGGGTATATTTGACGTTCGTCCATTCTACCGCTTGCACTTCAATATCTTCATTTTCACCCGGACAACGAACATAGATGGTGTCTTTCCGAAAGCCCGTTATTTTGCCAATTTTGCCATTGTAGAACCGCTTTTCGCGGTTTATGTCATTTTTGACAAACATCACCTGCGCATCTTTTTTGCATTCAAAAATCTGATCGGCAGGATAAGCGTAAGCCGGGAAATCGCCCTCAATACTTGCTTTGAAGGTCTGCAGGGGCTGTGCTATGTCGGCTAATTTTTCGCTGTTGATTTCTTGCGCCGAGGCGTTGTGGGCGGTAAGGGTGATATAAGGTTCCTCTTCCGTGGGTTTGAAATTGGCGACATAGCGGCTGTTGAGCAAAGCCAGCACGGATTCGTCTATAAGATTGTTGCGCACTTTATTCAGCAGGTCAATGAAAGAAGTGTCCGACTGCCGATAAATGTGTTTCAATTCGATGGAAACAGGGTCAGTTTTGCCAAGTGCCTGACTGCCAAAGAAGTACATCGTCTGGTAATGCTCGCGCAGCAGATACCACTCTTCATCTTTAACGATGGGCGGCAACTGGTGGAGGTCGCCAATCATCAGCAACTGAAGCCCTCCAAAGGGTTTATAGCGGTCGCGGTAACGGCGCAACACATCGTCAATGGCATCGAGCACATCTGCCCTGACCATACTGATTTCGTCAATCACGAGCAGGTCAAGGCTTTGGATCAAACGTATTTTTTCGCCTGAAAACCGCCGCTGCCGTGTCGGATCCGGTGTGCTGCCCGGCAAAAAAGGCCCGAACGGCAATTGGAAAAACGAGTGAATGGTCATGCCTCCCGCATTGATGGCAGCCACGCCCGTAGGGGCTACGATGACCATTCGTTTGGGCGTCTCTCGCTTAACTTGGTGCAGAAATGTTGTTTTCCCGGTGCCTGCTTTTCCAGTTAGGAAAATATTCTTGTGCGTGTTGCGCACATAGTCGAAGGCGAGTTCGAGCTGAGGATTGGTTTGGAAGGACATACTGTGCAATCATGGGGCTTTGCGTGGTTAAATGATGTACGAATGTACGGCAAAGATTGGAATGATGCAAGCGCAGACCTTCAGAAGCCAAGTTTAATTTTTTTACAAAACTATTTGTTTTGGAATTTGATTTTTTACTTTTGCATCATTCTTCACATCAAAATTTTATTGACATGAAAAAACAACTTATTGCAACCATCGTTGGCGGACTGATCCTTTTCGTTTGGCAATTCCTCTCTTGGTCAGCCCTTGGGATACACAATTCCGAGTATGGCCATACCCCCAATCAGGATAAGATTATAGAGGTACTCAATCAAAACTTGACAGAAGAAGGCACTTATATGGTTCCAGGTGTTCCTCCCGGCACAAGCCACGAACAAGCTGAAGCCTTGATGGAGCCAAGTATTGGAAAACCTTGGGCGAGCATCAGTTATCACAAAGCCTTCAATGTAAATATGGGGATGAATATGTTTCGAGGCTTTGTAGTTGATTTACTGGCTGCTTTTTTGCTTACCTGGCTGCTGCTGAAGTTTCAAACCCTCAATATGCGAACTGCTGTGCAATCTTCTATAGCAATAGGCCTAATAGGCTATATGACCATTCCTTACCTGAACAGTATCTGGTTTGAAAACAACTCTATAGGCCATCTCATTGACGCACTTGTTTCTTGGGGACTTGTTGGGATATGGTTGGGATGGTGGCTGCCAAGAAAATAAGGGTTAGGCTGTCTCGATACTACTATAAACCGCAAAATTTAAAATCAAGACAAGGCGATTGGCCTCAAATGGTTGGTTTTAAACGTTTTACCCTTGATTGATTTTTCGGGTTTAAACTTTCCTGTTTTAAATTTTGCGGTTTATAGTAGTATTGAGCCAGACTCTTCCCGTTCAACCCAATCTACATGCGACATTTCGCCCAGCTTTTTGCCTACTTACTTTGCCTGTCCGGGCCATCACTCTCTGCCCAAGCGCCAAACATTTACCGTATTCTCAGTAAGGAGCGCGAAGCCCTGCAATGTCGTTGGGACCTCATCCATCAGGCGCACAAAGAAGTCCTGATCTCTACGTATGCCCTTAAAAACGATGCAATTGGCCTTGCCACCTTGCAAATGCTGATCAAAGCGTCTGAACGGGGTATCGAAGTAAAGCTATTGATTGATGATTTTGACAATCACTTGCCCGACTGCCTGTTTTCCTATCTGGAAGAGCGAGGTGTCAAAACGAAAGTGTTTAACATCCTTAACCCTTTAAAATTTCGAACCATTGTAGACCGGATGCACGGCAAAATGCTTATTACCGACAGCAAGATGCTGATCGTCGGTGGGCGCAACCTTGCAGAGCGATATTATCTGCTTGACTCTATTAGCAATTTTTTGGACCGCGAAGTGTATGTCGTTTCCGACAGTACTGCGCAACATGCTAGGCAGCATTTCGAGGAGCTTTGGAACAATCCAAAGCTAAGTGGTCGAAAATACGCTGTTTTAACCGATGTGCAGCGGAAATGCTGGCAGATTGCGCTAGAGAAGACACCTGGCATCGTACAAAAAAGGCTGCACCTTTCGCCCGTCAGCCAAAAGGACTGGAATGTTGGGTTTAAAAAGACTACCCAGCCGATACATTTCATACACGATAATTATACCTTTTATCAAAGGCGAAAAGGCCGCCGTTGGCGCGCACGAAAAGACCATCAGGCCACCGCTGAATTGATTGCCCTGGTCTCAAAGGCACAAAGCACTATTGATATTGAAAATCCGTACTTCATCCCCACATTTCGCTGGCGGCGAGCTTTTAAAAAAAGCATTGAAAGGGGGGTGAAGATCCGCTTGCTTACCAATTCAAGCTATTCAAACGATTTGCCATTGGTACAAGCAGTGTACCGAAACCGTCGCGCCCGAGCATTGCGGACTGGGATAGAAATATGGGAGTATCGGGGAGTCAAGATGTTCCATACCAAAGCCATGGTGATAGATGGCCATATCTCCGCCATCGGTAGTTATAATCTGGACAAGCTTTCGCATAAGCACAACTCCGAGGTTATGGTTTGGGTGGACGACCTTCGCTTGGCTGCCGAACACGCCAGTCTTATGAATAACGTACTCAAAACCTCGGTTCGATTGGGCGATAAATCGAGTACTTCGCGCAAAAATCTCCCGCATCTCAGCAAAATTCAGCGAGAACGCCACCGAAAAGTGCAGTTTTTACGTTTCACGTTGGCGCCATTCGCGGGCATCGTTATGTGATTTATCGCCCTTGCCTATCCCGTAGGTTTCGAATCTCAGCTTATTGGAGCTCAACCCACTCCCTCCGTTCGTGCCTGTCACCAAGCCTCGAACCGTCACGCTGTTGCCGCTCACGATTACCTCGTCGAGCGTGCGCTTAATGTCGGGAAATCCTGCCTTGAAGCCGATGATCCTTTTCTTCATGTCTTCACCGCTGGTTTGTTTGCCAGCAAAGTAATTGGGCGCGTTGGAGAGCCGGTAGTCCATGAATTTGTCTCCGTTGCCTTCGTCGGCAGCAGCGAGCATGGTCCGGATGTCTAATTCTGCCTTTGCGGAAGGGTTGGGCAATCCTGCCATCAGTTGCGCTTCAAAGGCTTTTTGATCAAACTGGATATCTACCGATTTGATTTTCCACGACTTGTCCAACTCGAAAACAGAGGTGAACGGTACGTTCACATAATTCCCGGTGGCAGGGTTGCCCATCATTGGGCCGTCGTTTTTTCCTTTGAAAATGCCGCGTACCGCCACTTTGTTGCCCGCTTCAATGCAATCCACTACTTCGTGCTTCATATCGGGGAAAGCCGATTTAAAACCTTGGCCCACGCCCAGCCACGTTTCTTTGGGCAGTGCTTGTGGGGCAAGCGGGGCGGTTGCCGAGAAGATCTTCAGCGAGAAGTTTTTCTACTGCTGCAAGGTTGCCAGCGTCCAAGTTGCTGAAATATTGTTTCACTACGTCGGTGGGTGCAGGGTAGTTGTTGTTGGCAAAAAGGGTAGTTGCCACAAATGCGAGCAAAATGCTCAGGTTGAAGAATTTTGACTGTTTCATTGTGTTTGAAAAATTTAGTGTTAAAGTGTTTGTGATTGTTTCTTTCGAATTGATGATGCAAAGGTGTCCACTCACTTTCTTCCCGGACATTCCTTGTTGGACATTGGACATTAAAGAAATCTGCCCATGAAACAGCCATTGCTTTTACTACTGCTGCTGCCTCTGAATTTGCTTGCGCAAAACACCGCCAAACGTGACAGTTTTCTGAACCTCGCGGCAACTGCCCCGACGGATACGGCCCGCGTGTGGGCTTTAATGGAAGTTGGCAAACTTTACACACAACCACAGCCCGACACTGCCTTGCTGTACTTCGACCAGGCCTTAGTTTTGGCAGAAAAAACCAGCTTCGAGCGCGGCATCGCCAAGTGCCGCATCAATCGCTCCGCACCCTACAACAATCTGGGTCGTTATCGCGATTGTCAGGTGGCCATTCCTATTTGCGAAAGGCTGGGCATGAAAAAGGAATTGGTGGCGAGCTACAACAACATGGGCAACGCCTGGGATTTCCTCGGCAACCGATGGCAGGCCATTGAGGCATTTTCAAAAGCCCTGCGGGCGATGGAAGGGGTGGTGCTGCCGCCACATTTCCCGCTCGTGGTACGCAACAATATGTCCTCAGCGAAACCGGGGCTGTTGCCCTAAGCCAGGTCATCGGCGACCTCGACCGCTCCATTGGCGAACTGCGCCACATCGCCCGCAACATGATGCCCGAAGCACTCGTACGCTTTGGCCTCAAAGATGCCCTGCACGACTACTGCGACCACCTTAGGCTTACGAGCAATTTGGTTGTTCACTATCAAGCATTTGGACTTGAAAATCGTCTGCCACAACAGACAGAAGTCATCCTGTTCCGCATTGCACAGGAGCTGCTCAACAACATCGTCAAACACGCCGATGCCAGGCAAGTGCTGGTGCAACTCATAGAAAATGATGGCCATGTGAACCTCACCGTGGAGGACGATGGCATAGGCTTCGATCGCGAGAAATTGAAAATTGCCCCAGGTGTGGGATGGCTCAATATCCAAACGAGGGTGGAGTATCTTGGCGGTACGCTGGATTTGCGGACGGAGCCGGGTAAGGGGAGTTCGGTGAGCGTGGAATGTGGACGGAGCGAAATAAATTAAACCGCAAAATTCAAAACCGCAAAATGTAAAACTATGATACCAAGAGCTGTGCATTTCGCTCAGTTTTGCGGTTTTGAATTTTACATTTTGCGGTTTTTTTCAGTCAATCGTAATCTCATAAAACCCGAGCACAATCCCTGAATAATGGCTCGGCAACGCGGTGGGGTCTGCTGGAGCGGCATTGCCCAGAAATTGAAAGCCATTGCGGACGTAAATTTCTTTCAATTTCAGGTTTTCAGCCCAAGTGTCGAGGCGAACATATTTTTTGCCTAAGGATGCGCCGTGTTGTAAGGCCCATTCCACAATAGCGCCCACAAAATTCCGGCCTCGAAAAGCTGGGTTCGTCACGATACGGTGGATGTAAACCGAGGGTTCCCGGTCCTGCTCCCCCCAAATGGCCGGGTCGGTGTAGGCTGTTACAAAAACACAGGCAACCTGGCCGTCCAGCACGATTTTCCATTGCCGAGCCTCGGCGATTTCGGCTTCTACCATTTGGGGGTCGAATGGCAACCAATGCATGTGCGACACCGCTTTTTGATGCGCAATTGCAGCATCGTAGAGTTTGAAAATGGTTTCTAAATCGCCCGGAGTGCTATTGAGAATTTCCATCGGAATGAGTTTGATACCTATATTGATTTACAAATTGGATTACACTTCACTTCAAAATTGACAGAGTTGGCGATATAGCATATTTCATGTGCCTTATGATGCAACTCAATTGCTTTTTCAACCATTGAATGGTTTGCAACTGTGACGATTGGATTTAGGGTTACCTCTTTAAACTGCCCGCCACCTTTTGATTCTTCAATCATGATACCAGTTGCATTATCAAGGTAATCCACCACTACTACGCCCTCCATAGCACATACATACAAGTACGAAAGCATGTGGCAGGATGAAACGGCCGTAACCAACAAGTCTTCAGGATTCAGCTTTGTTTTATCGCCCACTGCCGGATTATCCGTTGTGAGGTGCAATTCGGGTTTGTTCGCAATGGTAACGGTATGGCTTCTGTCATAATCCCGCACACTGCTTGTGCCGGTGCCTTTGTTGCCGTGCCACTGGGCTGTGAGTTTGTAATGATGTTCTTTGTTCATGGTTTTGAAATCATTTTTGCTGCTCAACCCTTCCCTTAGGAACGGTGTCAAAATAACTTCCCAATTTGATGCCATTCTTTTGCCGCCA
>CAZPTQ010000025.1:0-36295 GCA_964589365.1 uncultured Saprospiraceae bacterium
AATGACCCCAATGACCCAATGACCCCAATGACCCAATGACCCAATGACCCAATGAAGACCAAAACAACCCACACCTATTAACTATCATGTATGGCAAACAATGACTTCAAACCTTACATCGCCTCTGAAAACGTATCGGTCAAAGAATTCACCCTGCGGGCCATTGTCATTGGCTCCTTGTTCGGGGTGCTCTTTGGCGCAGCCACCGTTTATCTTGCCTTAAAAGCGGGCTTGACGGTTTCGGCTTCCATACCCATTGCCGTGATCGCTATTTCACTGGGGCGCAAATTCCTCGGCACCACCATTCTGGAAAACAACATTATCCAGACTACGGGATCGGCGGGCGAATCGGTGGCTGCAGGCGTGGTGTTCACGCTTCCTGCCTTTTTGTTCCTTTCCGATGGTATTGGCAAAGGCTATTTCAATTATTGGACGATTACGATGCTCGCCATTTTTGGCGGTATTTTGGGCGTACTGATGATGATCCCTTTGCGCCGTTCTCTGATTGTGAAGGAACATGAAACCCTGCCATACCCAGAGGGTACTGCTTGTGCGCATGTACTTATGGCGGGCGACAAAGGCGGTGATTTTGCCAAAATGGCCTATCAGGGCCTTGGTTTCGCGGTTGGTTACGCTATGCTCCAAAAAATCTTCCATGTTATTGCTGAAACGCCGACTTGGACAACCAACATAGCCAATAAATACCTTCCCGCTGCCAGATTGAGCGGTGAAATCACCCCTGAATACCTGGGTGTGGGCTATATCATTGGCCCACGTATTGCCGGGGTATTGGTGGCTGGTGGTGTATTGGCCTGGTTCGGGTTTATCCCATTGTTGGCTACCCTCGTGCCGCCCGATGTGATTGCGGCCCAGCTGGACAAACTTGACCTGATGAACCCATTGGAAGCCAGTGCGCGATATGGCTGGGATCCAAGTGCACATACTTTCACAAATCTGTCGGAGGCGCTTTACCGTGCATATATCCGCCAGATTGGCGCAGGTGCTGTAGCGGGTGCTGGTTTTATCACGCTCATCAAAACTTTGCCCACTATCATCTCGTCGTTCCGGGACAGCATGGGCGAAATGCGCAACCGCGACAAATCAGTTGCTGTGGAACGTACTTCCAACGACCTTTCCATCAAAGTAGTAGGCATTGGCAGCCTTGCGCTCATTTTGCTGATGGCTGTATTGCCGAGTATTCCTGGCGACAACCTCCTGAGCAAATTGCTCATCGGCGTACTGGTCATCGTGTTCGGATTTTTCTTTGTCACCGTTGCCAGCCGTATTGTGGGTATAATAGGCAGCAGTAACAGCCCCATATCGGGCATGACCATCGCAACCATCATGGGTACTGCGCTGGTATTTATCGGTGTAGGCTGGACGGGCAAAGTTTTTGAACCTATGGCCCTCGTTGTGGGCAGCATGGTCTGTATCGCTGCCGCCAATGCCGGGGCTACTTCCCAGGATTTGAAAACGGGTTACCTTATTGGCGCAACACCTCGTTATCAGCAGATTGCGCTGTTTATTGGTGTAATTGTCTCCTCGCTCGTGATCGGTGCGACGGTCCTTTTCTTGGACACCCCAACGGCTGATCTTCGTGCCCAGGGCATTGAACATGCTATCGGGGAAAAATTCAATGCCCCTCAGGCGACCCTTATGGCAACGCTTATAAAGGGATTGCTTTCCTTCAATTTGGATTGGCAATTTGTGTTGGTTGGCCTATTCGTAGCCGTTACGATGGAACTTTGCGGAGTGAAATCACTCTCGTTTGCTGTAGGTCTTTACCTCCCGCTCAGCACTACGCTCCCAATCTTTATTGGCGGCGCGCTGAAAGGTTTGACGGACTGGTGGGGAAAACGCAAAGGGGAAAACGCTGAAGATTCAGAACTGGGTAAAGGAAGCCTTTTTGCCACAGGATTGGTGGCAGGAGGCGCTTTGGCAGGTGTAATCGTGGCACTTTGGCAAGCCAAGGAAGCCTCTTACGAAACGGGCCAGGGCTGGCTTGCTGCGGCAAATCTTGAGCACAGATTGGCCAGCCATACGGATGCTGCAGGCGTTTTCCACGCAGGACTAATCAGCCAAAGTGCTTACCAGCTCCTTGGTGTGCTCTGTTTTAGCCTCTTGGCTTTCTTCTTGATTCGAGCGGCTAGAAAGAAATAGCGGAGAAAGTTTCAAGTGACAAGTTTCAAGTGATTTTGGGCAAAAAACAATACCCCTGCAGCTGCAAATAGCGGCTGCAGGGGTTTGTTTTGGAGCGTTTTTTAGGCAACATTCAAATCTACCCGGAAATATCCGTCGCATTCAACTACGGAATAATTGCCAGGAAGCAGCTTTTTTCCTGCAATGTTAAGGCCCATGGAAATTTTTGAAGGTATCGGGCATGCTTCTTTCATGACCAATACGCCCTTGCGGAAATGTTGGCGATAGAGATGAATGCAAAGGAACTCCCTGAAAAAATAGAGAGAAATTCTACCACCGGGTACCGCAGCAACCTGTGCAAAGGTTAGTTGGCATGCCTTCTTTTGTTGAAGTGGGAGGAAAGCGTTGGTGCCTGTAATTTTGCAAATGCCTGTTCCACTGCAATCCATGCTTGGAGAACCGAACACGACATCGCAATGCAGCATTTTAGAAGAGAAGGCAGATGTGCTTGGAAAAATTCTGGGTGTAATCGGATTGGCTGTTTGCCCATGAAGGCTTGGACGCACAGCCCTTGAGATGTGGGACATGGCAAATTAAATAAAAAGTGTAATCGATAGGATTAAAGGAAATTGGCTGCCCAGTAATGAAGCAAAGTGACCGGGGGGGCAAAACAGCCATTCTATTAATGTCAATAACCGTTCCAAAGTTTTATCCTGCCGTTCCCTAAATCTGGTTTTTGCAAGGTATATTACAAATTCAAACCTAAAACTACCCCGGTATGGTAGTATTCTTTCCCAAAAAATCCAAATGCTACATCAATACGAAGTGGGCGAATTGCTTTTATGCCAATGTTTTCGAATCCCCAATTGAGCTCCCAGTATGGCAATTTCCCTGTAAAAGCCGGATCGCGGGAGGCTTGTTCGGCATAATAGAAATTTGCCCCAAAAACCTCCTTCCAGTTTAATTTGCGTAGCAATGGAATTTTATCCAGGAGCCAGCCTTCCAGGTGATGCTGAGCGTGGATTTCTGCGTAAGGTTTGTCGGTGGAATAGGCATAAAAGGGCAGCAGGAAAAAACTACGCAAATAACTAACAGGGGTGCCGAAAATCCTCTGATTGCCCGATGCGTGGTGTAAGTCCATGAACGACAGGTTTTTATGCCGCAGAAACAAACCACCACCCACATTCCAATCGGTGTGCCCAGCCAAGCCCCAGGAGACCTCGCTTTGCCGGATTTGCAACCTTAGGAGATCATAATCCACCCAACCATTATTGCCTAAGGGTAAGGCCTTACGATAATTAATCACCAGTTCGGGCCATCCGGAACTGCTGTACGAACGGAATTTTGGATAAGTGCTGTATTGCTGCTTTGGCCTGAAAACCAATTGAGCCTCCAGGAAGAAAATATCAGGTGAAGGGAAGGCGGCTGGCTCACCAACTGTGACCATAGGCGCAGGATCATTGGAAGTGTACTCCCGCTCGAGTTTCTTTCTCCAACTAAAGTCACTGTGGTTCACGAGTGGTTTTCGCTGTGCCCATTCGGCAGATAAGCGAATATTGAAGCCCGTTGTCAGCACTTGGCTCCAATCGGCACGAGCAAAAGTTTTGTCGTAAATTTTAAGGTAATTGTGCTTTTCAACAAGCGAATACCAGGTGTTCACCAGCGGGCCAATGGGGTTCAAGTGGTTGAATTGAGCTGTAGAAGTGCCACCTTCCAAGGTGAGTGTTCGATATCGGATGCTCTCAAAACGACGTTGTATCCGGGCGCTTGCCCTAAGTTTTTTTTCTGAAAAGCCGTAATTCAGGTCACCCACGGCCGACCATCGTTTGGTGCCGCGACGATCCTCCTCTTTTTTCCACTCAGGCTGAACGTCCAGAAGCCAGCCTTGTACCGTGTTGAACTGCACCCAACGGAATACGGCAGGGTACGAAACAGATTTGCGTTCGTAGGAGTTTTCCCAGGTATAGCCAAAGAGCAAGTTGCTGAATTTGAAACGGTTACCCTTTCTATCCATACTATCGAGAAAGGCCTTGGACTTCCATATTTTCTGGAGGCTGTCCTTTTTTACGTAGTCTTTCCCCTCTTCCTCGGTAAGTGGCACAGGGCGTGTTTCTTTCCAGTAGTCGGCTGTTTGTTCATTTGCTTTTTCCTCGATTCTAAAAATTTCTTTATTGAAAAGTCCCGCTTCAAATTTTGGGTTGAGGTCGTAATTGGAAAAAATACTGTTGAAAAACCCCGCGATTTTAAAACCGAAAATGGCAAATTTGAAACTCGTTACTTGTGTCAGCAAACCCCAAGTATCGTTTGCGCCCAAGGGCACGAAATGCTGATGGATGCGCATGGTATCGAGCACTGGCTGTTTGATGGATGGCCCCGTGAGCAAGAGATCGGCGCCGGCCAAAAGCCAAAGTTCGTCTACCACATACAAGAAACCCGAAAAGGTAGGATCGGCAGGGCGTTTGGGGATCACTTTTATCTTCTCAACCATAAAGCCGAGCTCGTTTCTAAACCGGCCTGCGTGCCTGAAACTGTAATAATTGAAAGCGTTGTCGGCGAGCGGAGAAAGGATTTCACGCTCGATTTCCAGTCGCTCATCGTACAGGTTAAACTCTGTCAAGGTGGCGCGGTTGAGGCTAAATCCATTTTCACTGCCGCTAACCTTGCTCGACACCATCACCTCTTTTTTTCGACCTGGCGGATCCTGAGACCAAATTTTCGACACGGATTCGGAAAGGTAAACCACACCTGCCCCTGTAGAATCGAGTGTGCCGCCCATGTTGCCAACCTCCTGACCCAATATTTTCTTAGGGGTTTCCACAAGTTTGTAAAAGCCCTTGATGTACACATCACAAGCGTAGTTCGACACTTTCTTTTTATAGTACCTTCGCTTTGCAATTACCTCGCGCATGATACGAACCGCCGGGTCTATAGAAGAAACAACGGCCTCTTCCAGTTCCAAATTGGAGGATTCGAGTTGTACATCCAGACGGACAGGCTTATCGCCCACGGTTATTTTTTCGATGCGCTGTTTGTATCCAATGTATTGGAAAACAATTTCTTGCGCAGCTTTTCCGACCAAAAGGCGATAGTCGCCTTCAGCATTGGAGACGGTACCATTGCTGGTATTTCGCACGTAAACGGTAGCGTAAGGCAGTGGTTCCCCGTTTTCGCCAGTTACTTTGCCAGTAATTTGGGTGAACGCGAGGAACGGAAAAAAAAGAAAATGGAAGGCTATAGCGTATTTCATGTATGTGAGGGCAAGTTTTGCAGGAATGATTTCTGGACTGAGCGGCCACAAGATATTTTGACTTTCAAGAAATGGATTTACTCGAAGGCTTTTTTAATTTTATAAAAACACAGCGCTTGCCTTTGGGCGATGGCAACCCCACACTATTGGCCGTTAGTGGGGGCTTGGATTCGCTTGTATTGGTGCATTTGTTCAGGGATGCAAATTTGCCCTTCGCCATCGCCCATTGCAATTTTCAGTTGCGCGACGAAGAATCCAATGAGGATGAAATTTTTGTGCAAAAAGTTGCCCAAAGTTTCGGGGTTCAATTTTTTGTAAAACGTTTTGAAACAAAGGATTACGCTAAAAAAAATGGCTTGTCAACCCAAATGGCTGCACGCGAGTTGCGGTATGGCTGGTTTGCTGAAATTGCTGCAAAAAATGGATACCCCAGCATAAGTACTGCGCATCATTTGAACGATTCTGTAGAAACCGCGCTGCTCAATTTTGTTCGGGGCACCAGTTTGCCCGGGCTTTCAGGGATCGCGGCTCAAAAAGAGTTTGTTGCTCAAGGCTCCTCTTCTGTTGTTCAATTGTTGCGCCCTTTGCTTTTTGCAACCAGAACTGAAATTCTTGACTTCGCAAAAGCCCGTAAAATAGCATGGCGCGAAGACAGCAGTAATGCTTCGGATGACTATGCCCGCAATTTCATGCGGCACCAAATCGTGCCACAACTGGAGGCACTCAACCCCAATTTTCTACAGACCGCAGCGCGGAACATGCGGCGGATCCGTTCAGCAGATGAAAACCTGGTTTTTTTATTAAATCAATGGCTGGATATAAATGGCCAGACCGCTGGTCATTCAACCAATCCTACCGTTTTATCCCTTGAAAAACTAAAGATTTCCCAATTACCATCGCCGCGACAAGCCATCCGCCAACTGCTCAAGCCATTTGGATTTGATGCCGAACAAACAAGACAATTGGCAGAAAACCTTGACCATGTTGGCCTCGAACTCCGGTCGGACAAAGGATTTAAAGTGCTTATTGACCGAGAAAAAATCCTGGTCTTGCCAATCACCCCTCCTTCGCCAAGGCTTCGGCGGGTAAACATTCCACCAATCACCAATGAACCAATCACCATTCAACCAATCACCATTCAGGAAGACGATTTGATGATCCGACTTCCTGACAGTTCAGGGATTTTTCTGATGCCAATGACCAAAGCGCAATCGCCCAAAGTCCAATCTAATGATCCCTGTACTGCCTTGGTGGATGCCGACAAATTGAAGTTCCCCTTACATTTGCGACATTGGCAGCCCGGCGATTCCTTCCAGCCCTTTGGGATGGGCGGTAAAAGCCAAAAACTGCAAGATTTTTTTACCAATCAAAAACTGTCGCGCTTTGAAAAAGAAGCGGTTTGGCTTTTGATCAACGGCGATGGGATGCTGGTGTGGGTGGTAGGGTGGAGGTTGGACGAGCGGTTTCGGGTGGGGGAGAGTACTAAGCAGATGCTGAAAGTGGTATGGAATCGATCTTAGGGCCGATTCCGACAACTTATTTCCGTATACTTTTGGAAAAAAAGAGAATAGGCTTAGATTTGTGCGTAAATCCGCTTTTACTGATATGAATGCCCAAAAATTGTCACCTAAGGATTGGTTCTGCAACTTCGAAAACCAAGTCGCCATGTACACGGGCGATCGTAATATATTAGCTCAATACTTGAGCGATCCGCCCGAAAGTTTGTCTCAAAACATTGCACATGAAGCTGACATGTTAAGAATACTTCTTGAGGGAGATAAATTCGCTAATTGGCTCCAAGTGAGTAATTTTTTAATTAATGCAAGGGAAGCCTGTGGGGTGGCGAGAGTTTTTGGAGCGGAAGATGATTTGGGGAGTCGAATTGAAAACATCTACAAAGACCCAACTGTACAAAAGGAGAAAAAGGCGGCGGCAGCTCATATTTCTATAGCCTTGACGGGCAATATTGAAATCCCTGCCTTGCACATAGCGCAGTGCGGCAATCATTCCATCCTACTTGCCTATCTTCCAAGCAAGGATGAAGAAATCACGATTGACAATAAGCCCGTACTTAATATTGCGGCGATTGAGGCAGTCAAACAATCAGACAAATCGCCCAGCGGCTATTTTATGATTATTGGGAAGCAAGAAAACGCTTCGCCTTGGCTTCCATTTGCCCACTTTTTTTGCCATTTTCGGTGCTACGGAAGCCTTAAAGTAAGCAAAGGGATTGGAGTGGGGGTAAAAAGCGGCTATACCGAATTCTTTAAATTCCCCCAAACACTGCCCCAACCTGCCGAGACTGAACTCCAAACTGTTCACCAAAAAGCCAAAGAGCAAGATTTTCGAGATTACACACCGTCCGCCCTTGTTTTTGACGAGGACGGGCATTGGGTGGGGTGCTCTGATGCGAACGGCATAGAAGTATACAGAATAAATGATGGCCAAAAGCGCAATATTCAATCTAAGGTAGACGATTTTTGCTCTATATCTTGGGAAATGGGCGAGTACGACAGTCTCGATTTCGACCACTTAGTGAAATACGTTTTAGATTCAAAAGAGCATCTCCCTAGTAGCGGAAGCTCCAATATACGCTTGCGGGCGCGAAAGGAACCAGATATGATTTTTGAAATCCGACGACCGCCACTCAAAAAACTCTTTTCGGACAGCCCTAATTTTTGGAAAGACATCTTCAGCGGACTGAGTCACTATTCAGAAGATACTAGCCGCTTTACCCCGTCTCAAATATTGCTCTTGTACTGCTTTTATAAAAGCTCCGAGCCGGGCAAAAAAGCCAAAGACTGTGAAGTGCGCTTTATACTGATGCACATTTTGCCTGACTTGATCGGAAAAACGAGCAGTGCCAAGTCCTCTCTGCGCGACATTCAACTGACCCAATGGGCCAAACTCTTCGACGAAAAACAGGACGAAGCAGCATTCTCTACTACCCGCGAACAGCTCCGGCAAGGTTGGGGTGAGGTCGTGTTCAGGGCAATCCAACAAATATCCTTCGGACTTACTCCTACTCTGAACAAGGACGGGCCGAATGTGGGTACGGAAGCGTACTCAGAACATCATTTCGATTTCCTAAAGGACATCGCTGCCGCGCCGCAGCATTGGCTTAAAGACTGTAAGGACTCAATTTTGGTGCGAGAACTCGAAGCGATCAGGGCTTGCATCCGAAGAAATAATCCTTTTAAACATAGCGACCTCTGCCATGCCGCCTCCCTCGCAAGAGGGTGGGAAAAGGGGAAACCATGGGTACTTCTACAGCACCCGGAAACGATCAGCCTTCCAATCCAAAACTGAAATTCTTAACACCTTAATACCCTGCCTTTAAGATGTCTAATGCATTTGACAATTTTATTGACAATTTCCAAAGCCGTAGTCGTGCTGAGCTCACCGCGCTATTAAGCCAGTCGCAAGATAATCCTTGCATCATCAATGTTTTTGTGGCATCTAAAAATAAAAGGCCCAAGCACTGGGACTTTTCAGAAGAGGCTCGCATGGGAGGTGTGGGCAAGAGTATGGTTACTGCTACTTGCTCTTGGGAATACTACAGAAGTGCCCACAAGATAAAAGAGAAGGATTGTCCAATGATTGATCTCGCTGTGCAGTATACCACTCAAAAAGACATATTAGCACAATTGGGCATTTTCTTAGGGTTTAACAATGGGCTGAACCACTGGTTAGATACGGTCGCCATTAAAACAGAATGGAGCACAAAAGAACAAGAACAGTTCGAGGATATCTTTGTCAAGATAAACGCACCCTCAGCTGGTGGTTATGATCCTTCCTATGTAGCAGTCAAGCTATTTTCGCGGCTTGCTCGAAGCCTAAAGAAAAAAGGGACTAAATACGAGACCCAAATATGCTTCTTTGATTCTTACGATTGGCAATGGCTTGGTGACGAATCTGCTCCACTTCGACGATGGTTGCGCGATAGCTTATTCCCGTTTTTGGTCAAAGAAATGTGTATAACGGTTGTCGTTTCTGGCCGAGAACCATTACAAGCCTATAATCAGGAAGATAATAATGCCGTTAGAGGAATACCTGTTGAAGAGTTTCAGTTGAGGTCGTTTACAGAAGACCAATGTTTAGAATATATCCAAAAATACCCTGCGCGCAGGATGGAGGGTGTTAGTTGGGGCGAAATTGAAGATGAATTAAAGGAACACAAAAATGTTTTTCACAAATTAACTGATGGGAAAGCAATATTGCTTGATTTGCTTGCCGACCTATTGCGCCGCGAGATCATTGAGAACAAGAAAGCAAAAACAGTAAAGGAAGTGTTGGGCAATATTAGCGCAGTAGACAAAAACGTAGATTTAAAGAAAAAATTCAAGCATTATGTCGCCGATAGAATGCACAACCAGTATTTAACTCCTGCACAGCGGAAAGAATACGGAGGCGATATGGCTGACGCTGTTTTTTACCTCTCTATTGCAAAACACGGCCTTGAGTCTGATGATTTTTATCGGCTGCGCAATCTCGTACCAATGGGTGAAAATGTCGAGGTGAAAAATTTGAAAGAAACTAGATTTTTTAAAAACATATTCAATCAAGATAAACTTTCTTATGTGAAAGGAAGGGAGGAAAAAGGCAAAAAGATCCAACAAGATCACCGCCGCCGCCTCCACGATGAAATGGTTGAAATCTTTCAAGAATACTATTTGGATCAAGCAGATATTCACCACGAAGACCGAAAAAAATATCTTGCTTTTCTCTTCCAGATGTACAAACATCGGAGGAATACGCTGGATGAAAAAGGTGAATCCCGCTTTCACGACCGCTACCCACGTCTCATGCTGGAGTACATGGATTACCGCTTTGCTTACCGTGGGCGAGACAGCGAGCGCAACGCCATCAACCGATACCTGTATGAATTCTCCTACTATCTCAACCGATATTCCGACCTTAATAGTCGCCTCATTGAAAAAGCCCGAGCATATTACGAGCGCAAAAAATCCGCGTTCAATCCCATTAGCGGCCAAGACGTTAATGAAAAAATAGATACATTATCTTTCAAATGTGACTTCAATCTTCTAGCCAAACTTCGTCTCCGAGAGGCACATTACTGGCTTGCTGTACAAAAGCCTCAGGGAGAATGGCAAAAGCAAGTTCAGGAAATCCTTGCTGAAATCAGTTTTTACGGAGGGCTGTTAAATGAAGAAAAGGCAAATGAATTTAAGGAAAAGCACAAGTTGAGTGGTAATTATAAACCTCAACTTGACGAGCAACACCGCCTAGGTCTCTTTGGCCGTATCCTCTCCATCGAAGGAGAACTTAGCATTTGGAAAGGCGATAACTCTCAAGCACGCTTACAACTAAAAAAAGCGAAAGAAATATTCTACCAAACGGGAGACTCCCATGGTATGATCTGGGTTGAGCACCTGCTCGGCTTTGAAAGCCAGCGCCGAAGTCGCTTTGTTGAAGCCGAGACCCACCACCGTGCTGCCATCGAAAGCACTTTATTGCTTGCTGAAACCTTGCTTGATAGGGCACAGGCCGAAAAAGATTACAAAGGCAACCCGACTAACAATTGGCTTGAGCGCTATCGTCTACGCTACCTAATAGAAGTACTCAACCGCGCAGGGAGTAATCTTGCTGTGCGTCGCCGCTATGAAGGCCGCCTTCTAGATGCAATCAAAGCCCTCAACGCTAATCTTGAAGTAGCCGACCTGTCTGGTATCCGTGAAGAAGTGCGTACTAAGGCCAATCTAGCCAACTTTGCTGCCGTAGTGGGAAGTGAAGATACCTTTGAAAAAAATTATGAAGAAGCAGAAAAATTAGAACCAGGCTTTGATGACCCACTACTCCGTCGCCGGGTGCCACTGGCGTATATGGTACATCTCATCAAAGTAATTGGCCTAGAAAGTCGTATTTACCGATCTATGGCCGTAGATTTCAACAATTTTCTGCCCAAAGACAGAGTCAAAGTGGAAGCTCAAAAACAAAAAATAAAAGAGTCGTTTGAGTCAGTTGCCAAAGCGCTCCTTCCTCCTGAAGACCCGATGTGGCCGACTGAGCGCGACCATTGGGCTTTGTTTAAGTCAATTGATGATAAGGAAAATCCCTTGTACGACAAGCCCATGAACCGCGAAATGGCGGATATGTATTACCAGTGTGGCAAACTTGTGCTGAGCACACGTTATGTCACAGAAGGTCTGCCTCAATTTATGGACTGGGTAGAAGTCGCTCGCCAATGCTTCGATAACGCCCGTCTGGCTGCCGAACGCGCCGACTTCCTATACCTGCGTATCGAAGCTTGCGAATCACTTTACCGCTTAGCCTATCTTTCGCCCGATCAACGCTCAAAGAAATCCAAATACAAGGGGCTTCTTGAAGGTGCAATCCTCGAAATGCAAGAAGAGCCAGAAGCATATGGCCTTTTCTACGACCTCATTTCTAGACGCCATATCACAGAAGGCGATTTTTTATTGGAAGAAGCCCTTAGCAATAAAACGCTCTCGCCTATGATGTTCGAGCCTGTATTACATCACTACACCGATGCAATCTGGGCAGGTTATATGCACAATCAAGAGCGGTTTCGGCTGACGCTCAGCGTCTTCACTCATCGCCTTCACCATTTGTTGGAACAAGTGGCGAAGAGAGGAGGCGAAGAAGGTGAATTTGCGGAATATTTTGTCGAAGACGTGCTAATGAAAACCGAAATTTACAAAGAAGATCCCGGATTCCATATTTATCTCAACCATTTTATTAAAGCACTCAAAATGGAATTGAGTGGCAGATTTAATGAAGAAAAATATAAAAAAGTGAAAATAGGGATTGGTGCTCTCATGGAACGCGGCAAGTTTACCCGCGCTGCCGATGTGAACATGTGTCTTGTACACCTTTTGGAAAAAGAATTGATAAAAGAAGGAGGCTCTGGCTACCCCCGTCGCCAACTTGCCTTGCGCTACTTTCAACAGGTGTACTGTTTTCAGGGCGCTAACAGATGGGGTGAAGCACAAGAAGTCTTCGAGCAAACTAAAAGTAATGGATTTGTTGTGCCGAGTAATCCTACATCTGCCCCAGCCACTATAGAAGATGCAATTCTCTGGATTGCCAAAGGCACGAATACTTTCCGTACAAAGGCCTTTTGGAATGTAGAAAAATTCATAGCCGACGAATTGCCAAATGAACGTGCCAAATTCAAGCAGAGCCTTGATGTTGCCGAACCCTACTTCCTTTTTGCGATAAAAACTCTTTGGGAAAATATAAAAACCGATCCTGTCACAAGCGAGAACAAACCTCTAACAAGGCTGCTTGCCGAAGCATTCTTCCGTCTCGGCGAGCTCTATATCTTACGGGGTGACGATAAAGTGGGTGAAAATGAGAATTTGAAAAACTGCATCGAAGAAATATTGAAAACCATTAAATCAAAACCCAGAGATGGTTTTAAAGTTAAAGAGGAGTTTGTATTCAACACTACAGACAAGAGTAAAATGAAAGTCCGCTATGACGACAGCCCAGCACTGCGCAGTCTCAACACCGCTTACTATCTATCAAAATGGGTAGGCGATCAGCACCGCACTGTGGACTCGCTCCAGAGTATCGCTGCAGCCCGTTACTTGGGCAACCCTTCCGCTCCCTTTGTACTGATCAAACAAATTCATGCGATAGCCAGAGAACTAAACCGAAAAGGCAGTGCTCGGATGTTTCCCAATAACATCCAAGAAGTAAATCAAAACATCGATAACCCATTATTCCCCATTTTGGAGGCCAAATCTTACCTCGTTGAAGGGAATGCCGTTTTCTCAGAGTGCTTCTTTTATATTTGTCTCAAAAAAAACGAATGCGTCTTCGAATTAAAAGAAGAACATGGTAAGGCCATAGCAGACTCCCAAGCAACCCCAAACGAAGAGCACCTTGATATCGAACGAGCCCAAAGCAAAGTAAAAAGTGGTCTTCATCGCATGATATGGGCTTACCTAAAAGGATTGGATATTTTGGTGGATGAAACACGCAATTACGAGAACTACCATTTTAAAAATATGGCTTTTGAGATAAACCGCCGTTTGCTCTCAATTCCTCATCACCGTTTAGTGCGTATGATTATTGAAGATTTACCTATAGTTTGGAGTTGTTTCCCAAAATTGGATAAAAAACGAAATACCATCCTAGACGCTCTGCTTCACGATTTGAAAGTGCATGAAGTGGCCCTTGCAGCTAAAGCAATCCTCACTGAAACCCCCACTTCGCCATGAATGATACTGCCCAGATTTTTACTTTAGGAGCCTCCAAACCGGCACATGCCACCCTCTCTGCTCCCGCCCGACCCAGCATCGCCACGCTCGAGCTCACCACCCGCTGCGACAACCGATGCTCTGGCTGTTCCAATGCCGACCTTGTGGAACGTCGGGAGCTTCGCACCGACCATCTAGGCATGATGCGCGATTGGAAAAAAATCATCACTCGTATAGTCGCCGAGAAAAAAGGGGAGCCGCTCGTCATCCGACTCTCTGGCGGAGAACCTACGTTGCACCCTGATTTTCATGATATTGTGCATTATATAGATGGCCTTGGCATTCCTCATGCATTGCTCAGTACAGGCCGTTGGGCACACATAGGGGCAGAAAATATCCTCCAACTTTATAAAAATTGCAACCATGCTGCCGGGATACTCGTCAGCCTTCATGGAGCAGATTCAGAGGCTCATTCGGCTTTCACACAAACAGGCGCTGTAGCTTTCCGTCAAACTTGCGAAAATATCCATCGAGCTGCTCAGGCTGGCATCACTGTCTTTACCAATTCGGTGCTCACATCAGCAAATTGCAGCCAGATTGAGAAAATCGTCACTCTTTCAAAGAAATCAGGGGCAGAATGTGCTGTTTTCAACCGATTTATTGCTGAAGGACATCCATTACAGCCTGATATTCAGCAATTTACTGAAGCCGTGGGCAAAATAGTTGCTTTAAAAAAACAAGGCTTTGCTGTCCGTATCGGCAACAGCATCCCCAAATGTTTTCTTACGCTAAGCGCGTTTCCGACTGTAGCAGGATACGAACTTTGCCACATTGGTCCCGATGGTTTGGTTCGGCCCGACAACCTTACTTTGCATAGTTTTGGCAATATACTGGAAGCGTCGCTCACCCGTATTTGGCAGTCAGACACCGCCTGGGCTTACCGAGCTCACTTTCCCGATGCTTGTCTCCAATGTGCCGCTTTGCCAGCCTGTAGGGGCGGCGTGAAATCGCCGGGCTTTGGCTCGCGTTTCGTTGGCGACCCGCTCATGACTCGACCCTTAACATTGGAAGACATAGCTGACATTGACGATGACAAGGATAAACGGAGATTGGCAGTGCTTGCGCTCACGAGCGATTGATTTCAGACCACACCTTCCACCAATTTTCAATGATAAAATTCGATTACTTCCCCTCCCAAAAATTCGTCTCCCCCGAAGAAATTGCTGCAATTCAACCCCTTGTAGCCACCGCCGCCAAACTGTTGGAAAGCCGCACAGGCCCCGGCCATGATTTTCTCGGCTGGCTCGATTTGCCTGTTAAATACGACCGCGCTGAATTCAGGCGCATAAAAGCAGCCGCCAGGCGAATCCGAAAACAAAGCGAAGTGCTGGTAGTAGTTGGTATAGGAGGGTCCTATCTGGGCGCAAAAGCGGGCCTGGAATTTTGTCAGCCCACGCCCGCAGTTCCTATTCGAACAGGAAGAAAAAAGTACTTTGATATTGTGTTTGCCGGAACCAATCTTAGTGCAGATTATCACAATCAAGTGTTGGAAGCCATTGGCGACCGCGATTTTTCTATCAATGTAATTTCAAAATCCGGCACGACCACCGAGCCAGCCATCGCCTTCCGTATTTTCAAGCAAAAATTGATAGAAAAATATGGGAAAGCAGGTGCAAGTCAGCGTATTTATGCCACTACGGACAAGGCTCGCGGGGCTTTAAAAACCCTCGCCGACCGAGAAGGCTACGAAACTTTTGTGGTTCCTGACGATGTGGGCGGTCGTTTCTCTGTGCTGACTGCTGTTGGATTACTGCCATTGGCTGCAGCAGGCGTTGACGTGGATGCCCTGCTTCTCGGCGCGGCGGATGCCCGGATGGCATACAAAAAGCCATTCGCCGAAAACCCCTGTTACCAATACGCCGCCTTGCGCAACATATTGAGAAACAAAGGAAAAGAGATTGAAATCCTGGCCAACTACGAACCTCGTTGCCACTATATCGCTGAATGGTGGAAGCAATTATACGGCGAGAGCGAAGGAAAAGACGGCAAAGGGATTTTTCCCGCTTCGGTAGGCTTCACCGCCGATTTGCATTCCATGGGACAGTATATTCAGGACGGCCGCCGAATGATCTTTGAAACTGTTCTGGAAATAGAACGCCCTCAAACGGAATTGCTCGTCCCAAAAACCGAAGACGACCTCGATGGCTTAAATTATCTGGCTGGCAAGTCGCTCGATTATGTCAATAAAAAAGCCGCCGAAGGCACGCGCATGGCGCACATTGACGGTGGCGTTCCAAATTTGACCATTCGCATCCCCGAGGCTTCGCCTTATTATTTGGGCCAACTGTTCTATTTCTTTGAAAAAGCCTGTGCCTTAAGTGGTTATTTATTGGGCGTAAACCCATTTGACCAGCCAGGGGTTGAGGCTTACAAAAAGAATATGTTCAAGTTGCTAGTGCCGCGTCCACCGAATAACCCATCAATCTGACGGACATATTTTCCGCTCCTCTGCGTTCTTCGTCGGTTAAAATGTCCCGCATTGCGCCCTCCTCAAGCCTAGACGAGCAAAAAATCTGCCTTCGCATATTGATGGGTTATTCGGTGGACGCGGCACTAGGGAAGTGAGCACTTTACTCAAACAACTCTACGCGAAGATCATCCACCCATACTGTTTTGTCGCTTCCAGGATTCCAAAAAAATACTGTTGCGCGGTCAAATGATTGTTCGGGTAAACGCGTATCGAAGAAAATGGCTTTCGGTTCACTCCCATCCACATGACGTTGTAAACGAATCGAGCGTTCTTTTACAATTTTATCGCCCTGTCTGAAACGTACAATAAATTGCGTCATTTTCCAGGTTTCCCATTCTTTTGGGTCGGAACGGAAAATGCAAGAAGCCCGAATCCATCCCTTTTCGCCCGACTTTATGGGCAAATCAAACTCTGGCGAGAACGCATTTTCCTTGTTGATTATCAAGGACTTTGTTCCTGAAATGGGGTTTTCCGGGCTAACAATTGATGAGGTGTCAGCATCGAAATTTTGGGTAAAAACCTCGCGCACATTCAGTCGTTCCGCGCCTTTGAATTCCTCTCTCGTATCCAACAATTTCAACCAGTCCCGCGCTGCATCGAAACGTCCCAGGACCTTGAGCATGTACGCCCGCGTCATTTGTTCACCCACAAACAAACCACCCCGGTGCGCTTGGTGGCTCCACCATAGGTTGAGGTAAACACAAATTCCAGCCAATGACACAAACAGCCATTTTCTCCAGGAACGTCCGACCGTCCAAACCCAAAAAGCACCCAGCCCAAAAGCCCATAGCGGATATGCCTGTATCATGGCGCGTTGGCCGAGACTGCCTCCGTACCACCAAATATCCCATGCCGAGGTGATGTAAAGCGCGATGAGACAAACGAAGAGTACAGTAGGGAAAACCTCCGGCACACGTTTTCGCAACATGAAAATCCCCATGACTGCAAATAGCATCATGGGTGAATACACAAGCCACCCTGCCCGGGCACTCCAAAGCACGTCTTCAATGTGTGGGGGAAACCACGTAAAAGTTTGATCCTGATAACTGTATACAATCCATTCGCCCGTGGCGTATTTCCAGTAGGCCAGTTGGAGGGACATCATGCCCCCTGCGCAAAGCGCCGCCAGGGAGATTTTCGGTACATTATTTACATAAAAAGTGAAACGGTTCTTTAGGGTGGCCCAAGTATTGATCCCCCAAAACAGTGGGATAATCACTACAATAATTTCCGTTGGTCGGGTGATGGTTGCCCAACCTACAAGCACTCCAATGACTGCCGCCCAGCCAAAAGTCGGGCGGCGGTAAAACTGTACCGTGCTAAAAATCAAAAGGGTGTAGAGCGTGAATAGCCAGTTGTGGGTCATGGCTCCAGTTATGCTTGCGTATTCCAAGTAATTGGAGCCAAACACGACACAGATCAAGACAATTGCCACTACTTGATCTGAAAAATATTCCTTTAGCAGTTTCCGTAAAAACCACAGCCCAAGGAGCGCTATGAGCAAACTTCCCCAGCTGATGGCTGCTTGATAGGGTCGCGAAAACCCGTCAGCAGGGTATCCAAGCGGCTCGGCAAGTGTATGGGCTACTGCAAACCAGGGAAGGAATTGGAGGGCTTGCCCCATGGGGTATTTCATTACCCAATTGCCCGAAGGGTGCTGGAATGCTTGGCCCATTCCTGGACCCGGTTGATATTTTTCCTCTATTGCTCCCCACCATTTCAACTGTTTCAAATCCTTGTAAATCAGTGCTCCTGGCAAATAAAGGTAGTAGCCTGATACATCCCAACTGATGGTAGCCTCCGTATTGACCTGCTTCCATTTGGGATAGTAAAACAAAGCGGCGCTCAGCAGCAGGGCGGCGCAAATCCAATAGGCAAGAATTGAAGAAATTTTGAAACGCGGCATGTTTACAATAGGTGCTTTTGCGGGCAAATGTTGTAAAATGCGTTGACTTCAAGCGCAAGACTTTTCTAAATCGCGCATTCCGGTTCATTTAGCCACCTAGCCAAGTCTTGAACACACCTGCCCGTTCGCGGCTGACAAACACCTCTTCAGGGGCAGCGGGTAATAGTTCGAGTTTTAGCCGACCGTTCAAGTGTGGATGAATATTCTAAATCTTTTGGGTCAATGGGCTTGAGCAGGTAATCTACCGCGTTCACTTTGAAAGCCTGTACCGCATATTGATCAAATGCCGTAGTAAATACTACTGGAGATGTTATCTCCACCTGTTTAAAAATGTCGAAACTCAATCCGTCAGCAATTTGGATATCCATAAAAATCAGGTCTGGAGCGGGAAATGTGCGCAGCCAACGCAGGGCCCCTTCCACCGAGTCCAGGGTATCTAAAATGTTAGCATTTGGCCGAGCAGCCACTACCATTTTGCTGAGGCGGCGGGCGGCCGGGATTTCGTCCTCTATTAATAAAGTTCTCATTGAATGGAGGAATTTAGACTGTGGACATTGGACTTTGGAAGGTGCTTCGCTCGTTTTCCATGACTTCTATGATAGGCAAAGCGACGGTGAAATATTGTTGTGATGCAATGACTTCCACCTCCATTTCGGTCAACATCCGATAACGGTCGCGGATGTTTTGGAGGCCGACACCGGTAGAATCCATCACTTGGTTTTTTCGCTGCAAGTTATTGCGGATTATCAGGTGGCCATTTTCGCAAAACACCTGAATGTGAAGCGGTTTTTCGACAGAGATGACATTGTGTTTGATTGCGTTTTCAAATAGCATTTGCAAGGAAAGGGGAACAATGCCAAAAGATCTGTTTTGCTCTGAACATACTATCTGCACCTGCAAATTTTCACCAAAACGTTCCTTCAGCAAGAACACATAGGCATCCAGAAATTCTAACTCTTTGCTCAGCGGAATAATTTTGGCTTCGCGGCTTTCGAGCACATAGCGATATACGTTGCTCAATTGTTGCAAAAAACGCACGGCCTTGTCGGCATCTTCCGGTATTAGGTAAGCGAGCGTATTTAAACTGTTGAAAAGGAAGTGTGGGTTCACCTGGTTGCGCAGTCCTTCGAGTTGTGATTCAATATTTTGGCGTTCAAGTTGGGCCTTTTCGGCTACAGTCCGTTGCAACTGAACATAAAAAGAAATGGCTTCGTAGAGCGTGATAACCAGTGCGCAAAGGATAAGCGAAGCGATGAACTTGACAATGTGATTCGGTTCGGCGCCTTGGCTGACTCCAAGCGAATTGAAAAGCCTATGCAGCACGATATCCACCGTAAAAAACAGAACAATAAACCCCAAAAACACCCAGAGTATCCGTTTCCCAATAGCCTCATTTTCAGGGTATCGCCATTTCATTTCGCTATAAATCCAACGCATCCCAAACCAAAAAATCGTGGTGTAAACAAATGACATAGGGATACACACTGCTATAAAACCCAAGTCAAGCCGTTCGTAGGCATCGCCAAACAACAATAGCGATACCAGGATGCTAGCTATCGGCAGACCTGCGATGATTATCCATCGGTCGTTGAATCCAGATATTTCTTGAAAGCAGGGCTTGCTTTTCATGGGCTTGTTACTGTTTTTCTTTTGTTGCCACATAGTCCACATAGCACACATAGTTTTTGATGCGAAACCCTCAACTATGTGTGCTATGTGAACTATATGGTAACAAATATAACCAAAATAGAACACTTTGTCAACTAAAAACCATCTGGTTTTAAAACTCCACCCTATACATCAAATCCGGGAAAAACCCGATCTGGTAAGTCTTGCCTACCTCATTTCGCAGCTCGTTGTACCGCATCGCGAAGATATTCTGCTTGTTGGTCACGTTCTGAAAATCGAGGAAAAACGTTTGCGAGAGTTTGCGCTTAGGGCTGTTGAGGCGCATCCCGATCTTCACGTCCCAGCGGAAATAGTCGTCTAAGCGCATGCTATATGCTTGATTTTCAATCAATACTTCATGCCCAGCGGATTTGCTCGCTTCCAAATCCACAGGCGTGTAAGGGCGGCCGCCCGCAGCAGTTACTTTTGTATCGAGTGTTAAAACACGGCGGCCAGAGTTGCCAAGTTTGAATTCTTTGCCTGCTAATGCGTTCGCGACATAGCCGCCGTCGAAAGCAGTGGAGCGTTCCACCCCGTCAGAACCTTTGTACTTTGAATCAAACACGCTCACAGTCAGGAGACTATACCAACCTTGGCTGAAGAATTTTTCCAAAGTCAGTTCTGCGCCCAGATTCGTGCCAGTTCCTTCGTTCACTAGGTTGTTTTTTTCCGGGAAAACAAAGTCAGCGCCCGCATTGAGCAACGCAAAACTGCTCGACATGGATTCCACAGGAACATCGGACAACAATTGGTAATACGTTTCAACCTTTACGCGCCAAGAAGCAGCAGGTTTGTAGTCCCAACCCAATACAAAATGCTGGCTGCGGGTAAAACCCAGGTTGGCATTGGTCTCCACCGCAGTGCCATCAGGTTGACGCTCGCGGAACAAAAAGACGGGCAGCGGTTGGGTTTGGTTGTGCAGCCCATATCCGAGGTTCAGGGTAGATTTAGCAGATAATTGCCAGTTTAATGCCACGCGTGGTTCAATTGCTACATCTTCGGTTTTATCAAAATAGAGGCCGTGTACGCCGGTATTGAGCGTCAGTTGTTCGGCAATACGCCATTGGGTCTGGGCGTATGCTTCCGCTTGATTGAATGACCCATCAAAATCGCGTTGGGTAAACAGGTCAGGCAGACCATCTCCATTCAGATCGGGTATGCCAACGCGGGTTTTTACATAAGTGTCGAGGTGTTGGTTTTGCAGCAAAATACCAGTGCGCAACGTAAAGCGGCGGCTAATTTTGTTGTTGTAGTACGATGAAAGGCGGTTGGTATTTCCTGCGTCCAGAACATCGAAAGTCTGCAAAAGGCCTCCAAATTCGTCTCTTGTTACCAGATCTTCCGTTTTGTAGGAATTGCCTGAATGTGAAGCGCTTAGCACCGTTCGCACATAAGAATGGTCGTTCAGCAAAAGATTGTGTTTCAAACCAATAACCCCAAATTTAGAAATGTTGTAAGCATTCTCATCGGGGTTTGCAAACAAATCAGTAGTGTCAATATCAGCACCTAAAAAGTCAATCGAACTATGCCCGCCAATGCCGAAAATGCTGAAGTTTCCTGCCTTTGAATTGCCAAAATCAAGGTTGAATGTCAGGTCTTTGTATTTCGGCGTTGCGGAGGTTCCCACATTCAGGCCTGCTGCTTGCGCAATCTCCGCGAAGGAATGGCGATAAGCCACCACGAACGAGCCTTTGCCTTTCCGAATAGGGCCTTCAATGGCGGCTTCCATCCCGGTGAACGCGCCGACTTGCCCCATAAACTCAAAACGGTCTTTGTTGCCTTTTCGCAGGTTGATGTCGAAAACGCCCGCAGTGGCATTGCCATATTCAGCGGGAAAAGCCGAGGTCAGGAAGTCTGAATTGCCGATCATGTTCGGGTTCAGGGCACTTACCGGCCCTCCTGTAGTCCCTAGTGTGGAGTAGTGGTTGGGACTGGGGATTGGAATGCCTTCAAGCCGCCATAGTACACCCGTGGGTGCATTGCCGCGAATAATGATGTCGTTGCGAGCGTCGTTACTGGCTGCCACACCCGCAAAATTCGCGACGAGGCGACCCACATCCCCACGGCCTCCAGAATAGCGGCTCACTTCTTCGGTGTTGAATTGTCGGGCAGAGATGGTTGCTAAATCATTGATTGCCTTGTCTTTGTTAACTTTGGCAACTATGACCACTTCGGCCATCGAGGTAAAAGATTCTTCCATTTTCAAAGACAACAGCACCTCTTTGCCGGCGGTAACGAGCACGTTTGGCACAGTTTGCGTTTCATAGCCGACGTAAGTGATGCGTAGTGTTTGGCGACCAACGGGAACGTTTTTCAAGACAAACAAACCTTCCATGTCGGAGGTGGCGCCGATGGAGGGTTCGACATTCAGTACCTGGATAGTGGCTCCAATGAGCGGTGTTTCGGCCTGTTTGTCGAGCACCGTGCCGCGTAGGGTCTGTGTTTGTGAAAAAAGAAAAGCGGGAAAGATGAGTATCGGCAGGAATGCCAAAATACGGTTCAAATTCATTGTCGGATCGTTTTTTAATTGAATGATGGGGCAAACATCGGGGCAAGGAAAAGACCTTAAAAGCAAAAAGTCCCCAGTTGTAGCTAGGGACTTTTGAACGGTGGAAATTGATGGTTGAATTGTAATTTGATTTTTCAACTTTGTGTGCTACCGCAACAGCGTCACATCTCCTACCCGTTTTCCAATCAATTCTCCACAGGTCAGCTTCACGATATAAACGTATACATCTGAAGGCGCTGGTTTGCCGTCAATGGTGCCGTCCCAAAAGGAATCGCCCCGGTTTTCATACACTTTCTCCCCCCAACGATCATAAATCTCCAAACTGCTCACCACTTCTGCTCCCTCGTGCCTGACCACGCGAAACACGTCGTTCTTGCCATCGCCATTGGGCGTAAAGGCATTGGGAATGTGCAGGCTGTCTGCCGAACAAGGTGGAAACACCACCACTCGAAACACCAATTCGCCCGGGCAACCACTTGAGCAAGCGTTCCGCTTTCTGTGAACAAACTATCAAAAACCAAAAGTGATTCCCCATGACAAAACACCCGTTGTTCTTCCGTCTCAGGTTCAGGCAACACAGTCAATGTCTGCATAATCGTGCTGTCGCAACCGTTCACATTATCCAATACGATTTGATAATTGCCGGGCGTAGAAGTCATGTTTCCCAAGACATCCACGGGTTCGCCAGCACAAGTGGTCAATCCAGCAAGTTGTGTGGTGTCAATGTTTAAAACTTGTATCTCCACCGAATCGGCAGCGGTGCAGCCATTTGCAAAAGTGATGGTGACGGTGTATTGACTGGCACTCAAGCCTTGCACCGTTTGCGACTGAAGTGCAGGATTTTGGATGCCAGGCCCTTGCCAGAGGTAGCCGATCCCGGGTGGTGTTGCCAGCAGGGTAGTGGACATTCCCTCGCAAATTGTAGTATTCCCGTCAATCGTTGCGGAGGCTGCACCAAATGTAATTTCGAACGTGTGGGTCACGGTGCAGCCGCTGGAGCTTTCTATTAATGTCAAGGTTTGAGGCGTATTCGGAACGGTACCTGGGTCAGGTGTAAAGACCGTATTAGGGCAGGAGGCACAAGCAACGTCTGTCGAGGGTTGCCATTGATAGGTAAAACCCGTTTGTGCGGGAACACCGAGTGTTACAGCTTGTAATTCGCAGTAATTCAGTGCTGTATGTTCTAAATTTAGATTATCAAAAGATAATACTTGTTCGTCGCAGGCACAGTTTTCTTCCGCAGGAAGCACAAACAACAGCTCGCAAAGTTGGCTGGAATCGAGACCGGGTAATATGCCTGATAAATAGGCATAAACATTGGGGCCAATCGTGATAAAATTTTGAATGGTGGCCAGCAGAATGTCGTTTGCGGATACGCTGCCATCTCCGTCCACGTCTTTCCAAACCGTTGCAATTGCGCCATTCACATCATTTTGCCCAATGTTTTTCACCAGCAGCGTAACATTCACTTGCCCGTTTACAATGGACAAATTGGCATGGGTCATCAAGAGTTGAGGGTGGGGCGGATTGATGTTATAAATAGCCTCCCCGGTAGAAATATACACGTCGCACGGCACACCGAGACTTTGGCAAAACGCTTCTGTGCGTACACGGGTTTGCGCAAGTATAGTTTGGTCGTCGCAGCCAGCATCCGCCTCATATTGTACAAAGAAACTAAACTCAACCGTGCCTCCTCCTTGCAAAAGCGGCAATGGAACTTGGAAGCCTGCTGGATTTAGGGTAACAGGGCCTGGCGGCGCGTTGAGGCCTGGCGAGTAGGAATTGATAAAAAACGCAACTCCCTGCGGCAACAAAATATAAACGCTATCCCCTGTCGAAGGTGTTCCTAAAATGTTCAGGATTACTGTGTATTGCTGTGGTATGCCACAAGCTTCCTCTATATTTCCTGTGGGTTGGATGCTGATTTGAACCCCATAAGTAGGATTAAGCCCATTGATATTGATCGCTTCGCCGGGTTTGTTCAGGACATTGGCTTGGCGGCCACAAGGCTCTGTGCCCTGGGTACCGTAGAGTATGGGTGTGTTCGACACAAAACCGCATTCGGCGATTGTTTTGAACCTGATATGGAAAGCATTTTGTGGGTTGAGGTTTACTCCGGGCAAACCGTTGCTGGCAATTATAGCACCGGTTTCTACAGGGATGGAGCTGGTGCTCACTTGTGCGTTTCCAAGCGCAGATGATACTGCGATATTAGCAATAAAGAGTTGACCCGCATCCAATGCATCAGCGGCGTTACAATCCGCGCTGACCATAATTTTTAGGGTAGCGGATTGGTTGGCTGGCACATCAGGCAGCACGAAAACAGGGGCAGAAAGGTTCGATATATTTTGTTGCCCTGCCCCTGTCACCGTACCAGCCACATACGTCAGGCCGGATGGCAAATTCATTGTTAGCGACGCCCCGGTCAGCACAGCCAAATTGTTGTTCTGCACCATCACCGTAAAAGTGTCGGAGTTGCAAACAAATAGCGAGTCGCTCTTTGTGTAAGAAATAAGGATGTTTTGTGCAGGGAGCAAATAGAAAAGGGCGCTAAAAAGCACCCACAAAGCAGAACGTTTGGCGAGATTCATGGGCAGTGGGTAGTAATTTAAGTGTCCGCCAAACTAGGTCAAATTCCGTGCGCCTTAGATGTATTTGTCGGGAATATTTCTTTTTTTCCATACACAACCAATTTATTGAATTATGATTGTACGTTTGGCATCGAAACGAAACCTAATTTTTTAAACTACCTATTCCCCATCATGAAATTGCTCCAAAATCTTCCTATCGCCCTCCAAAATTTTATCGCAAGGATTATTAAGTCCACACTTGCTTTCCGCGAACGCAGGACCTTTAATGGTCGGGAAACCTGGACATGGCTTGGCCAACTCTATCGAGGTGAACAGGATACCCGAGGGAAACTCTACGAATATTTAAAATGGCATCGAAAGGAAATATTTTTTTGTTTCTTACTGGCCTTCCTGATTTCAGGTGTGGACAAAGTGCAGCATTTTTTTTCTGCCTTTGCCATTGACATTGTGAAAGGGCCGCTTTCCTTTGGCATGTTTGCGCTTGCCTTCGTGGGCAACGGGCTTGTGATTTTTTGGCTGTGCTATGTCTTTTGGCACAAACCAAAGCGAACCACTTGGTTCGAATCTGTTTTGGGCAAAGTTGAAAGAGATAAATACAAGGAATATTATCAAAGGCCGGGCAATGTTTGGCGCGTTTCGGCTACGGCGGCCATGCCCTTGTTGTTGGCGAGTGCCGGGCTTGCGCAGTCCATTATCAAGGAAGAGAGTTATGAAAAGCATTCCAATACCCTGCTCTATATGATTTCATGGGTGCTAAACTCCTATCCCCTGCTGGTGCTGCTGGCGATTTCCCTCCTTTTTGTAGTACTTACTTTCTTACTACAGCCACGCACTCAAAATGACGCGCCCCTAAAAACACACCAAGCCATGCTTTGGCGAAACCTGATTTTTATGGGCATCAGCATAATTGTATTGCTGTTGCTTTTTTGGTTTTTCAACAAAGCAGGGGTGGTTTATAAATGCTTGGCTCTAATACTCTTGGTGTACCTCCCACCTACCTTGTTGACTTTTGTGTTGAATGGGTTTAGCGAATGCTTGGTAAAGTCTGACAAAATGATAGAAGAGAACACAGAAAGTGGGATAGTGGCTGCCAAGCGATTTTCAAAGGCTTACGACCGCTTAATGTGGACTTCTTACTTGTGTTCGGGTTTGGCTTTGGCGCTCCTTAATTTGAAATGGGCTACGGGCACGGAGCTATTCAGTATTATTGTATTCCCAATAGCCATGATAATTTTCATTGCCGTAGCATATTATATGGCAATTGACTGGTTAACGTACAATATGTTGCCGTTGAGGTTTTACCTGTTGGTTGTCACAATATGCTTGTTGGTTTGGTTTGGCCCACAAGAGCATTATGAAATAAAATACAAGGCTCCACCCCAATCTAACATTATGGAGCGCGCCTCTTTGGAAAACTACTTCCTGCACTGGTTCAAAGATCGAATGGATCAAAAGTTATTTGCAGACTCTCTCAGCAATCAAATTTACCTTGTAGCGACTGAAGGCGGCGGTTCGCGTGCCGGAGCCTGGACATCGGCGGTGCTTACGGAACTGGACAGCACGATGAACGGACGTTTCCAACAACAATGTTTCGCCATCAGCGGTGTATCAGGTGGCTCCATCGGCACAGCCTCCACCTTGGCTTGGTGGGACAATGCCCGTATTTTGAATATCAAACCTCAAGACCTCTATAAGGACAGCACTGCCAGGAAACGCTACATCGGCCGGATTTTCAAGCGCAATTACATAAGTACTTCACTTGCGGGTTTGTTTTTTTACGATGGTTTTCAGCAAAACATCCTTTTTTCTTGGCTTTTCCCTGATCAATACAGCCGAACCGACCGACATCAAGACGAGGAAAGTGATGCGGTGCGCTTAGCGTTGCTGGAACTTTATGGAAAGGATACGGCCAAGTGCAAGGATTTGAACCCGTTTTATCTAAAAGAAACAGATTTCCTTGGGCTATATTATCGAGGGAATACTGCAGTGCCGCGTATTGGGCTGCCTTTGTTTTTTCCGAACACTTGCCGTGTGGAGGAAGGGCGGAGGGGTGTGTCCAGCCCAGTATTGTTGAACACAAAAACCGAATCGCAAGGGCCAAAATTTCCCGGAAATGCCGGACTCTTGGACATTATCGGAGAAAAAGACAGAACCTGCAAAGCCAAAATGAGGCTGAGCCTGGGGGAGGTAGCGAGCCTTAGCGAACTCTTCCCTTTTGTAAATTCTACGGTCCACATGGGCGAGGAAGTGGGCACCTATATGGATGGCGGAGTGTATGAAAACATGGGGCTGACCACCTTGTACGAAATCCGTGCGGCCTTGGGCCATATTAAGACATCACCCGACACTACAGTTTTATCGAGACTTTTCCCTGAGCTTGCTCAACGGGAGGCTTTCGTTTCCTTGCTGCAAAAAGTCACCTTCAAGCTTGTGCTCATTTACAACACCGAACACCTGGACCATTACCAGAACCCCCAGCAGGATCGCACCCTGCAATTTTTAGACCCCATAACGGCACTTTTACAAACTCCTTTTGGTGGACATACGGACTATGTCTATCACAAAACAAAAATAGACTTTGGGGAAGAGAATGTCGTGGAATTCCCACTGTTGCTGGAGGATGATTTTGATCCTGGCAAAGAGTACGCTCGAAAACCCACCGATCCCATCATAATGTCTCGTTGGCTGAGCCGGTCCGAAATGGATAAAATCATGCTTCGTTCAAGAGAGCGAGTACAAGACAGGTTGTGTTATCTGATACATTACCCAGTTAAATGATCCATTGGCTTATAGACCCAATTGATTCAGCACAAAATCAAAAATAAACGTCCAGTTGTCAATCCGGTGCGCGGTGCTTTGGCCAGAACCGTGGCCGCTTTTAAAGTCCATGTGCAAAATGACCGGGTTTATTTGTCCGTCATTGTTTTGGGCTGCTGCTACGAATTTCTTGGCATGTAACGGATCCACGCGGCTATCATTGGCGCCTGCCGTGACCAGCATGGTAGGCATGTTCAGCCCCTTTCGGAGATTGTGATAAGGAGAGTATTGCAACAACCAGCGGAAGTCCGCTTCATTGTCTGCACAGCCGTATTCAGGAATCCAATACCGTGCGATGAGAAATTTGTGGAAGCGCAGCATATCAAGCAGCGGTACAGCGCAAACGATAGCCTTGTAAAGATCAGGGCGCTGTACGGCAATTCCACCCATAAGTAAGCCGCCGTTACTGCCACCTTGAGCCACAATTTTGTCTGGTGTGGTATAATTTTCCTTAATAAGCCATTCTGCGCAACTGTTGAAATCATCAAAACAGTTCTGTTTGTTGGCAAGCATACCTCCTTCGTGCCACTTTTCTCCGTATTCATCGCCGCCCCGGATGCCAGCTTGTACGATAACCGCTCCACGGTTGAGCAGGGGGGCATAGAACCCAAAGTAACTCGGACCTATCCCTGAGTTGAATCCGCCATAAGCCGTAAGGAAAACTGGGTTGTTTCCGTCCAGTTTCATGTCCTTTCGGTGTACTACTAATGCCGGGACTTTGGTGCCGTCTGAGGAGGTGTAAAATTTGACTTCCCCAACGATATTGCTCATGTCAATTGGGATGTCGCGTGTATAGTACAGTCGCCATTTGAAATCATTCGCGGAGGCCACAAAAGTTTTGGCGGTCGCGGTGAAGGTGCTCAGTGAAATATACAACGAGTCCTCTTCGCGATCATACCAGATGTAATCCACGTTGCCAATCTCCGGCATTTCCAATTGCTTGATTTTCTTGCCGTTGAGATCATAAAGCGTCAGGCGGCTAAGGATGTCTTTTTTGTCCTGGATGATGATGTTTTTCTTGGTTGCCACATAGCCCTGCATCACCGTTTCGCTTTCAGGAACAAGCGTTTTCCAATTGCTGGAATTTGGGTTTTTCTTATCGCCTACGAGCAATTTGTAATTCGGGGCGTTGTCGTTTGTGAATATGTACAGATTGTCACCGACGGCTTCTGGATAAACGTTTGATTTTTTACTTTCGTAAATCAATTGACCTTTGTCGAAAGTGCCCGTTTTGTGTATATAACAGTTGTTAGAATAGAAGTCGCCTTCGCCCGAAAAACTAACGTCGCTGTAACGGTTATCGTAGTAGTAAAAAAAGTTTTTGGCATCGTTCGTCGTTCCTATAAAAGTGGCTTTTTCAATTGGATCACCAACTTTCCACCAGTATGTTTTCAGGGGCAACTGATTGTCAATCTGTTCTTTCCCGCGAATCGTAAAGTATGCGTGTTGCTGGTCTTTAGTCCATTGGAAACCGGAAAGATTTTCATACGGCCCATAGAGTATTCTACCGCTTCGGGTATCAATGATGTAGGTAGTGGAAATTTCTGCGCCGCTTTTTTGCACACTTACTCCGGCACGTTCGCCATCGAAGGTGTAGACAAATCCCTGCGTAGAGGTGCTGCCCGTGCTGTCCAGCTGCACCGGATCCCAGATGAGCACTTTTTTGCCGTTCAGAATCGTATAAACCTTGTTTTGCTTGTCGCCTTTACGCTTGATGGTTTGAAATACGCGTTTGCCTTCTTTATTGAGTGGCCCTTCAAAATCCAGATCAATAAAGGCCGCAACTTCATCGCGTAAGCTTGGGTGCGGTTTTTGTATTTGTTTTAAATACGCTTCTCCATAATCGTGTTGGCGTTGTGTCCATTCTATTACTTTGGGGTCTTCTTTATTTTCGAGCCAGCGGTAATTATCGGTTAGCAACACGCCGTGTAGGGTATCTATGACCGGCAAAGCGGGTGTGCTGGGAGGTATGAATTCTGTTTGCGCGAAGGCAGCCAGGCTCAGACAGAGCAAGCCACTGGAAAGGAGTGTTTTTGTCATTTTATGGTGTGTTTTATGCGTTCGCTATGAGTAGATTGTCAATACGTTGCGCCGTCGTGGCGTTGCGTGAAATAATATTGTCCTATCGCCATATTTCCAACTTCAAATCTCCAACAAAAATCTCCTGCCCTTTTGGGTTCCAAACGTAGGTTTTCAACCTGCTGCCGGCATCAAACCCCATGGGCACTTGTACAAAAAACGATGCTTCACCCCATTCTCCCATACCCCTCGTTTTCCAAAGAATATATGCTGGGTTACTTAGGTGTGTGCCGATGTTTATGGCGCGGTATTTCAGCACTTTGCCTTCATTGTTAGAGAAATCCACCGCAAGTTTGGCAATTTCATCAATCGAGTGCGCAGGCTGCCCTGCTGGCACAAAACCCGCTACAGATGCCCGTACCCAATCGCCAGGAATAAGCTGTGCGGTGTCGTTGGCAACAGGGATGGTTTGATGGAATTCGCCTTTGCATGGGTGCGCCAGACGTCCGGCTATCTGTACGTTATTGGTATCGGCAAGATCAACGATGAGTTCCGTTAGTGGCTTTGACAAATGCAGGGCTGTTGGCGGTTGTACTTCTGCGCATTCAAATGCAGAAAGTGCTCGCTCTGAGCCACTTGTTTGCCCAAAACTTTCTTTGTAAAACGCCCAGTTGCCGCGCTCTGACCAGAAAATTCCTTGTTGCGTCTGCCAGGTTTGAAAAATATTGAGGCCCACAAAACCGCAAAGTACCGGAATCAGAATCCATACCCTTTTTTGTGCCGCTATCCAGGCTGCCAGTGGGAACGCAAGCAATGCATAACCATCTACCATTGGGCGCGAACCAAACCCGTTTATGTACATCCAGCACCACCAGGAATAGCTCACTAACCAGTGCAAAGGCAGGAAAAACAAGATGGGCAACAGTAAATCGGGCACATATCGGCGCAGGTAAAAAAGCCCCCAAAGTGCGAACAGCATCACGGGCGTATAAATCAGCCAGCCGTTCTGGAAGCCTAACAATCCCGCTCTTATATGCGGGTGTGCCCAGTCAAACTTTTCGCCTTGATAGCCATAATGCCACCACAGGCCGCTGACGAATTTCCAATACAACGCTTGGGGTAGGAGCGGAATAGCAAATGCCAGAACGGCAGTGCCAATGCTCCATTTTTGGTTCACCAAAAAACGGAATCGAGTCGGAACATCCCGCCAATTCCGAATCCCCCAGAGCAAGGGAACAAGTGCCACTATTAAATCTTGTGTGCGCACCAATGCAATCAGGCCAAGTGTAAAACCGAGCACGAATCCATTTCTTCTGGTCGGGTTTTTATGCCATCGCTGGGTGGCCAATAGCAGAAACGCAATCAAACAAAATGCCACCGGGTGCGACATTCCCGGCGTATAAGCCACGAAAAAAAACAAGTTTGTACCAAGACCAACAATTGCTGTGACAGCAAGACTTATGTTTTCAGAAAAATAGAATCTAAGGCCTTTGAATAAGAAAAAAAGCCCTAAAACTGCAAAAAACAAACTTGAAAAGGCAATAGTCCAACTATAAGGCGCACTAAATCCATCGGCGAGGTGTGTGCCGCCGATCAGGCAATATACGTGTGCCAGCAAAAAAAAAGGCGTTTCAAGCATGGCCACGCCGAGCGGGTATTTCACAGCCACCTTTCCCGATGGGGTAGGGCGGAGGCCGTAGGCGTCTTTGCGCGGATCGGGTTTGTTCGGATAATTTGCTTGCCAGGCAGCGATGGTTTTAGAATAATCCCCAACGTCCTGATAAAGCAAAAACGATGGCAAGTGAACATAGTAACCCCAGGAGTCGCTGCCATCCAAAACGGCGCGGACTCGCTCGGAATATACGAGCGAGAAAAGATAGAAAAGGGCGATGAGGGTTAGAAGTAGGCGGAGACGCATGGGGCGGCCAAGATAGGGTGAAAATGAAAATTGGCTTTCCTCAATGCGAGAAAAGCCAATTTTTTCGATTCCGAGCAACTGCCACTACACCTCTGGCCTCATTTGCGGGAAAAACAGCACCTCCTGAATACTCGTCTGCCCCGTAAACATCATCGCCAGTCGGTCAATACCAAAACCGATGCCTGCCGTAGGCGGCATGCCGTATTCCAGGGCACGGAGGAAATCTTCGTCCATTGCCATTGCTTCCTCGTCGCCGCGCGCGGCAAGGCTAAGCTGCTCTTCGAATCGTTCGCGCTGGTCAATAGGGTCGTTGAGTTCGGAGTAGGCATTTGCTACCTCCTTGCCGTTCACAAACAACTCAAAACGTTCTACAAGCCCCGGCTTGATGCGGTGTTTCTTCGTCAGTGGCGACATTTCCATCGGATAATCAATCAAGAAAGTCGGCTGGATGAGTTGCGCTTCTACTTTGGCGCCAAAAATTTCGTCAATCAGTTTGGCCTTGCCCATAGAAGCATCAATTTCGACATGCTCCTTTTTGCAATAATTGCGCAGTACCGATTCGTCGGCAGTTTCAACGTTCAATCCGGTGTATTCTTGGATGGCATCAAACATGGTCAGCCGGCGGTATGGCCCAGCGAACTCGATAGAATTTTCACCCACTTGCGCCGTGCTGCCGCCTTCGTCGTGGAGTTCGCGCGCTACCTTTTCGAGCATGTTTTCCGTCACGTCCATCATCCAGTTATAGTCCTTGTACGCCACATAAAACTCGAGTGCTGTAAACTCGGGATTGTGGGTGCGATCCATGCCCTCATTGCGGAACATTTTGGCAAATTCGTACACCCCGTCAAAACCCGCTACGATGAGTCGTTTCAAGTACAACTCATTGGCAATCCGCAGGTAAAGCTTCATGTCCAGGGTGTTGTGGTGGGTCGTGAATGGTCTTGCTGCGGCACCGCCATGTATCGGCTGAAGGATGGGTGTTTCCACTTCCAGCAGGCCCAACGCATCCAGATAGCTTCGCATGGTTTTTATCAATTTGGCTCTTTTGATAAAAATCTGCCGGAATTCGGTATTCACCGTCAAGTCTACGTATCGCATCCGAAAGCGTAGTTCTGGATCGGTAAATGCGTCAAACACATTGCCCTCTGCGTCCTTTTTCACCACTGGAAGTGGGCGCAGGCTTTTTGCCAAAAACTTGAACTCCTGCACATGCACGCTTACTTCGCCTGTTTTTGTTCGGAATGCAAAGCCCTTTATGCCTACGTAATCGCCGAGATCGAGGAGTTTTTTGATCGCGATGTCGAACATTGGGGCGTCGGTAGTAACGTCGGAGGCGCTGCCAGCGCCTCCGACGTTACCCACGAAGTCGTCCCGGCGGAGGTAAAGTTGAATCCGCCCGCTCGAATCCTGCAAGTTCATAAACATCGCTTTGCCTGCTTCGCGGCTTGCCATGATTCTCCCGGCCAATGCCACAGCATGGTAATTGAGCCGGTTCTTAGTGCCGTCTTCTAAAATTTCTTCTTGATAATTGGCTGTGATATCGCTCGCAAACGCCGTCACTTCAAACATTTCGGCAGGGTAGGGGTCAATGCCGAGTTCACGGAGTTTAGAGAGTGATTCGCGGCGGAGCAGTTCTTGTTCAGTCATATTTGCTTGCGTATGTGGAGGTTACGTTTACGAAACCTTAAAAGTTTCAAACGTGCGCATTTAGTGTAAACTTGAAAAGTGGGGCGCAAAAATAGGATAATGCCCTGGCAAAGCAGCCCTGAATTATGAAAAACAACCTAGCGTATCATGAAATTTGGATATGCCCAGTAACTTGTCCTCAAAGTAAGCAGCATCGCGGCGACATTTTGGTAAGAAAAAGACCGCCCGACAACGCTAGGTCATCGAACGGTCAAGTATTTGATTTTCAAAATTTATGCACCCGGAAATTAAGCCATCGTGCTTTTGTTCTTGAAATAGTAGGTCGTGGCTGCACGGATCGAACTCGTGCGTATATAGTGCTCTTCGGTGTTAACGCCAGATGCTCGTAAAGGTTGCTAGTACCAAGGTAATAACGAGCATTGAAACGGCCCATGCCTGCTCAACCTTTAGTATAAACCCTAAAAAATGGCAATGGAATTTTGCCTTCAAAAAAAGCCTTTCCGACAATCACACCCGCACATCCGATTCCTCTAAGGTCTTCCAAATCGGCCACATCCCGGACACCACCACTTGCAACAAGTTGGATATCAGGGAATTGGGTGAGAATATCTTGGTAAAGGTCAAGTCCAGGGCCAGTGAGTTCACCATCACGCGCAATGTCGGTTACGGTGAAATTGCGCAAACCAAGACGTTGCATTTTACCTATGAAATCAAAGATACTCACCTGTGTTTGTTCTGCCCAGCCATGTACGGCCAACTGTCGTTCGCGCACATCCGCCCCAACCAGGAAGCGATCTGGGCCGAATTTATCTACCCAAGCGGAGAATTCGTCTTGTGCCAGCAAAGCAACGCTTCCCACCGAAAAAAAGAGGGCGCCTGCATCCCATACCTGTTTGAGTGAAGGGATACTGCGGAGGCCGCCGCCGTAATCAATTTCCAGACGGGTACGGGCTGCTACTTCGGCAAGGATGTGAAGGTTGGCTGGTTGGCCCGTGCGGGCGCCATCGAGGTCCACCATGTGCAGGCGGCGGATGCCAGCGGCTTCGAGTTCCTGCGCCAATTCGAGTGGGCTGGAATCATATTCTGTTTTTTGGGTAAAATCTCCTTGACGCAAGCGCACAAGTTTGCCGTCAAGTAGGTCGAAGGAAGGTATAATTTGCATCAAGATTGTCTCGTTCTGTGGTTTTGAGTGGGCAAAGGTGGGGAAAATCAAAGCAGGTTTTTAAGAATCTTTCCAACGCGACAAGACATTATCCTTGGAAGCTTTACCCGCCCATCAGATTGAATTTGCAAATCTAACTTACTTTTGCCCGTAGAATTATACACACCTGCCAAGATGATCCCTTCCAAAAACTGTTTGGTTCTCCTGTTTTTGTGCTTGTTTGTCAGCGCGTACTCCAATGCGCAAACAACTGCGGGTAATGAAAACTACCTCATCGCAAATGCCAAATCTGGTGACGATGCGCTCGATCTGCTCGACCGCTATGGGCTTGCCTCCTATAGTTGCAACGTCAGCCAATTTCTCAAAATAAATGAACTTGAAAACAACCGGCTCAGACCTGGTGAAAGCTACAAATTGCCCGTGCTTGTGGTGGTCTACAACGGCAAGAGTATTCGTACAACGCTCAATATAGAGGACTGGAAAAAGGCAAAACGTATCGAGGAATACAACAAAATGGTACAGCGTAAAGCCTTACGTCCCGATTATTTTATTGAAAACAAACGGCTCTGGGTTCCATGGCATGAAATAAACTGCGCCGACACTCCTCCACCCAAAACAGCAGCGGCAGCCATTGGAGCCATTAAAAAGGAGCAGGTCAGAGATAAGACACGGCCGATGCCCAACGTCGAAATGGGCGGCGAAAAAGACCGGGGTGGTGATCGCGTATTCCCCATTTTTGGTCCCAGTTACCAAAAAACACCCTTGCTAAACAGGAACATGAAAGGCAAGGTGTTTTACCTGATTAGTGGTCACGGCGGCCCGGATGTGGGCGCACAAGGGAAACGCGCGGGCCACACGCTTTGCGAGGATGAATACGCTTACGATGTAACGCTGCGTCTCCTACGCCTGCTCGTCAGCCATGGCGCAACGGCCTACATGATCGTCCGAGACCCTAACGATGGCATCCGCGATGGCATCTATTTGGACTGCGACAAAGACGAAGAAGTGTTGGGCGGCCTGAATATTCCATATGACCAAAAAGAGCGACTCAAACAGCGTACTGATATAATTAACACATTGACGGAGAAGCACTTAAAGATTGGACAGGCAGATCAGACCATTATTGAAGTCCATGTGGACTCGCGAAGCCATGAGAAAAAACAAGACGTGTTTTTCTACTTCCGCCCTGGCAGCGACCCAAGCCTGGAGCTGGCAGAACACATCCACCAGACTTTTGCAACCAAATACCGCAAGGCTCAAGGAGGCCGGGGCTATAGTGGCACCGTCAGTTCACGCAATCTATTTACGCTCAAGGAAACCTATACCCCCCGGGCAGTCTACATTGAACTTGCAAATATTCAAAACGACTGGGACCAGCAAAGGATTGTAATCCAAAACAACCGACAAGCTATCGCCAATTGGATTTGTCATGCGCTGTTGACGCAGTAGAGGAACTACTCCTTCGGCACAATCTCCGTCTGCTGCCCAAAGTAGTGTGCAAATTTCGCCACATCTTCCGCCAACTCCTTGTTCTGGGTAGCTTTTAAATAGGTTTGGCTGAGCGAGCGCAGTATTTGATAGAAAAAGCGGTCCATTTCCAGCACCTGCATTTCTTTGGTCCATAGGTCAATGCGCAGCGTGTCGCGGTGCTCTTTGTCAAACAGGGCGATGGCCATTGCCTTGCATTCTTCGAGTACGCCGCCGTTGCGGTCGCTCGCGCCCCATTCGATGCGCACAGGCACTTGTTCGGCGTTCAAGCCCACTCGGAGCGTTATGTCGCTGGTTTTCACCACTTCGTTCGAGTCCATTTTCAAAAAATTTGTTTCAACAAAAGATTGGCAAAAATAGTAAAATGCATGACTTTTGACTGAAATTGCTAGAAAGCACATTCCAAACGTCATAGTAACACCGAAAAAACACCCACCCATGAATAACCTCAAAACTGCAAAAGAA
>CAZPTQ010000026.1:0-13880 GCA_964589365.1 uncultured Saprospiraceae bacterium
ACACCGTGACGGTGACGGACGGGCACGGCTGCGAGGCGGTTAAAGAGGTGGTGGTGGATTTGATGGTGGGCACGGGGGAGGCAAAAGGGCAGGCATTTCTGATGTACCCAAATCCTGCAGTGGATTGGATAAAAATTGTGCTGCCAGCTGGCCTGAGCGGGTATTTGGTGGAATTGGCCGACGCATCTGGGCATCTGCTGCGCTCCCAAGTCTGTGGGAACGGCGATTGTGTGCTGGACCTGCGCGGGCTGCCTGGCGGGGCATACTTCCTGACGGTGAAGATAAATGGGCAGGCGGTGTTCAGCAGTCAAGTGATAAAGAGGATGTAGTGGAATCACGGCCTTTAGACCGTCTTATTATTTCATCTCCTCCGCCAACTTGTCCAAGTCGCGAATCAACAGTCGGGAGCGATTGAAGCTCAGTAGCTTTTTGTAGCGAAGATCATTGAGGGTGGTTGTCACCGTTTGGCGGCTGGTGGCGGTGAGGTTGGCAATTTCCTGATGTGTGACAGGTTTTCGGATGACCCATTCATACCCCACCCGCTGACCTTTGGAGCGTGCGATATTGACCAGAAACTCTACGATGCGGCTACGGCTGTCGCGAAAAACAAGCGATTCCAAGCGTCGTTCCATTTCCAGTTGTCGCCCACCAAATATCTTCATAAAGAACAAGTTGAGCTCCGAACGGTCGCGCATCAAACCCTGCAATTCTTCGAGCGTCACCACACAGGTATGCGTGTCTTCGAGTGCAGTGGCAAAGTCGTGGCGGCGCTGTTCTCCCAGCAATGCCAGTTCGCCAAACACCTCCCCGCGCCCCAAAATTGCTTTTGTGATTTCTTTGCCCTCCTCGTTCATCGCCGATATTTTAACCCGACCCTCCGTGATAAAAAAAATACGGTCGGAAAGATCTTGCGGCACATACACGGATTCGCCTTTTTTGAAATCGCAATGCGTGTGATGTGCCATCAAATCCTCATTGCCCAGCTTGGTGGGACAAAGCAGGTGGGTAACATCAATATTCTCTAAGTGCCAGAGGGATTGCGTTTGCATGGTATGTATCGCGGAACTCTGTTCCGCGTAAGAATTCCCGGAACGGAGTTCCGGGCTACACGTTCAGATAATGCATAAGTGCATCATAGCGCTCACGCAATAGTTCGCTGCGGTCGGTTTCGCCAAAAGTTTCTTTCACCTCAAATTCATGGCGCTCCAACGAAGCGATGGCACGGGAAAGGTCGTGCCGGTCAAGTTTCAAGGTCAGTTCCACTTGCTCGGGATTTGGGTTGGAGGTGACAAATGCACTGAGAATATTCACTTTTTCTTCCTCAAAAATGCGGGCGATGGTAGAGAGTGTGTAGTCGCGGCGTGGCATTTCCAACACCAACACAGCACCGTGTTCGGTCATCGAAGCGGTGTGGGCAAAATAGCGAAGCACGTCGTTTTGTTGTACTAGACCGAGATATTGACCTTCAGCATCCACTACGGGAATGACCGTGAGTCGGTGATCGCCCATGATTTTGATAATTTCAAAAACGTGTTCGTTTTCATGCACTTGAAACAGCGGCAACACCGAAAAATCATGTTCGCTGAGTGGGCTGGAAAGTTTGTGGTTGAAAATTTCTTCTTCCGAAAGAAGGCCGACCAATTTGCCACCGTCAACTACCGGGAGGTGCTTTACATGATAGTCGTTGAGCATGTGGAATGCTTCGCGTCCCGTTTGTTCAACAGTGAGTGCTGGAATATCATGGGCGATGAGTGTACGAGCTGTCATGGATTACTATATCTAAACGTTATTAATCGAAGCTTGTTCGACTTGAGCGAACTTTGCGCGACCCTGCAAATATGGGTGGAATAAATTGTTCGCAAAAATAATAGTGATGCAAACACAAAAAAGTGCCAATCTCCGACCACTCTTTTTTCATCATGTGGCGCAGACCTCCCCCTCGCCCCTCGCCCTGGAAATTGAGCGAGCAGAGGGTTGTTGGTTGCATGGCCCTAATGGCGAACGATGGCTCGACCTCATAGCCGGCATTGGCCCCAGCGTATTGGGGCATAGGCTTCCGCGCGTACAAAATGCTGTGCAACAACAACTTGATGCCTACTGGCACACGCTGGTGTATGGGGAATTCGTGCTTTCTCCACAGGTACGACTTGCAAAGTTGCTTGCTGAAAACCTGCCCGGACTTGATTCGGTTTATTTTACAAATTCTGGTACGGAAGCCGCCGAGGGCGCGATGAAACTTGCAAAACGCGCTACGGGCCGTTCACAATTTATAGCCTGCAAATATGCCTATCATGGCAGCACCCAAGGCGCAGCCAGCTTGATGTGGCCAAAAGATTTTACGGAAGCTTTCCAGCCCTTGCTGCCGGGTATTCGGTACATGGGGTTCAACAATGCTTTCGATTTGAGTCTTATTGACCACCAAACGGCGGCAGTGGTAGTCGAAACGGTTCAAGGCGAGGCGGGCGTAATTCTCCCGAATCCATCCTGGCTTTTGGCACTGCGCCTACGCTGCGATGAGGTGGGCGCCTTGTTGATTTTGGACGAAATTCAAGCTGGAATGGGGCGTACCGGGCATCTTTTTGCTTTTGAAAAATATGACCTTGTGCCGGACATATTACTGCTTGCAAAAGGCTTTGGCGGCGGAATGCCACTTGGGGCATTTGTGGCTCGGCGGGAGCTGATGCAAACTTTATCGCACGACCCGGTGTTGGGGCATATTACCACATTTGGCGGACATCCAGTGTGCGTGGCGGCGGGTTTGGCTACCTTGGAAATTTTACTTGAAGGCGATTTGTTAGCGCAAGTACCAGCGAAAGAAGAACTTTTCAAAAGCCTGTTGGTACATCCCGCCATTCGCGAAATTCGCAGCGCAGGGCTTTGGCTGGCCTTGGATTTAGGCGACGAGGCCAAAGTGAAGGCTATAATTCAACATTGTATCAACCATGGAGTTATCACAGATTGGTTTTTGTTCAATGACCGCAGTCTGCGTATTGCGCCGCCGCTGACCATTTCGGAAGAAGAGATTCGGTTTGCTTGTGATGTGATATTGAGCGGGTTGGATTCTTAAATCTATACATTTGCACACATTTTAAGACATGGCAAAAGAGAAGAAAAAAGCGAAGATCGAGATTCTGAACCGTAAGGCGATTTACGAATTCCAATTTGTGCAGGAGTTTGACGCGGGCATCATGCTCACAGGAACAGAGGTTAAAAGTATCCGAGACGGCAACGCAAACCTCTCGGATGCGTATTGTATTTTTGACCAAGGGGAACTCTGGGTGCGCAACCTCTATGTGGCTGAATACAAATATGGTACGGATGCCAACCACCTCCCAAGGCGCAACCGAAAACTCCTGCTTCGCCGCCCCGAACTTCGAAAATTGGAACGTGGTATCAAAGAGAAAGGCTCCACCATTGTGCCGTTCAAAATCTTTTTTAGCGAGCGCGGATTTGCCAAATTGACCATCTGCCTCGCCAAGGGTAAAAAATCGTTTGACAAGCGCGAGACCATAAAAGACCGCGAGAACAAACGCGAACTTGACCGCGTCAACAAAGCTTATAAAGTACGATGATGGATTGTTAAGTGTTAAACGGTAAGTGATACAATCACGCATCGTTTTTCATTTACCCCATCACTTACCGCTTAACACTTAACAATCCTCTAAAATGGCAACAAAAAAAGTAAACAAAGCCTCGTTCAAATTTGGTGGCGAAACCATCAACCTAAGCAAAAGCAAAACCCAGGTCGCCGTTCGCTACATCCCTGGGATGAAGCGCGCGCTAAAGCGAAAAAATGCCGCTGACCAAGAGCAAATTCGTGATTTTGAAGTCATAAAATCCTCGCGCGGTATTGACCAAAAACTCGACGCATTGCGGGAAAAGCCTGAGGTTTCGGTTGGTACGCATATCTGGATCGTTGATGGGGACGATGATTCGCCGTTTATCCCAACCGGCTATCTATACATTGAGTTCAAGCCAGGCACAAGTTACGAAAAGCAGCAAGCAGCGATGCAGGAGCTCAATCTCAATGTGCGCCAAGTAGTAAGCCCAGAGGCATACCGCGTAAGCACTACTCCAGACTCGCCCAACCCTGTGAAGTGTGCCATGCTGCTCCAAAAGAATCGCATCGTCAAAATCGCGGAGCCAGAATTTATGACAAAACCCGTGATGGGCGATTTCTCCCCTCCCAGCGGCAAATTCATCAATAGCCAATGGCACCATGAAAATTCTGGGGGACAAATCCCCATCATTGATATTCCAAATGCGGTGTATGGTACGCACCATTTCAAAAAAGGCGCGGACGCAAAAGTGCGCGCTGCTTGGGAAGAATTGCAGGGACTTGGTTCAAAAACCATCAAAATTGCAATAATAGATACGGGTTTTGACACGGAACACCCTTCGTTGCGCGGCGACGGCACCAAAATCCGTAATACTTTCAACGCTGCCAACCGCACTGCCGATGTTTCTCCATGGTTTCAGGCATCTGACGGCTCTTGGGGTGTTTTCAGTCATGGCACGTCTTGTGCAGCAGTGGCAGCCGGAGCCTGGGATGCACAAGGGGTGCTCGGCGCTGCACCCAATGCCCGTATCATCCCCATTAAACTCGACATCCTTTCGGATGATGCCATCCAAAAAGCACTCGAGCATGCGCTCCTCAATGGGGCGGACATTATCTCTTGCAGCCTTGGGTTCCCCAAACCCTTGCCGCTCTCAACATACGTTTCCAACTACATCAGCCGGGTGGTGCGGGAAGGCAGAAATGGCAAGGGACTTCCCATTTTCATGGCGGCGGGAAATGCCAATCCGGCATCCAACAATGTGCCGCGCCAAGTCAGCGACTTCGCAGCGCACCCTGATGTGATGTGCATCACGGCTTCCAATAGTCTGGACGAATCTTCGAGTTATACTTTTTTTGGTCCCCCAGCCTTTCTTTGCGCTCCTACCAATGGCAATGATGGTGTGGGCGTCACCACGGCTACTGTGAGCGCCAATGGTGGTTCGCTCTTGCATAATTATACCAGTCGGTTTGGCGGCACTTCGAGTGCTGCCCCGCTCACGGCAGGCGTTTGCGCTTTGATGCTTACGGCGAATCCAAATCTCACACTGGGTGAAATTCGCGATATTTTGCGCCGTTCGGCCGATAAAATAGGAAGCGGCTATGATGCCAATGGTCGTTCGCCCAGATTGGGTTTTGGTCGCCTGAATGCCCTCCGTGCCGTTCAAATGGCTTCTGGGAAAAGTGTTGGTACCGGCAAACCCGACACTGGAAAGGGAACTGACACAAAGCCGGGAACCGGGCAATCGGCTACAAAGCGCGGAAAGGTGACCTCAAAATTCCTGAATGTGCGCACAGGTCCCGGCACGTCCAATCCAAAAGTGGCGGAGCTTAAACTGGGCGACATTGTCAACCTATTTGAAAAGGTAGGGGGCTTCTGGCGAATCGGGAATGGGCAGTTCGCAAGCGCCGATTTCATTCAGGTGCTCGCAGCAAACAATGCACCTGCCCCAAGTATCCGCAAAGGAAAAGTGACGTCCACTTTCCTCAACGTGCGTACAGGCCCCGGCACGACCAACGCCAAAGTCGGGGAATTGAAAAAAGGCGCCTTGGTCAGTATTTTTGAAACCAGCAGCAATGGCTGGCACCGGATTGGGGAGAAGAGATGGGTGATTGGGACTAATATTCAGGAGGTTTAAAACAAACAAACCTCCACTGCCATGAAAAAAGGATTTACGCTCCGTTTTGTACCACTCGCTTTTGCGCTAATACTTCCTATACTGGGTTCTGCCCAGAACACACTGGAGTTGATGAAAGACTTGCTGCCCGGCATAGAATCTTCTACGCCACAAAGTTTGACTGCTTTCAAAAACAAGATTTATTTTTTTGCAACAACGGATCCATCTTTTTTTGGCCGCTCACTTTGCGCAAGTGATGGCACGCCTGATGGCACAAAAGAGATATTGCCTCTGCCGGTATCTACTTTGGGGTTACCAGATGGCCTGCCTGTTGTGATTGGAGATACGCTTTATTTTTTTACAAAAACCAATGATTTCAGGTTTACGGTGTGGGCAAGTGATGGGACCATGGCTGGCACCAACCCGTTGTTTACTACCATGCCTTACGAATGGCCAAGTGGTGGTGTGACGGTCTTTAAGGGAAATCTTTGGTTTGGCTTCGGGAATAAAATCCGTTATTTCGATACAGACCAAAACGCTCTTATTGATTTCCATACTGCAGAATCGGGCATCGAAAATCTAAGTTCCACGAACGATTACATTTATTGGTTTTCTCTTCATCCCATTAGTCCATACAGCTCAGAAAACTATTTCTATCGTTCTAACGACCAACCCGGCAATGTTCAATTCCTTGAAAATGTAGGAAGTAGCAGTAATAGCACTTCAGGCTCTACACATATTGAAAAAATCACCAGGTACGAAAATGGGCGTTTTAGATGGCATACCTTGGGAGTCAGCTATTACAATGGTGGCACTTACTATTTTGGTGGTAGGGCTGGTATTGATAGCACCAATATTTTTATGACCACATGGCCGATGAGTATTTTGGCATCTGCACTGACGGATAGTATTTATTTTCTTTATACAATAGATAATTATGGAGCGTCGGTGCCTCCCTACCCAAGCAACTGGCAATTGTTAGCAGCTTCATCGGGTGGTTCTTTTCAACGAGTAATGGCTGATACTGCCCAAATAATAGGGGAAAGTGTACAAGCACATAAATCTAGCCTTTTTGTTGCAACACCCAAACATATTTTTTTCAGGGTATGGAAGTCAGACACACACACTGAACTTGGCACCAGCGACGGCTCTATTGCAGGAACAAAATTGGTGAAAGACATCAATCCTGGCCCCAATCAAAGTTATATCCGCAATTTTACTCTATGCGGTGACAATGTGCTTTTTAGTGCCTTTGATGGTAATGAATACGGAATCTGGTACTCTGATGGAACAGAAAGTGGTACCCAAAAATTAGCGTCCATGCCCAATGGCTACGAAAGTTATAATAACCAATTTTCTTTGGTCGTGGGAGATGCTCTTTATATTGATATCTATACCAATTCAAGGGGAAGGGAATTGTGGAAACTGTCACCAGTGCCCTGTTCCGGGGTTTCCCAATCCGGAGAACCTCAAAATATCTAAACTTCAGGCTTTCGCCCAACCCCTCCTTGCCGGGCAATACGCATCTGTTTTTGAACGAAAGCATTAAGCCTCCCTTCCAGCTCAGGCTTTCTGTAATGACCGGAAATATCCTTTGGCAAAAACAGATCAAATATCCAATTGCAGAAATAGAAATCCCCACCGACTTTTTGGCCGCTGGGATATACTTCGTCACCTTAGAAAAAGAAGGCGTGAGCATGACGAAGAAATTGATGTTGATGAGATAATTCGATGAAAAAGGTCTTTTTTAAGGCATAAAAATAAAATTACAACCCTGTCTCCACCAAATACCGCTCCGCATCCAAAGCTGCCATACAGCCCGTTCCAGCTGCTGTAACAGCTTGGCGATAGATTTTGTCCTGCGCATCACCTGAGGCAAACACGCCGGGGATATTGGTGAACGACCGACCGGGTACCGCCTTGATGTAGCCACTCTCGTCGAGATCAAGCCAGCCTTTGAAAATATCCGTGTTCGGTTTATGGCCGATAGCCACAAAAAAACCGGTTACTTCCAAAGTGCTGATTTCACCCGTTTTGTTGTTGCGGAGTCGAACGCCCTCAACCCCATCGGTGCCGAGTACTTCTTCGGGTGAGGTGTTCCAGTGAACAGTAATATTTGGCGTATTCAGCACCCTTTCCTGCATGATTTTGGAGGCGCGCATTTCGTCACGGCGGACAATCAGGTGAACTTCCGAGCAGATTTTTGCCAAATAAGTGCTTTCTTCCGCTGCCGTATCGCCGCCACCAACAATAGCGACTTTTTGTTTGCGAAAGAAAAACCCATCACAAACAGCACAGGCCGAAACCCCCTTGTTTTCCAGTTCATGTTCTCCAGGAATACCGAGCCATTTAGCACTTGCTCCCGTGGAAATTATGATGGTAGGCGAATGAATTTCGGTACCCGCTTCGCTCCAAGCCTTATGAATAGGCCCAGTGAAATCCACCTTTACAATCTTTTCGTTGCGGATCACCGTCTCAAAGCGTTCGGCTTGCTTGCGGAAATCCTCCATCATTTCAGGCCCGTTGCGCCCATCGGGGTAGCCGGGGTAGTTTTCCACGTCGTTTGTGATCATAAGTTGGCCACCAGGCTGAGGGCCAGTGTAAAGCATTGGACTGAGGCCAGCGCGAGCGGCATAAATAGCGGCAGTGTAACCGGCAGGCCCAGAGCCGATGATAAGGCATTTTACTTTTTCCATAATTAGCGGCAAATGTAATAAGCCCCAACAGGAAAAATGCAAAAGGGTTTGTGCTAGATAATAGCCTCCACACTCATTTGTCTTTACGAGGACTTTTGCGCTTCAGCAAGCACAAGCCCCTTTCTATTCCGAAACCATTTCCAACCAAGAAACGCAACCAGAGCGAACAAAATCACCCCCCACAAATGGACGACACCAAGGAATAAAAAGAGTAAAATTTCAGCACCCGAACGCAACGCTTCTCCCAATCGTATGGCCAGGGGTTGCTTTGGAATTGGCACAGCAGTATTTGCCACTATGGTTTGACGAATTTGCGGGAGTTGATAAATGTCTACAGTTACGGTGCTGAATCTGATCGCGTCCTCTAGTTTCAAGGTTTCAATGCGGGCCTGGTCGCTGGCGGCGCGGCTGGCGCGGCCGCGATCGGCCTTTGGTCTCATTTTGTTCTCCTCAGACTGATTCAAATCGCTGCGATAGATACCTTCACGAAGTCGGACGAGCTCCTGTTCGAGCATTTGAAGCCCCACATCCGCAGCGTTCACGTGGCGCAGGTCAAGGAAATCCGACAGATTTCCGATGGAGCGTAGTGTAGTATCCAACAAGCGGTAGGGCACTCGGATAACCAATTGGCTGTGAATGCTGTAGCGTGTAGTTTCCAACGCAGAGTCTTGACTGATGGGAGTGGTCTGGCGGAGTTCAACATCGCTGTTCAGGTTGCTGTTGATTACAAAACCACCATTGCTAAGTGTGATGTCCTCAATTCTCAGGGTTGACGCTGCCGTGTTTTTTACCCGGAAGCGCATTTGGGCATTGCGGACGAATTTTTTAAGCGAATCAATCGCGCTGGGAACAGCCGCGGCCGAAGAAAACATGTCACCATTTGCGGCGGCGTCCTGAAATTGCTCTGGTGCCGCAGAGGCGCTGGGCGCGCGATCCAACTTCGCTTGGTTTTCCAAGCTTTGAGGCGGTGGCGCCGGTAAGCGTTCGGCAAAAGGAGCTTCGCTTTTTTGCTGGCATGCGGAAAGGAGAAATAGGAAGCAGAATCCGATGATTCGGAGTGGTGAAATGCTGGAAGAATGTGGCATAGGATAGGTTTGAAAATGTTTTTAAAACACCCGTTTTGGGCAAGCCCAGCAGGGATGAAAACAGTTTTCAAATTGCACAAACCACCCTGTCTAACTATCGTACAAATTCTGAAAGACTAGTCTTTTCCGCTTTCGCCTACGAAATAGTCTTCCTTATTATTGAACAAGATATTGAAAGTCGTCATGCTGCCATAGCAACGTGTGATATACTGCTGGAGATTCACCTTGTCTTCATCGTCGAGTTTTTTGTGTGCGTTGATGCCTTGCTCAAGTACCCGCAAGCGGTCGCGCATCATCACGATTTTGTGGAAAAAAGCCTCGATGGGTACTTCTTTGGGTTGAATACCATCTGCTTGCAGGATCATTTTGCCATTTTTCCAACGCTCGCCGAGCGGAACAACTTCTAGGCCGAAACCTGACCAGGCCCGCAAAATGCGCACAAGCGATTGCTCCGCTTCAGTGAACGACACGGCCTCCTCTGGGGAAATCCGCTCGACAACTTGCCAGCCATTGTAGTCTTTGCCGACCATTTTGAGGCCAAACTGCATAAAACAAACTTCGTAAGCCGCCACATGAAGGCGGATAATTGCCCCGTCGCCATAAGCCGGGTGCTTGACGCGAGAACCGATACCGAGGATTTCCATAATTATTGGATGTTGGATGTTAGACAATGGACGTTGGACATGTGTCCCAAACCAATTTAGCAAAAGAATTAGATAAAAATGAGCACTGCAAACGTACAGACTACAGGCTTTTTCAACGCTGTTTTTTGAGGTGCGGATAAGCCCGTATCTTGTGACCCGTTTTTAAAGAACAAGCGAAAAGCGGCGAATTGAGCGGCAGTTTTTCCAAAAATTTATGCAAAATATCATCGGCCAACAGCGCACCAAAGACTTTCTGGCATCCCTCGCATCAAGCGAGCGCGTACCCCACGCATTGCTTTTCCTTTCGAAAACGGGCGGGGGTGGGCTTGCATTGGCCACGGCTTTTGCACAATTGCTTCAGTGTGAAAGAATATCATCAATATCCCAATTTCCCAATTTCCAACCCTGCGGCGAATGCTCTGCCTGCAGAAAAGCCTCCCACTATACCCATCCGGACATCCATTTTTCTTTTCCAACAGTCGGCACAAATGCGGTCAGCACCGATTTTGTGAAGGAATGGCGCTCGTTTTTATCTGAAACACCCTACGCAGATGTCAATACCTGGCTTCAGCGACTTGGCGCAGACAACAAACAAGGCAACATCAACAAAGAGGAATGCAATGCAATCCTCAAAAAACTCAGCCTCAAAGCCTTTGAGGGTCGCTACAAAATTCTGCTGATGTGGCTTCCTGAATATCTGGGCAAAGAAGGCAATCGGCTCCTCAAGCTCATCGAAGAGCCGCCAGAGCAGACTATTTTTTTGCTCGTGGCCGAAAATCAGGATCTGATCCTAAGCACCATCTTGTCGCGCTGTCAATTGGTAAAACTCGACCCGCTCTCCGACGACGAGGTGGCCAACGGACTGGTCCAAGATCGTGGTATCAATCTCGAACGCGCCCGCCAAATTGCCTTTCTCAGCGGTGGAGATTTTGGCGCAGCCCTCGCAGCGGCTGATGCCCCGGTTACGGACGATGCCCAACTCCTGCTCGATTGGCTCCGAAAATGCTGGCGTGGCCATGCCGTGGAAATGGTGCGCTGGACCGAAGATTTTGCCAAACTGGGCCGCGAAAACCAAAAACAATTTCTGCACTACGGACTACATTTTTTGCGTGAAATGCTTGTGCTGGTAGCAGCTCCGCCCGGCCCGCCCATGAAGGAGGGAGTGCGTCTCCGTCCCGAAGAACTCGCAACCGCTCAGAACATGGCAAAAGTGCTTGACTTTGAAAAGATTGCGCAGATCGTCGGACTCCTCAACGACAATATTTATTACATAGAACGAAATGCCAATCCGAAGATTCTTTTTCTGGACACCTCCATTCGAATGCATCAAATCATGAAGGCCTAAAACAAACATTGAAACAATGACTTCGGGTAATTTTTCTTGGAAAAACTTAGTCCTCCTACTCGGGCTTACGATATTGGTAGGAATAGGCGAGTACGCGCTAGCATATCAATTCAACGATGGTAAGATCACACAAAATGTAATCGGCGCGGTCTTTTTGGGCATGGCACTTCCAAGCCTGCTCATCGGAGGGGTGATGCGGCTTTTTAGGCCAACACTGCAACGTTATTTCGCCATTACGGCCGGTCTTTGCTTGACAATTGGGCTGTTTTTAATCCTTACTTAAGCCCAAAACGGTGCCTTACTTTATCTTTGAATTGAGAACTTTTTGAATTTCTGGTAAAACTGCCTTAAGCCGTGCTACTTTTGCTGCCAGTGAACCTAGTTCACAGAACAATTGAATAAACATGGGATGTATCGGATGCTCCTGTTCTACAGGAAAAGATAGCACAAAAGGCTGCAAATCAAATGGCGGCTGTGCCACCGGCGGATGCAACCGCCACAATACATACGACTGGATAACGGCTCAAGGGATTGCTGATCCCCGCCCTTTTGATGCAGTAGAGGTCAGTTTCAAAAATGGCTCTCGCAAAGAGTTTTTTAAAAACCTGCAGCACACCCGTGCTACCACGGGCGATTGGGTGGTTGTCGAAGCAACTGGCGGCGGCTTCGATGTGGGCACAGTCATGCTAACAGGCGAACTCGTGCGATTGCAGATGAAGCGCAAGCGCGTCCGCCAAGATGCGCGACTTGGTCAGGTGGTGCGAAAAGCCCACGAGCGCGACCTTGAGCGCCTTGATGAAGTGCGCCGCGAAGAGCGCGACATCCTTATCCATGCCCGGGCTATTGCCCGTTCGCTCGATTTGAACATGAAAATCGGCGACGTAGAATTTCAGGGCGACGGGCGAAAATGCACTTTTTTTTATACAGCAGATGGCCGGGTTGACTTTCGGGAACTCATTCGCCATTACGCCCGAGACTTTAAAGTCAAAGTAGAAATGCGCCAAATCGGCGCAAGGCAAGAATCCGCCCGTATTGGAGGGATTGGAAACTGCGGGCGCGAATTGTGTTGCTCCACTTGGCTCACGGAGTTTAAAAGTGTAAACACCGCCGCCGCGCGCTACCAGAATCTTGCCATCAATCAGACCAAACTTTCTGGTATGTGTGGCCGCCTGAAATGCTGCCTCAACTACGAGTTGGATACCTATATAGATGCGCTCGAGGATTTTCCAGATCGTGCAGAACGGCTTAAAACCAACGCCGGGCTGGCAATTTTGATCAAAACGGACGTGTTCAAGCGGCTAATGTTTTATACTTATGCTGAAGACCGTGGCAAATTTTACCCCATCCATGTGGATCAAATTTGGGAAGCAATTGCCATGATAAAATCAGGAAAACTCCCAGAAAGTTTGGATCATATCCTTTCCATGGCTCCTGTAGTTGAGACGGACGAACCAGAAGAGGCTGAGCCGGATTTCGAAAATGTGCACGATGTGATTCAGCTGCCCATGGAAATACGGAACAAGCGTAAAAAGAATCGGAATAAGAACCGTGATCGTTCGCAATCTGCAGCGGCAGCCGTTGAAAAAGCATCTCAAAACGATTCCGCCCAAGGCAGTCGCCAAGCCCCGGCACCTCGTCGTCATGACCGGCCACAGCAGGGCGGGAATCAAGGTGCAGGGAATCGCCCGCCAAATCCGACCAAGAATCAAGGGCCAGGACCCAGAGATGGCGGCCATAGAAGGCCTGATGAGGATGGAGACAAAAAAGAAAAGACATAACACTCTTGATAAAATATTAATCCGGATCATGCGCACGATATTTTTTTCCGCCTTTGCAGCTGCGTTTTGTTTTTTATCTTGCCAAGACAAACCAGTACCTAAAATGACGGGGCTTGCGGGCAGCCTGCAGGATTCTACCATCATAAGAGTTTGGGCAAAGGAAGTTGATTCGCTCTGGAGGATAGATCCAAACATACCCATTGTTGATGTGCGCTCGGAACAACAGTTTCGTATCTGTCATATTTTTCGGGCCATGAACTGCGACGTGAATGCCCCAGATTTCGCTCAACGTATTTTAAGGCTGAGCGTCCAATCTCCAGTAATTGTGTATGATCTGGACAGTTCATTGAGCCTTAAGGCCGCCGAAAAAATGAAAGAATTGGGCTTTAAACGAATCTACGAACTTGCGGGGGGAGTTTATGGTTGGTCCAGTGCTGGTAAAACGTTGGTTTCAGGGGGGAGTAAAATAGATTCGTCTGCGATTTTGAAATAAACCCGCCTTCGCCCTGAAGGGCCGTTGGGTTTGAATCACTGCGAATAAACCCGCCTTCGCCCTGAAGGGCCGTTGGGTTTGAATCACTGCGAATAAACCCGCCTTCGCCCTGAAGGGCCGTTGGGTTTGAACCACTGCGAATAAACCCGCCTTCGCCCTGAAGGGC
>CAZPTQ010000026.1:13980-34889 GCA_964589365.1 uncultured Saprospiraceae bacterium
GAAGGGCCGTTGGGTTTGAACCACTGCGAATAAACCCGCCTTCGCCCTGAAGGGCTATTGGGTTTGAATCACTGCGAATAAACCCGCCTTCGCCCTGAAGGGCTATGGCGGGTAAACGGGTAAAATGGAAGAACTGATCAAGAAAGTCCGTAAAATTGAGATCAAAACCCGTCGGCTTACACGCAATCTTTTCACGGGGGGATACCATAGTGCCTTCAAAGGACGGGGGATGTCGTTCAGCGAGGTGCGGCAATACCAGTTTGGTGACGACGTGCGTGATATTGATTGGAATGTGACAGCACGCACGGGTGAGCCGCACATTAAAATTTATGAAGAAGAGCGCGAATTGACGGTAATGCTACTCGTAGACGTGAGTGGCTCGTCGTTTTTTGGTATGAGTGGGCAATGGAAGCAAGAACTTATCACAGAAATCTGCGCGTTGCTTGCCTTTAGTGCCGATTCGAACAACGACAAGGTGGGATTGCTCCTTTTTTCCGACCAGCCTGAACGCTACATAGCCCCCAAGAAAGGTCGCCAGCATACGCTGCGCATCATTCGAGAAATGCTTAATGTGCAACCAAGTGATCGTGGCACGGACCTTGTTGCTGCTATCCAATTCACGCGCAATGTGTTGAAAAAGAAGAGTGTATGCTTTATACTGTCTGATTTTTGGGCGGATGGTTACGATATTCCTTTGCGAACACTCGCCCGCCGCCACGATTGTGTGGGCATCCAATGCTGGGATGTGCGCGAACGCGATTTGCCTGATGTGGGGCTGCTCCATACAAGCAATGCTGAGTCTTGTCAAAACACTTGGCTTGACACCCATGACCCAGCACTTCGACGTGCATACGCCCAACGTTTTGACGAAAATCGCGACAATGCCGTTTTGGCCTTCCAGCGGGCTGGAGCAGATTTTCTAAGCCTCCAGACATCAGAATCCTATGCTCCTGCGTTGCTGCATTTTTTTGAAAAAAGGGCCAAAAAATGAGGAGAATTGTTTCAAAAACGAAACGGCTATTTGCTTGGCAAATCAAACGGATCCCAACTTCCCGAAAGTTTAGAACTTTCGGAAAGTTCTGCGCACTCATTTGTTTTGTGCTCCAGGCCCAAGCCCAGGCAGAACTCCACACCGACAGCAATCATGTGGAAACGGGCAACCCGTTCGTCTTTAAATTCCGCATTCCTGTTGCGCTGGGCAAACCCGACTCTTTGAATTTTGATGGATGGCGGAATTTCTTGCCTCCACAAAACATCGTTGATGAAACAGAATGGCAGAGTGATGGTGAATATTACAATAAATCAGTCACGGCCCTCTTCTTTGACGAGGATTCAATCCAGCTCCCGCCACTTCCCATCGCTCTGCGCAAAGGTGATACAGTTACTACAAATGCGCTTCAAATCATGGTCACTGCCACCCCCTCACCAGATGACTTGAATGACATGGCACCCATTAAAGACATTCATCGGGAGCCGACCCATTGGACGGATTACCTTCCTTGGGTATTGGGCGGCTTGGGGGTCTTGGCCCTGTTGGGTGTGTTGTTTTGGTTGGCAAACCGAAAATCTAAAACCAAGATACAAAGCCGGAGTATAGCGACCCCAGCACATGAACTTGCCTTAAAAAAATTAAATGTACTTGTTCAAAAACAATTGAATACCAGAGGTTTTGTAAAAGAACATTACACTGAACTCACGTTCATCCTTCGGGAATATTTGGAAAAAAAGTTTGGCATTCCAGCCCTTGAATCCACCTCGGAAGAGACGCTGAGACATTTAGAAGGCAGCGATTTTCCAAGGAACTTGTCCCAAGAACTGCAAAATCTATTGGAGCAAGCCGATCTGGCCAAATTTGCCAAAATAATTCCACCAGAATCCTTCCATGCACAGGCCATGGAAAGCTCCCGAAAAGTCATCCTACAAACATCCACCAATCACCAATCAACCGAATCACCAATTAACCCAATCACCAATTAATGACCCTCGCCGATCCATTCTGGCTGTTACTTTTCCTGCCCTTGGCCTGGCTTGTCTGGCGCGGGCAAGCTGGCATTTCTCTCCGTATGCCGGAACCAAACATCTCAATGGACGACCCCAGTTTTCGTACAAAAATCCGCGGGAAACTTTCCTGGTTACGTTGGCTCGCATTGGCCTTGCTCGTGATTGCAATGGTGCGGCCACAGCGCAAATGGGAAGAAGAAAAAATTAAAGCCGACGCACTTGATATTGTTTTGAGCATGGATATTTCTCCTTCTATGCTCAGCAAAGATTTTGAACCGAACCGACTTTCGGTGGCCAAGCGCGTAGCTGCAGATTTTGTAGCAAAACGCCCTCACGACCGCCTCGGACTTGTTGCATTCTCTGCCGAAGCATTCACGCAATGTCCCCTCACCACGGATCGTCGCGTGGTACAAACCTTTATCAACGAACTCGCCGTGGGTCGTCTCGAAGACGGCACCGCTATCGGTATGGGACTAGCCACGGCAGTTAACCGATTGAAAGACAGTCCTTCGCGAAGTAAAATAGTGGTACTGCTCACTGACGGGGAAAATAATGCAGGCTATATCGCGCCCCTCAAAGCGGCTGAGATTGCCCAAACCTTGGGAATTCGGGTCTATACCGTTGGGATTGGTACGGAAGGGGTGGTCATATCGCCTGCTCAGCGGAATCCTGATGGCTCGTATTCCTTTGCGCCACGGTATATGAAATTCGACACACAATTGTTGGAAGAAATCGCGGCGGCTACGGGCGGTAAGTTTTATCGGGCCTTTTCAGAGCACGACTTGGAGGCGATCTACGCAGAAATTGACCAATTGGAAAAAACAAAAATCGAGGTCAGCACGGTGCGCCGCACCACAGACTATTTCCATTGGTTCATTGGGGCGGCGGTTGTTTTGTTGTTAATAGAAATCTTGGGAACCTGGGGGATTTTGCGCTCGGTCACGCCTTAATCAAGGTTTAAGTTTAAAGCAACAAGTTCCAAGCAGCATCAGGGCTACTTGGAACTTGTTGTTTTTAACTTGAACCTTCAAATTGGTTACGCCTTCATCAACTTCTCGCATTCCGCCAGCAAAAACTCAGCTTTTGGGCGGAAACGGATATTTGGGTCATTCTCAGAAAAAGAGCGCTGTAGATAAAGTTTCAGTTCAGGTATCGCGGTTGTGTAGCGTTTTGCATGGAAGAGGCAATCAGCTTTGCGCAAACGTGCCAACCAATAAATAGGTTGTACCGCCAGCGAGCGCTCCATGGTATTCTGAAAATCCTGAATGGCACTATCCCACTCATTTTTAAGCATGTTAATCTTGCCCCGGCCAAAGAAAGGCTCCGGGTTGTGGTTATATATGGCAATGCTTTTGGAGAAGTCGTAGAGGGCGTCGTTGTAGTTTTTGAGTTTGTAATTTACATAGCCCCGGCGTTCATAGGCCAGTGCATTGTGTGCATATTTTTCGATGGAATTGGTGAGCGCTTCAGACGCTTGCTCCATGCCTCCTTGTTGTACAAGTTCGCGCCCCCGTAAGTATTCTGATACAGAAGCCTTGTCGGTCTTTGGCTCGATCAGGTGTTGGTCAAGTACTTTGCCGTTTGCCACCCACCAGGCGCCTACATTTCCGGCAAGTGCGTATTGCGCTACTTCGTAAAGCAAGGCGGTAGTGCTGCGCCAGCGCTTTTGAGTGCTCATCAGCGTTTGTTGTGGCACGGTAAGCGTATAGCCTTCTTCGCTGAAAACCTGTTCTGCCGTGAACAATACATCGGCCTTGAAATAGTTCTCCACACGGGTATTCCAGTGCTTCAATACCATGTCGTAGGTTCTTTGTGAACCAAATTCGAGACGGCCCCTGAAGACCACCTTTAGCGGTAATGCTTGCTGCTGTATTGTCATCCTGCTGCTAATTTTAGTTTGAATAGTTTTCAAATGGCAGGGTATAACGGCCACAAAAAGCACTCTGAGCGAACACAGATACGCCCAAAAGGAACGGACACAATTTCCTTTTCGACAGGACAGGCAAGATTGTCTTTTCTGTCGAAAAAGAGGGACGCTGCTTAGGACAACAACATTCTTAGGATGTTGTTGAGTGCAAAAACACGAAATCGTTGAATGATGCCCTTCAAATATGATAGTCAGGATGAATGCGATTAAAATTCCAGACTTCTAAAAGGGTGCTTTCCCACAAAGAATAACAAAGGTTGCATTTTCTTCTTGACTGAGCAAGATAATGGGTATATATTTAAAAAAAACTTTTTGTTTTGCGTTGTTTTAAACAATTGTTGCGGATCAATTATTCAGCATTACGGGCATCACGAGCATTAAAATATCGCGGTCGGTGCTGTTTTCTTCTACGGGTGTCAAGATGCCAGCTCGGCTGGGACTGCTAAATTCCATCTGTACTTCTTCAGAATCGAGCACGCCGAGCATTTCAGCAAGAAAGCGGGCGTTGAAAGCGATTTTCATCGGGGCGCCATTGTAGGTGCAAGGAATTTGCTCCGTAGCCTCATTGGAAAAATCAAGGTCTTGTGCGCTCACGGTCAGGCTTTTGTCGGTAAGCTCAAAAACCACTTGGTTGGTGGTTTTGTTGGCATAAATGGCGATCCTTTTGAGCGAATTTTGGAAGTCGCTGCGGTTGGCGGTCATGTTGTTTGGGTTGTCAACAGGGATTACGGCGTTGTAGTCCGGGTAACGCGCGTCAATGAGACGACACACAAGTTTCATGCCCGCGAAAGCAAAAAAGGCGTTTGCTTTATTAAAAGAGATCGTGACCCCATCGCTGGCAGGAAGGGCGGTTTTGAGCAAATTGAGCGCTTTTTTGGGCACGATGAACGTAGTGCTGACCTCACCCGCGAGATGGTGGGTACTGTACTTCACGAGTTTGTGCGCATCGGTAGCCACACAGGTCAGTTTATCGTTTTCAATTTGAAAATAGACCCCTGTCATTGCAGGTCGAAGTTCATCAGCGGAAGTAGCAAATACCGTATTGTTGATAGCGTCAAGCAAGTATTTGCTGTTGATTTTTACAGTATCCACACTGTCTGGCTCAGGAATATTTGGAAAGTCCTCTCCGTTTTCGCCCGCGAGTTTGTACTTGCCATAGGAGGAAGTAATCTCGATGTTCCAGTTTTCGGGATTCACGCTAAAAGTTATGGGCTGTTGCGGAAGGGCTTTTAGCGTGTCTAGCAGGATTTTGGCGGGCACGGCCACGGAGAAATTGTCGTCAGCCAACACTTCAATAGTCGTGGCAATGCTTGTTTCCAGGTCGGTGGCAGCGATGGTCAGTTTTTTATCTTCGATTTTGAAAAGGAAATCCTCCAAGATGGGCAACACGGGGTTGGAGCCGATGGCGCCGTTGGCAATTTGGATTTGCTTGAGGAGTTCGGAAGAAGAGACGCTAAATTTCATCAAAATGCAGTGTTTGAGTTTGGGGAGCCTTGAGCGTGGGAATGCTGTATGGCAACTCCAATGTGTCAGCAAAAGTAGCGGTTTGTAGCGGGCTATTTTTTAAAGAAATTAACAAATTGTGGAAAAAACGAGGAAAATCTACCTTTGCTCTCTTTTTCGAGCGCGGGTTTTCTAGGAGTTTGGTGCTGAAGCAGTAAACTTAAACACGCTTTGCTCCAATAACGCCAGAAATAAACACAAACACTCAAAAATGCTCAACCGCAAATCTGCCCCTGAGATATATCAAGTGAGCCATCTCACGCTACCGCACCCAATACTAAGGATACTCGACAACGGCATTCAGGTGTATGTGCTTGACTATCCAGGACAGGAGATCGTGAAAGTGGAGGCGGTGTTCCGCGTTGGAAGGGCAGAGGAAGAAAAAAGGCTGGCATCGCGTGCTACCGCAAGGCTTTTGCGGGATGGCACCTTGAAAAAATCGGGAGCAGAGATCGCAGAACACCTTGATTTCTACGGGGCTTCGCTTACGGTGCCCAGCAATTTGGACACCTCGAGTTTTGTGCTTTTTTCCTTAAAAAAATATGCCCACGAGGTTATCCCAACCTTTGCAGAAATGCTCCAGTCGCCGTCGTTTCCAGAAGACGAACTTGAGAACTTTCGTCGAACAAGTATTCAGGAACTGATGGTGGAGCTCGAAAAAGGGGAGACCGTGGCGTATCGTAAAGTGACAGAACTGATTTTTGGAGAACAACACCCCTACGGTTACAACTCCATGCCAGAAGACTACGAAGCCATTCAGCGGGCCGACATACAGCATTTTTTCAACACATGGTACACGCCCGACAATTGCACCCTTTTTGCTAGTGGTCGTATTGACGATGAGATTCTAACGATGCTAAACCAGCATTTCGGCACTCAGAAAAGGGCACATTCCGCTAAGACAGGACAAACAGGCCATCCTGAGCTTTTCAACCTGATCCGCAAGCCATCCTCCGTCCGTATTTCGCTCCCAAACTCCCTCCAATCCGCGATCAAAATCGGGCGCAAGCTTTTTGACCGAAACCACCCTGATTTCAATGGATTGGTGGTGTTGAATACCGTATTAGGCGGTTACTTCGGTTCACGACTGATGACCAATATTCGCGAAAAAAAGGGCTACACCTACAACATCTACTCTACAGTAGACGCTTATTTGAGCGATGGCTGTCTCTACATCGCTTCGGAGGTCAGCCCTGAAAAATCAGCCAGCACCGTACGCGCTATTTTCAGAGAAATGAAAAAACTGCGCGACAATCCGGTACCGGAAGAAGAGCTCAGTATGGTGCGAAATTATATCCTGGGGATGTTGCTCAACGGCTTGGATGGACCAATTAATAGTTCCGACATGGTACGAAACCAGATTGTGGAGAACCAATCTCCCGAAAAATTTGAGGCGCTGGTACAGACCATCCGCAGCATTTCTGCCGAAGAACTACAAGATTTGGCACAGCAGTATTTGCAACCGAATGATTTTTGGGTGGTTACAGTAGGGTAAGTTGCCAATTGGAAAATGGGAAATAGGCAAATTGTACCTTGGATTGCGAATGATTGACAGCACAGAGATTGCTTTTTACCCATAAAGCCTAATCCAACACCTTTGTTCAACATTCAAAATCAAAGGATCATAAATTTTTTTGGGAATAAAATCCGCGAAAACCTGCGTAGTTTTGCGCACTTTTTTGTCCAAATCCGATTCGATTCACAAATTCAAATAGCCCAATACTTTGTTCAATCTCTTTAAATTCTTTAAACAAGAACTCGCCGTTGACCTTGGCACGGCCAATACGCTCATCATGGTTGACGACCAAGTGGTAGTAGATGAGCCTTCTATCGTGGCTATGGATCGTGCAACCAAACAAACCATCGCAGTGGGCCACCGGGCCATGCAGATGCACGAAAAAACACACGAAAACATCAAGACTGTGCGCCCGCTCAAAGATGGTGTAATCGCCGACTTTCAGGCAGCAGAGGCCATGATACAGGGAATGATAAAAATGGTAGGCCGTCGCAGAAACATGTTCAGCCATCTAAAAATGGTGATTTGTATTCCCAGCGGCATCACCGAAGTAGAAAAACGCGCCGTATTTGATTCGGCTGACCACGTAGACAGCAAGGAAACTTATCTAATACATGAGCCAATGGCAGCCGCGCTGGGAATCGGCCTCAATATTGAGGAGCCTATTGGCAACATGATTATTGACATTGGCGGCGGCACTACAGAGATTGCTGTCATCGCGCTTTCGGGCATCGTATGCGACCAAAGCATTCGCATTGCGGGCGACGAACTGACGAACGACATAATGAACTACATGAAGCGCGAGCACAACATTCTCATTGGCGAGCGCACGGCTGAACAGATAAAAATTCATGTTGGTTCTGCATTGCACGAACTAGACAACCCGCCACCAGATTATGCCGTGAATGGCCGCGACCTTATGACTGGCATCCCGAAACAAATTAAAATAGGCTACCAAGAAGTAGCCTATGCGCTTGATAAAAGCATCAGCAAAATCGAAGACGCTGTGCTCCGAGCACTTGAACTCACACCGCCCGAATTGGCTTCCGATATTTATAAAACCGGGCTTTACCTCACCGGCGGCGGAGCACTCCTGCGCGGATTGGACAAGCGGCTGGAGTCCAAAACCAAGTTGAATGTCCATGTCGCCGACGACCCACTTCGTGCTGTAGTGCGTGGCACTGGTATGGCACTGCGAAACACCCAACAGTATTCATTTTTGATTGACCGCAAAAGTGTCTAATTTAACTATAATGTATGATGTATGAACTTCGATGTATGAGATAAACCGGAGCATTTCTATCGTTTTCCGCTCAGTATTTAGTTCATACATCATAAACATCATAGTTCATACATCATACATCATAGTTCTCCTATGGGCAAGCTTCTTCAACTTCTGCTTCGCAATGGTGGTTTTGTCACCTTTCTGTTGGTAGAGATTGGATGCTTTGCTATCATGGTGAATTTCGAGACCCGTCACAAGGAGATTTGGGCAAACACGACTGGAATTTTTGGTGGTCGCGCGCTTGAAAAACGACAAATAGCTGCCGACTACTTTAGTCTATATGAAACAGCCGACAGTCTTGCGCACATAGTAGATAGCCTGCAAGCCCGCCTCTCGAATGCCAGACAAATGCAAGTTTCCATCCGCGACACGTTTTTTCTTGTCAATTATGATTCCCTTTCGAAAACGGACACCGTACGTCGCAAAACCGTTCGCCCGCAATACGAATTTATTACAGCAAAATCCATTAAAAACGCCATCGCTGGAACGAACAATTGGTTGATAATCAATAGAGGTAGTACAGACGGCATTCAACCAGATATGGCGGTGGTCAGCCCAGAAGGCATAGTGGGCATTGTACGCCATGTGGGTACAAACTTCTCTTTGGTTATGTCGGTATTACACAGGCAAGCCAAAATATCGGTGGCATTGCCCAATCAGAAAAACGCGTTTGGTTCTCTAATCTGGGAAGGCGGAGATCCAGAAGAGATGACCCTGCGTTACATCCCTCAGCACTTCGTTGTCAAGAAAGGCGAACCAGTTGTGACGAGCGGATATTCCCTGATGTTTCCTCAGGGCCATCCTGTTGGCATAGTGAAAGACTTGCCAAAATCGGACCCTGAAAACCCATACTTTTTAGAGATAAAAGTAAGCCTCAGCCAAGACATGGCAACGGTTCGCGAAGTTGCGGTAGTACGCAATCTCTTTAAAGCAGAACTTGACAGCCTACAACTCAAAATCAGCATCAATGAACGGTAGCAACATCACGCCTAATATCATGCGGTTTATAGGTTTGGTGGCGGTTCAGGTGCTGCTGCTCAATCAAATGACAAACACAGTGGGTGAGTATTTCAACGTGCTGCTCTACCCGCTTTTTATCCTTTTTTTGCCCTTGCAACTGCCTACGCCCTATGTGGTTTTGTTGGGATTTGCAGTAGGTTTTGCCGTAGACGCGGCCTTGGGTACTTGGGGGGTGCATGCGAGCGCAGGGGCATTCAGCGGGGTAATGCGAGGTGTTGCTTTCTTCCCTTTTGCGCCGAAGGGTGGGTTTTCTGCCAAAGATCCAATTTTTGCCCCTGCCCATATGGGTTGGCAAACCTTCCTTCAAGGAACTGCACTCTTCATGGCATTCCACATTTTATGGTATTTTACGTTTAGTTATTTTGCTCCGGTTTTTGGATGGGAGATTATGACAAAAACCGTGACATCATGGATATTCACTATGATATTTGTGCCGCTTTACGTAGCTATGTTCAACCCGAAGAAATAATGGTTAATAGTCAACTACCAAAAGTCAAAAGTCCTTTAGCATGAAAAACGGCCTTGACCGACAACGCAATATCCAGCGTGTTTTTTTGGCTTGCTCCATTGTTTTGGTGCTACAGGCTGCCAACTTGCAGCTGTTTAATGATTCTTATGCCAAATTGGCTGACGCCACGGCGATTGAAGAAGTTACGGTGTACCCGCCGCGGGGCATCATATATGACCGAAATGAAGAGCGCATCGTCAACAATGAGGCAACATTCGATCTTATGTTGACCTACAACCAAATGGATGTGAAGAAGATGGATGTGCAAAAGTTCTGTGACATTCTGGGTATCAAGGAGGATGATTTCAAGCGGAATTTGGACAAGGATTGGCGGAGTGGGAAATTTTCAAAATCAGTTCCTTTTGTTTTTCTGAAAAAAATATCTCCCGAAAAAAATGCTCGGCTCTTAGAAAGCCAGTACGAATTTCCAGGATTTTTTGTGCAAGCGCGAAGCATTCGTGGCTACCCATTCCACGCCGGCGCACACGTATTGGGCTACATCAACGAGGTGGATCCACGCGACATAGAACGCAACAAAGGCAAATACGCAACAGGTGACTATATCGGCGCGGCGGGCCTGGAGTATGGTTATGAAGACTATCTGAGGGGCAAAAAAGGCATTACCAACCTGCTGCGCGACAACCTTGGCCGCATTGTAGGCAAATACAAACAGGGTGAACGCGACTCTGCAGCGGTAGCGGGAAAAGATTTGGTGTCGAGCATTGACATAAGACTGCAAGCTTACGGTGAAAAACTGATGGCCAATAAAACGGGCAGTGTTGTAGCCATAGACCCAAAAACAGGCCAGATTTTGGCCATGATTAGTGCCCCGACCTACGACCCAAATTTGTTGGTCATGACCAATGAACGCGGGCAAGAGTTCAGCCGGCTACTTACTGACCCCCTCCGCTATTTTTTCGATCGCACCGTTATGGCCAAGTACCCGCCAGGTTCTATTTTTAAGACGGTGGTTTCACTTATAGGTTTGCAGGAAGGCGTAATCAGTACAGATGGCGGTTTCAACTGCTCAGGAGGCTATTTTTACGCAGGCAGACTCTACAAATGCCACCACAGTGGCCGCTTGAACGGCGTGGTGGATGCCCTTGCACATTCCTGTAACACGTATTACATGAACAAGTACCGCGATGAAATAGACAAATTTGGTTACTCCAACCCGCAGGCAGGGCTTGATGAGTTCAACAAATACATGAGTCAATTTGGCTTTGGTCAAAAACTAGGCATTGATTATCCCAACGAAAGCCCGGGCGGTTTCCCAACTTCGGCCTACTATGACAAGTTGTACCCCAAGCACTTAGGTGGTTGGCATTCCCCTACCATCATGTCATGCGGTATCGGACAAGGTGAGCTGCAACTGACCACCCTCCAAATGGCAAACCTTGCAGCGTGTATCGCCAATCGGGGCTATTGGTATCCGCCACATTTAGTAAAAGAATTCAAAGATGGAACGCCAATTCCCGAGCGATTCTACGAAAAACATAAGGTAGAAATTGACCAGCACCATTTTGAAACGGTCGTAGAAGGGATGTATCAATGTGTTGTGCGCGGCACCGCCCGTGTCGCACAAGTGCCCGGTGCGTCAGTATGTGGCAAGACAGGCACGAGCCAAAACCCACATGGAGATGACCACTCTGTGTTTTTTGCTTTCGCGCCAAAGGAAAACCCGAAAATTGCCATTGCAGTATATGTCGAAAATGCGGGTTGGGGAGCTTCCTACGCCGCACCTATTGCTGGCCTGATGATCGAAAAAATGCTCAATGACACCATTTCCACAGCACGGCTTTACCTAGAAGAGCGCATGGTAAATGCTGACCTTACCTCTAAAATTTTGGCGAATCGGGCGCAAGAAAAAATGCAGGCCAAACTACCTAAGCCTAAGCCAGATTCGCTCCCAGATCCAGCAAAGATACCGTCAGAAATACCGGATGCTGTAAAACCAAATGATCCAAAGCCGCAAAACACGAAACTGCAAACCAATCAGAAGTAGCAAAAGAAAATCCTCCTCGAACTAAGTGTTCGAGGAGGATTTTCTTTCCCAAAAACCTTGATTCAGAGAGCCTTATTTCAGTTTAACCTTTGCTGCTACAGATGCTTTATTCTTCTGTTGCTCTTCGTCAAAAGGCTTGAGGTTGATGGTCAAGGTGTGTCCGTTGTCGCTGATTTCACCAAGCTTATTGTCAGATTTTTTCACCGAACGGTCAGGGAAGTGATAAATCTGCTTGTAGCTCATTTCGGCCAGGAACATTTTAACCATATCCATGCTTCCTTCTTCGCCATCTTCTCCAGCGCCATTATCCATCATTGCTTTTTGCATTTCCTTTCCAATGTCGCCAGTACTGAGTCGCTCGAAGCTCTTGCCTTTGAATCGGAACACTTCTTCCACTTTGGTCTCATACTTGTCTTTATTGATGATTTTGAGGGCGCGATTGAGCGAAGCTATGTCGGCAAAATCAAAGGTATAGCCAAACATGAAGGTGCTGGTGTCTTTGATCTCTACCACGTTGGTTATGCCTGGTACGCCTTTGATGGTTGCAGAAACACTGCTCATTTGCTCGCCGAGGCCACCCATGGGGTCTTCGGCAGCAACGTCATCAGCAGGAGGGGTGTAATCGCCCTCGCCTTGGATGGAAGTGGAGTCAGCGCCCATGTTCATAACACTGCTGTCTCCGCCCATGTTTTTGACCATATCCATCATGCCTTTCATTTCGCTCATGTCGAGCGTCATTTTATAGCTGCCCGAGCCATTATTGCGGAAAGTGGCTTCCTCAATAATATGAAGGCAACCGCTGAGCGCAGTCACGCTGATAGTAAGCACTGCGAGAAATAGACTTTTCAAATTTTTCATTGAATGTGAGATAGTTGAGTAATAAAACGGAATAGATTCCGTCAAAATTTTGCGAAAGGTCTGATTTTTATTTCAGCCGATCTGTGTATTTTGAGTAGATTTGGTGCCTTTGATATACAGGAAACGCCTCTTATTCAATCACGAATTCCCGCTGTATGGTTTTTCCACTTTTTTCCAGCGCGAAGGTATAAACACCTTTTTGGAGGTACAGTTTTCCAGTGTCGGCCTTTTCGATTTCCAGCAACTTTTTTGCGTCTTTCTGTGAGGCTCGAAGTGTTTCGTGGTATTTTTTCAACACATCCTCCATAAAGTCGAGTGTAAAGTTCCATCGGTTCAGGCCTTTAGCGCAGTCAATCTGGCCGCTGTTCAACATTATTCCGCTTTCCTTGTGTTTTACTACCCACGATGCTTTTCCCGCCGTTTTGGCAAAAAACCAAATAGGCAATTCTGGATCTTTCGCTTCTTTGTATGGTTGCTTTTTACCCCAGTTTTTCGAGAACTTCTTCTTTTGTATGTCAAAAATCTGAAGATCCGTGAGTAAGGCATCGAACGTCAATTTCTGAATGCTGGAAATGTCGGCCTTGAATATAGACCGCCCATGGGTGCCAATGACCAGCTCTTGTGCTTTCGCTTGTACAGCGAGATCGTGCACGGGTACATTCGGAAAATCAGGGCTCAAAGTCTGGAATGACCGGCCACCATCGAGCGATACATAGACGTTGTGGTCCGTGCCAACATAGATAATGTTAGCATTAGAAGGGTCTTCTTTCACCACATTGATGGGTTCAAATGGCAGGTCGAGGCCCATACGTTCCCAATGTTGACCATAATCTTGCGAAACGTATAGGTAGGGCATGAAATCATCCCAGCGATAGCCGTTCAGGGATGCATATACGCGCCCGCGTTCATGGGCGGAGGCTTGCACCCTGCTAACCCACAGATTTTGAACCAAACTGTCAGAAATCTTCGCCCAGGTTTCGCCCCCATCGCGGGTAACATGGATCAGGCCATCGTCGGAGCCAGCATAGATAAGACCAAATTTCAAAGGGCTTTCGCAGATACTCGTGAGCGTTCCGTAGGGCACATTTCCGGGCTTTCCGCCCATTGTTAGGTCGCCCGAAATGGCTTCCCAGTCGTTGCCCTTGTTGAAGGATCGGTAGACTTTGTTTGCTCCAAAATACAGCACGTCTTGCTGATGGCGGCTGAGCCAAATAGGGCTTTGCCAATTGAACCGAAGGGGCCTTTCGCCCAACTCATGTTTGGGTGTAATGGGCTTCGAATCACCGGTTAATTTGTTGATCCTGAAATAATTGCCAAATTGAAAACCGGTATAGACGGTATTGTTGTCGCGGTAATCTACCTGAACTTGCATCCCATCACCACCCATAAGTTCTTTGTAGGGGTATTGCCCTGTCTGGTGCCAACTGGTAGAGGCTTCGTAGTCGCTTGAGCCGACCCAAATGCCGTTATCCTGAGCGCCTCCGTAGACGTTGTACGGCTCTGCCTCGTCTGTTGTGATCGCATAGAATTGACCGACTGCCGGGGAGTTGCATTTGGCCCAGGAGTCGCCATTGTCCCATGAAATATTGAGCCCTCCGTCGTTGCCATTCACAAGATGACCTGGGCGGGCGGGGTTTAACCATAGCGCGTGGTGATCAACGTGTACGTTGTCGCCGTTGATATTTTTCCAGGATTTACCGCCGTCGTCGGAGCGGATGATGAAAAACCCGATCATGTACACCTTGTCGGCGTCTTCTGGCAGGCAACGCACATTGGAAAAGTAGTAACCGTAGGTAAAATGCATTTGCTCGATGGCATCTTCATGCGTACGCTTCCAGGTGGCGCCGCCATCGTCAGAACGGTAGAGTTCGGCACCGATGAAATCAGTCTCAAACAAACGGCTGTTCGCGTCTTCGAGATATTCAACGAGCGCAATGGGCTTGAGTTTGTCCTGCTCGATCAAGCCCTTGACTTTTTTGGCATTGTATTTTTCAGGGAAATCATTTTGCTTCAAATAGTCTCCTGTTTTTTCGTCGGAGAGTTTCAAAAAATCCTCTTTTGAAATAATCCTCAGCTGGTCTTTGGTCAATTCATCTTCCTTTGGTTTTTCTTTTTTCGGCTTGGAGTTTTGGTTGTCCAAGCAGGCATACAACACGGTTTTGCCATTTTTCTTTCCGGCGGAAAGACCGATGCGGCCAATTTTTTCGCCTGTTGGGAAACCGCTCCCCGGAGTGCTGGATTTTGCCCAGGTACTGCCTCCATCGGTGCTTTTCCAAATGCCAGACCCTTCCCCTGCCCCATCGAAATCCCAGGAGCGACGGCTTCGCTCCCAGGTGGCGGCGTACAGGGTCATTCCGTCATTGAGGTCATTAGAGTCATTTTTGAAGGACGGGTCAATCACGAGGTCAATTCCGCCACTATTTTCGTTGACAAACAAAGTTTTTTGCCAGGTTTTCCCTCCGTCAGTGGTTTTGAAAATGCCCCGCTCGGCATTGGTCGAATAAAGATGGCCGAGCACTGCAACCCAAAGCGTATTCTGCTCAGTGGGATGCAACACAATGCGGGCGATATGATGGCTTTCGGGCAACCCGCGCCATTCCCAGGTTTTGCCGTTGTCGGCACTGCGGTAGAGGCCTGTACCAGCATAGGAGGATCGGCTGCTGTTTGCTTCGCCCGTGCCGACCCAAAGAACACGGTTGTTCCAATCTACGGCGATGTCGCCAATGGTCATGCTGGCCTCGTGATCAAAGATGGGTTCGAATTTTGTGCCGTTGCTGGTGCTGTGCCAGAGGCCGCCGGAGGCGTATGCGACATATATTTCCGCAGGGTCGGCGGGGTTTACGTCCAGGTCGGTGACGCGGCAGGAAAAAACGGATGGGCCGATGTTGATCGGCTTTACTGAAGCGAGTAAAGAATTGTTTTTCAACAGATTGCGCTGCTCAAAACCCTGGAGGCGAGCGTCGGCTGGGGTGGCCGTGGGCTGCGCGTTAATGATAAACGATGAATGATAAATGATGAATAGCAGTGCTGCTGGGAGCGCGAGGAGTTTCCGCATTGTATTGAAAATTTTGGAGGGAAGATACGGCGGACGGCGGAACGGATGAATATTTACCCAAACAACGCCGCCTGTCCTGCCAACTCCTCTGCCATAAACGCTTCATTTTCATTGGAAACAACCGTATCAGGCTCGTCGGGCAAAAGCCGTTTCACGATGCGCAGTTGGTGGGTGTAGCGGTTGAGTTCGCGGTTGAAAATGCCGAAGTGGTCAAGTTTGTCCACCCGAACTTGTCCACTTGCATGGATGACGTTGCATTCTGGCAAAATGATACCGACATGTGTGATATGACCTTTCCCATTGTCAAAAAAAGCGAGGTCTCCAGCTTGACATTCCTCCATAAAATCTATGGGGCGGCCCTGTGTCACTTGTTGGTAAGCATCGCGCAACAGACGGATGCCAGCGGTTTTAAACACCATCTGCGTCAAACCAGAACAGTCAATCCCAAAAGGAGAACGACCACCCCAGAGATAGGGCGCGTGGAGGTATCGGCGGGCGATTTTGACCACCCAATCCGTACTCGTGCGTTGTTGGCCGGGCGTGACCACCGGGCCAGAAAATTGATAGGTATGTTCGCCTAGTTGGCAGCGCAAGCCATCGTATTGCGGAAGCACTGCTCCCATGGTGATCGGTATGAAATGATCGGCAGCCATGAGGCCTTCCACCAGGGAAAGGTTGAGCGCCTGGTGTTCCCGATATTCATCAAACTCCTTGGGAGTCAGGCGTTTAAGTTGTTTTGCGTCTACCCATCCTGTGTACCCATCCCAGGCGCAGACGACGTATTTCCAGGGGTCTTTGGATTCTTGTACTTCCACGGTTTCACCAAAAAGCAGCTGCGACACCATCTCGCTCTTGTCGGATGGCTGGGCGCGGAGAGGGGCGATGGAGACTTGGCAGGCGGCGTATTCCACGGGGATGTGAGAGGGTGAGAGATGTGAGAGGGTGATAGATGCCCGCCTACGCCAAGGCTACGGCGGGTAAACAGGGCTGTTTATATTTTTGAAAAATACCTGAAATCCTGACCAGCCTCAATCTTTTGCAAGGTCTCAAAAATCAAGCGAATCAGGTTGTTTACGTCGTCTTTGTGTGCCATTTCAACGGTAGTGTGCATGTAGCGTAATGGCAGCGAGATGAGTGCTGAAGGCACCCCGCCATTAGAGTAAGCGAAAGCGTCTGTATCTGTACCCGTGGTGCGGCTGGCAGCTTCGCGTTGGAACGGGATTTCTTTTTCCTCGGCGGTAGCGATGATGATGTCGAGCAATTTTTGGTGTACCGCTGGCGCATAAGTCACAGTAGGGCCTCGGCCACAGCGCACATCGCCATGTTTTTTGGTGCTGATCATGGGTGTGTGCGTGTCGTGCGTCACGTCAGTTACAATGGCCACGTTAGGCCGGATGCTGTCTGCTACCATTTCAGCCCCCCGTAAGCCCACTTCTTCCTGTACTGAATTGACGATATAGAGCGAGTAAGGCAGTTTTATTTTGTTCTCCTTAAGAATCCGTGCCACTTCGGCTACGCAAAACCCACCCAGGCGGTTGTCGAGCGCCCGCCCGGTGTAATATCGGTCGTTCAGGATGGTGAATTCGTCCTGAAAGGTGACTACACAGCCCACATGAATGCCCATTTGAATCACTTCATCTTTGTCTTTCGCGCCCACGTCAATCGTGAGGTTTTCAATCGTTGGTGAGATGTTGGAGTCCTTGTCTGTGCGGGTGTGAATGGCTGGCCAGCCGAACACGCCAGGGATACGAGTGCCATTTCGGAGGTGTATCCATACCCGCATGGAAGGGGCGATTTGATAATCAGAGCCACCGTTGCGGATAATGTGCATAAAACCGTCGTCAGTGACGTAGTTTATAAACCATGAAATCTCATCGGCATGACCTTCAATAACTACTTTGTATGGTTGTCCGGGGTTGATGATACCGTAGGCCGTGCCGTAATTGTCTAGTTTCCAATCATCTATGTAGGGGCGGATATATTCAAGCCAAAGTTTTTGGCCACTCGCCTCATAACCGGTTGGGCTGGCGTTGTTCAGGTATTCTCGAAGAAAGGATTCAGAATTGGGAGTAATCATCTTTTAAATGATGAATGATGAATGATGAATGATGAATGTTTCTTGCACTCAGCATTCATCAACCATCATTCTATTTAAGCATAAAGCGCGCCCCAAGCGTCTGGGTTTTCGCGCCATTTTTTCAAGGTTTTCAGATCGGATTCGGAAACATAGCCTATTCGAGCAGCTTCTTGGACCAGCGCGTCGTAGTTCGTAAGGGTTTGAAAGCCAACTTTTTTTTCAGCGAAGGCGACATCAGCTTTTGCAAATCCATACTGGAAAATTGCCAACACTCCTACCACTTCTGCGCCGACCTCACGCAGTGCATCTACCGCCAATAGGCAACTTCCTCCCGTGCTGATGAGGTCTTCTACCACCAAAACCCGCTGGCCAGTTTTCAGTTCGCCCTCAATTTGATTTCGCCGACCGTGGTCCTTTGCGCTGCTGCGTACATACACAAAAGGCTTTTCCAACACATCTGCCAACAAGACGCCATGCGGGATCCCTGCCGTTGCCACCCCCGCTACGACATCAAATGTACCAAAGCCGCGCGATTTTTCGGCCAAACAATTTTTCAAAAACGTGCGGACTACTGGGTATGAAAGCGCCAAGCGATTGTCGCAATAAATCGGCGACAACATCCCTGATGCCCAAGTGAAGGGTTCATTAGGGCTAAGTTTCACCGCTTTGATTTCCAATAAATTGCGAGCGACTTCGGATTCCATACATTTACCGCAAAATGATTCAAAAAAGTGCCGCAAAACTATAAAATCTACCACAACGGAACACCCGTTTTTCTAACAACGCCAGAAGGAGCACAATCCTTGGGTTTTAAACCCGACAAAGTCACTTACGTTGCCTTGTATGTAGGCAAAAAAAAAGTGCTCAGGCAATACTTGGATTTGCTTGATAAAAACAAAAACATTCGCGCCGTAGTGCTTTACCATCCCGATCTGGAAATGCTTCGCAACGATTTTCAAGCCTGTTTTAAAACGCTTGAAGCAGCAGGGGGATATGTGCAAAATGCTCAGGATGAACTGTTGGTGTTCTACCGAAGGGGTTCGTGGGATTTGCCCAAGGGTAAGATTGACCCGGGCGAAACCCCCGAACAAGCGGCTGTTCGCGAGGTGAAGGAGGAGACTGGGCTTCTGAATATTGATCTTGGTTCATTCCTCGCCCATACTTACCACACTTATGAGCTAAAAGGTCAGCGAATTTTTAAAAAAACCTGGTGGTATCGAATGCGCACGGCCGATACCCAACTCATACCGCAAACGGAAGAAGACATTGAAGAAATCTGCTGGGTAACACCAAGAGCCTGGCTGGAAAGCGGTGTGGCCGTTTATCCAAATATTCGGGAGGTGATTGAGCTGGGCTTGTAAGTACCCCGGAACTCCGTTCCGGGAGTGTTTTGGTCAAGGCCCCGGAACAGAGTTCTAGGGTACTTTCTATCTTTGCTCCCCAAATTCAAAAATTACACAAAAATGTTGCTCAGAATACATAAAGAAGGCCGCACGATTTTGATTGTATCGGCATTGTTGCTGTTTGCATTGAATATTGTCGTTGCGCAATTTTTGCCCATTGCTTTTTGGCCAGTGTTGGTGCTCTCGATTGCCTTCTATATCCTTGTACTTCAGTTTTTTAGAAACCCTGTTCGGCAAGTACTGGTTGCAGATAACCATCTTGTGTATGCACCTGCTGACGGACGGGTGTGTGTGATTGAGGAGGTTTTTGAAGCAGAATATTTCAATGAAAAAAGACTTCAAATTTCCATTTTCATGTCGCCATTAAACGTCCACGTCAATCGCAACCCTGTAAGTGGTGTGGTCAACTATTTCCGTTATCACCCCGGCAAATACCTCGTCGCCTGGCATCCGAAGAGCAGCACGGAGAATGAGCGCACCACGGTTGTGTACGACTTTGGAGAAGGTGAAATACTCATGCGCCAAATTGCGGGCGCTGTGGCCAAGCGGATCAAGTGGTATATCGGCGAAGGCGAACAGGTAGAGCAGGGCCGCGATATGGGCTTTATTAAGTTTGGTTCGCGGGTAGACCTTTTTCTGCCGCTGGACGCAAAGGTGGAAGTGGTGATGAACCAACAAGTGAAAGGGAACAAAACGATCTTGGCAAGAATCTGAGGGAACTATGAACGGTGATCTCTGAACGAGCCGGGCATATCATAAACCAAGCATTTTTCTGCACTTAATCCCGGTATCGCTTCATCACTTCATCACTTTATCACTTTATCACCATATCTCCCATGGCTGCTTTTTTCAAAAAAACACTGCTTCTAAGCCTTTCACTTTTTTCCCTTTTGTGTTGCAAAAACGATCCCAAAACGGAAGCGGCCCAAGCCGCTCCCAAAATTGATACGATCCTTGTAAACCCCGTTCCTACGGAGGGAGCAGCAACTTTTAAGGTGACTGAGGGCATGGTAGAATGGTCGGGCACCAAAACAATGAAAAAAACGGGGCACCAAGGCACCATTACGATAGAAAGTGGAGAATTAATGGTGAATCAGGGTCAATTGATAAGCGGGAAAGTGACACTCGACATGAATTCCATCAGTGTCACCGATATCAAAGACCCCGGCGAACGCCGTGATTTGGAGTCGCATCTGAAAGATTCAGATTTTTTTGAGGTCATTAAATTCCCCAAAGCCGAGTTTGTTTTTAGCGAAGTGCTGCCCAGTACAATGCCCAATTTCAACTGGGTGCTGAGCGGCAACCTGACCATGAAAGGCAAAACAGCCCCGGTTAACATCCCCGTCAAAGTCAGCATCGAAGGCAATGAGCTTCGCGCCGAATCTCCCGCATTCCCCATCAACCGTACGCAATGGGGCGTAAATTTTCGTTCGGGCATGCTCGGAACGGTCAAGGATAAGATGATTGACGATATGGTGCCGCTGAGTTTGAAAATTGTGGCGAAGAAGAAATAAATATTTAGCCGTTACCCCTTCTACAGAATGAAATAAGGCTAATTCTGTCTTATTGATGTTAAATTTCAGCGCATTATTTGGCCGTTTAGGTTTTGTTTGAATATATTGCATTCTATTTGCCCCTTCTCTGACGTGCGCTGGTGCATTTTATAATCCGTTGGCCAACACATTATTGCCCATTTTTCATGGGCAAAGTGCCAAACCCTTGCGGGTTCAACACGCTAATCTTCTTTACCC
>CAZPTQ010000027.1:0-11032 GCA_964589365.1 uncultured Saprospiraceae bacterium
TTTCGCGGTCCTGAATGCGAATGCGGACGGCATCTTCGAGCAGTTCTATGTATTCGTCCATTACCTGATGGGTGCTGCGCTCGTCGTTGCCCTTCGCGGAGTCAGTATATGGATTCCAGTAAGCACGTTTTTCTGTTGTTCCCGTTTTCAGGTCTATCCCCAAAACATTCGCTTCTTCGAGCAGGAAAACATCCTTGAACCATGCATGGTAGTTTTTTTCTCCATCAAGCACCTCAAATGGGATGGAGCGTCGGAGCGCGTTTTTCCAGTCAATCGTTTTGGGGCAACGAGGGTGTTGCAATAGGAATTTGATTTCTGAACCGAACACAATAAACCCCTCTCCCTGATGGTAAAATACCTGCTGTATGCCAACATGGTCGGTTAGTATCTGGGCTTTTTGGCGAGAAGCATCCAAGTAACAGAGCATAAAACGCCCGTTGAGTTCGGCAGCAGCGGCGTTTAAACCTAGGAGTGCTACACGCTGGTGCAACTGTTCCAGTTGTTTTTGTGCATCTAAGATTGCATTGGCACCGTAAAATTCACCACAACAATACAAGGCCGATCCATTGGGCATCAAAGATTGGCGCAGGTCGCCCATGAGATGCAGCACCTTATTTTGAAACACTGTGGCATGGTTGAAGGGTGTCGGAAATTTAGCCTTCAGGCGATCGAAATTGAATTCGTTCGCGTTGCCGCGCGTGCTTATGATACCGAAAAAACTGTGCATGGTGTTGCCTGGGAATTTAAGTGTTGGTTCGTCCTGTAATGCCAATTTCCCGAAAGGTTTTGAACTTTCAGGAAATTATGCGAATTCTAGTATAGGTTTTTCGAATGCCGGCTCTGATGCGTGCTTGGGTGGCAATTAGTTCCACTTGAGTCCCCCGCCGTTGACGGTGGCCGTTTGGCCTTTGCTCAATTTTTTCATGTCGTTTTTTTATTTGATGTTGTGTGCCTACTCTGTTGCAGGTTTTCGGCTGCCCCTATTTTTCTTTGGATGCTGCTTTATTGGAAAACTATTCCTGGGCCACTTCCATTGATGGTAGCTGCTTGGCCTTTGCTCAATTTTTTCATGACTTGTTATTTTTGAATGTGAAGTGCCTAGGTTGTTGCAGGTTTTCGGCTTCGCCTGAGGGTGATTGAATGACAATTAGTTAAATTTGAGTCCACCGCCGTTGACGGTGGCCGTTTGGCCTTTGCTCAATTTTTTCATGACTTTTATTGTTGGTTATGAATGCCTACTCTGTTACAGGTTTTCGGCTGCCCCTGTATTTTTTTTGATGATACAAAGGTCAGGGCACTCTGAAGGCCAAAGGGTCAAAGAAGTATTAAAATGGGTCAAAAAAGGTCAGTAATCTCATTTGCATCACCGTTGGCGTTTTACCCTTTTTTTGGTATCTTTGATGCTCATAAGACACAGACATTTTTTTAATCAAACTCGCTTCATCATGTATGTTAATCAACTTTTTAAGTCATGGACAGCTATGTCCATGCTGCTGCTCTCGTCCTATTCAATTGCTGCACAGTGTAATCCGCCAGACGCTCTCTGGCTCCACACCCCACAAAACTCCTCTGCCCTTACATTAAACTGGTCCTCCGTTGCAGGTGCTACGCAATATCAGCTTCGATATTGGGAGGCGTCTGCACCGGGCAACAAAACGATCGTCGACAATTTTGCGCAGGTGCCTTCCACTCTGAGCGGGCTGAAAAAAAACACTGAATACGTCCTCGAAATCCGCAGCAAATGTGGCAACGCAATCTCCGCTTGGAGCGCCCCGGTCAGCTATTTAACAGCCAATGATCCGGGATCGTGTAGTTTGCCGACGGGAGTCGCAGTGAATGCTGGGCCTTCCAATATCAACATCAGTTGGACCTCTACTGGCAACCATACCATCCGATACCGTTTGGGCGCCTCGGGCGACTGGCTTGTTCCAACAGGTGCCTTAGCGGTTTCTTCATCGCCGTTTTCCATTACTGGCTTGTCCGCAGGTACTTACCAAATAGAGATAAATCGCCATTGTAGTGCCACCAGCAGCAATTTCATAAGCTCCATGATCATCGTTGCGGGTGGTTGTGCTTCACCCCTCGAACCGATCACGACACCTGGCCCTACAAGTGCCTTGGTTGAGTTGCTTGGAACTAATGGCGTGACAGGGTATAATGTGGAGTATAGACCTGGCACGACCGGCAATTGGATACCCGTTGGTAGCAATATACCACCTTCCAACTACAACTTGAACCCGCCTTTGGCACCTTCCACCCAATATCAGGTTCATATTCAGGCTATTTGCACGACATTAAACAGCAGTTACTCCCCAGCCGCCACCTTTACTACGCTGGCATTTGGCGCCTGCCTGATCAACAAAAACTTTGGTAAAAATCTGAGTGCCGCAGAAATTTTGCAGGTCAACAATACATTCAATGTCCCCAGTCCATTTACGTTTGGCTCTATGATTGGTGTCAATGACGGGGGGCTTGTTTTCAGATCATTCCAAAATGAGGCAAGCAATCAAATTACCCAGCTGACCACCCAATTCAGAAATTTTCATACCATGGATGAAGATTTTGACAATTCTTTGGTGAATTATGACCAGAACTTGAAACCTAAAAATACCAGCCCGGAGGGCACTCCAGCGAATACAGGGTACAACAAAGGTTTGTACAATACTTATCGCAATACACATGGTTTTATCAATATTACCGGTGCTACTGAGCTCTTGCAATACGAGCCTCAATCTTGGAAAGAGAAAATTTACAAGGAAAGTGATTGGTCGGCATCTGGGCCTGCGGGAATAAAGAATTCCTTTGAGAACTATACCAAAAAGTTTATTGATGAATTCGCTCCAGCCAACGGCCTTTTCGATCAAATGCTGGTTTCAAACTTCCAGGTAGGCAACGAACCCTGGGATTATCCAGTGAAAGCAGATTACCACAGTCTGCTCTCCGGCGCAAGAAGCGCTTTTGTAAGCAAATATGGCGAAAGATCTGGCGGCGGGTGGAGGATGAAATTGGTAGTTGGGGCCTTTCAAGCTTTCAGAGACAACAACTGTAGCTCTATGCTTCGGGATTTTTCCAACTGCGGCGGAGACCTGGAACGCCACGATTTTATTGGAGACTATTTAGACCTCGCCGATTGCAATATCCTAAAAGATTTAGATGCCATTGACTGTCATCCATACAGCTTTGTTCAGGGTACCAACAGATGGACTTATCCGGAAGACCCACTGTCCGAAACTTGGCAAATTAGAAATCTGGCAGCTTGGCTGGATATCAACAGAAACAGTGCAACAGGTGTTTTGAGCAATACCTATACCTGGTCTACCGAATACGGGTTTGACAGCGATCCCAGCAAAGGTGTTGGTGAAAAGACGCAGTCTGCTTATCTCATTAGGGGACTGTTGCTGCACAGCAGGTTCCATTATGAAAAAGTGTTTTTTTACAATGCTTTCGATGTCGCCAGACCGACCGACCAATATTACTCAGGTTTATTCAACAGTTCAGGTTTTTGGAAAATGGGCACACATCCTTCGGGTGGATGGCCTTCCCCTATAGTGGCGTATGGTGCAAAAGCCAAGCCTTCTTGGTTTGGCATGTTAGATTTGAAGACTCGTTTTGGTGGCCATGTTTTTTATAAAGCTTTGGTGGAAGATGCAGAGGCATACATTATACTGATTGCAAAACCAGATGGCACGGACCCATATCTGGTTTTTTGGGCGCCCTTGAAGACACTAGATGCCGATATCAACCTTGATATTTCCCTGAACAAAATGTTGAATTGGTCAGGGGAGCTAGCGGGGAATTATAAAATTGAAACCCCCATGGGCCAGGTTTTTGCCGAGACCGAAAATCCCGGACAAACATTTACAGCCGCTTCTGGCGCGGAATGTGGTAGCACTACCCTCACTATGATCAAGCGAAATCCGGCATTTATTCGCTTGGTGTCCTGCTCGAACTGTACCAATATTTCCAACCCTGGCAGCATAGCTGCACCCAATCCGAGCAATGGCAACAGTCCGTTTGATCCAGGGCTTATTACCAATGTTTTGGATGCCAATGGCGGTACGGGTGGCAACATCCAGTATCAATGGCAGCAATCATCGGACAACAATAATTTTATCAATATTTCAGGTGCCACATCCAATAATTACGATCCGCCCAGCCTGAACCAAACGAATTACTACCGGCGGGCCTCCAAACGAAGCATTTGTGCCGAATACTTATTTACGCCTTCCATCGTGATTACAGTAACCGGAAGCACTTGCCCAACAGTACTTTCATTCAAGCGCTACTTACACTCAAATGCAGGCTGCAATAGTGCAGGAGACTACTATTACGAAGTGGTGCTCAACAATGTGGCGATTAATGACCAGATCACCCTCGCGGGATTGCCTGCAAATGGGGTAAATGTCACATTGTCAAGCCTAAATGACGTGGCATTTGATGCGCCAATGTTTCATGCCAACTTGCAATATGTTAATGCCAACAGCCTTCGGTGGTTGGTCAACCCAAGCAATGGCGTCACCCAAACGGTAAAAATATACTACTGTTGGGTGAACAGTTATCCAGAACCAGTGGCCACTACTACTGCAAGTTCCTTGTGTACGGGGATCACCACGCCATGTGAAGCGGCGCCTAATTTGACTGACCCGGGTGGCGAAGATCGGAGCGAAACATTGTTGGGGCAGCCATCAAAGGCGATGCTGTTTTCAGTACGGCCCAATCCGGGGACGGATCAGATAACGTTGACCTATTTCGGTGCTCAAGCGACACAGGCAAATTTGCACATTGTTTCCGCCACCGGACAATTGATGACCTCCCAGTCTTTTTCGGAATTAGAAAACGAACAACATTGGCAAATTAAAACCGATGCCTTGCCTTCTGGTTTATACCTCTTGTTTTTGCAAATAAACGATGAAGTTCAGCACCAGATTTGGCAGAAGATTTGAGCATCCCAACCATGTAGCCAAAGGCAAAATCAAGCGTATCTGGCAAGCGCTGGACCTATTGGGTATTATGCGGCAGTTAAAGGAATGAGCCCTACTTCCCATTTTTACCATTATTTAGCACAAAAAAAACATTTGCTACCTTTGCGTCTATAAGGAAGCGTTTTCCCTAACAGGCGCGTCTTTTGTTTTGCACCCTTTTTTTAATCACTTATTCTTCCTTCGTTTTGAATCTTAGACAACTTTTCCAGCCTTGGACAGGTATATCCATGCTGCTGCTCGGATCCCTTCAAGCCCTTGCCCAGTGCAGTCCACCTGCCACGCTCTGGCTTGTTCCGCCACAAACTTCCACAGCCCTCGTGCTCAAATGGCCAGCCGTAGTAGGCGCCACCCAATTTCAACTTCTATACTGGGAAAGTTCCGCCCCTGACGACAAAACCATCGTAGATGATTGTGGGCCAGCACCTTTCACGCTGAGGGGGCTTCGCAAAAACACTGCATACACCCTCCAAATCCGATCAAAATGCGGCAATTCGACTTCCGACTGGAGCACCGCCATTAGCAGTGCAACCATCAATAGTTCGGGATTGTGCAACAACCCACCATCGGGGGTAATCGTCAGTGCCGGTGCCTCCGAGATCGGTGTCCAGTGGGCCAGTGCCGGAAGCCACACCATCCGATATCGTATGGGCGATTCGGGCGAATGGCTGATTCCACCAGGAGCCTTAACGATCCAAAACGCACCGTTTGCTATTGCTGGCTTGTCGTCGGGTATGTATCAGGTGGAAATAAAGCGCAATTGCAGCGCCACCGCCGGGGATTATCATAGATCCATCGTAATCCTTGGAGATACTTGCGCGACTCCCATGGCGCCTCTAGTGACCGCAAATAGCACGAGCGCCTTAGTGGACTTGCCTGTTGTCTCGGGGGTCAATGGCTACAATTTAGAGTACAGCATTGGCATGAGTGGCAACTGGGTTAGTGCTGGCAGCAATATTCCTCCCTCAGGCTATCTTTTGAACCCACCTTTGGCCCCTTTGACCCACTATCAGCTTCAAATACAGGCTGTTTGCAACTTTGGCCTCAGCGGTTTTTCTCCCCCGGCCTCTTTTACTACGGCACAGCAACTTGGGCCTTGCCTGGCCAATAAAAATGCGGGCAAATACATGAGTGCCGATGAAATTTTGCAACTCAACGAGCAAATCAACACCCCAAGCCCATTTTCATTTGGAACCATGATTGGTGTAAATGACGGAGGGCTTGTGTTTAGGTCATACCAAAATGAAAGCAGCAATCAAATTACCCAGTTGACTACCCAATTGAGGAATTTTCACACGATGGATGAAGATTTTGACAATTCCTTGCAGAATTATGATCAGAATATCAAGCCAAAAGATACCAATCCGGAAGGCACACCTGCCCACACCGCCTACAACAAAGGTCTGTACACGCTCTACCGTCAAACACATGGATTTGCCAACATAACGGCTGCCACGGAACTCCTGCAATACGCGCCGCAGTCCTGGAAAGAGAAAATCTACAAAGAAAGCGATTGGTCGGTATCTGGGCCGGCGGGCATTATGGGATCTTTTGAGAACTACACCAAAAAATTTATTGATGAATTTGCGCCTGCAAACGGATCGGGCACACAAATCCTGGTCTCGAACTTTCAGATAGGCAACGAACTATGGGATTACCCAATGAAAGAAGATTATCACAGCCTGCTATTGGGGGCCAGAAGTGCATTTATCAACAAATACGGTGAAAAATCAGGCGGTGGATGGAAAATGAAATTGGTAGCGGGCGCATTCCAGGCCTACCGCGACAACAATTGCAATTCCATCCTGCGCGATTTTTCAAATTGCGATGGAGCACTGGAACGACATGATTTTATTGGAGACTATTTAGACGTTGCAGATTGTAACTTTTTGAAAGACTTGGATGCGCTGGATTGCCATCCCTACAGTTTCAAGCCGGGAACGACCCAGTGGACCTTCCCTGAAGACCCCAATTCAGAAGGCTGGCAAATTCGGAATCTGGCCGCTTGGCTGGATGCAAATAAAAACAACGCGACGGGTATTTTGAACAATACCCGCTTATGGTCAAGCGAGTACGGTTTTGACAGCAATCCAGAAACCGGCGTAGGAGAGAAGACCCACGCGGCTTACCTGTTGCGGGGATTGTTGTTGCACAGTAGGTACCACTACGAAAAAGTGTTTTTTTACAATGCATTTGACGTGGCAAGGCCGAGCGACCTATATTACAATGGGTTGTACAACAGTTCTGGGTTTTGGAGAATGGGCACACATCCCGCGAACAGCGCCTGGGCTTCTCCTATCGAAGCACATGGCGCGACTGCTAAACCCGCCTGGTATGGAATGTTGGATTTAAAGACCCGTTTCGGCGACCACGTTTTTTACAAAGCCCTGGTAGAACATGCCGATGCGTACGTGTTCATGATCGCAAAGCCGGACAGCACAGAACCTTACCTTGTGTTTTGGTCTCCACAACAGACAAGCGATGCCAATATCAACGAGGATATCACGCTAAGCAAGGTAGTAAACTGGCAAGCAGTATTGTCTGGAAATTATAAAGTAGATACGACGCTGGCGCAGACTTTTGCCGAGAACACATTTCCAGGCCAATTCTTTGCAGCCACATCTATCATGGAATGTGGCATCACCATCCTTAATACCATCAGGCGGAATCCTGCTTTTATTCGACTAATTCCCTGCTCAACTTGCGCTAATATCACGGATCCAGGTAACGTTGTTGGGCCTTTAACCAGCAGCGGAGTCATTCCATTTGATCCCGATCTAATAGCCAACGGCTTGGATGCCAGTGGCGGTAGCGGCGGAAACCTGGAATATCAATGGCAGCAATCCACAAACAACCTCGATTTTGTTGACATCCCCGGTGCCACAGGGCTTAGTTACAATCCACCGAGCCTTACGGAGACCACCTTTTTCAGGCGCGCTGCTAAAAGAAGCGCTTGTGCCAAGTTTTACTTTACACATTCCGTGACTATTACTGTTCTTTTTAGTGGTTGTCCGAAAATAGTCTCTTTTCAGCGTATCCCGCATGACATGGCAAGCTGCAACCCTGCGGGGGACTATTTCTATGAAATTGTGCTCAGCCAGGTGGTGACCAACCAAATAATAGCCTTGACCGAATTACCAACAAATGGGCTCCATATTCCTTTGAGTATGCTCAATGGCGTTGCCTTAAACCCTGCGACTTTTTTCGCAAGCGTGCACTATGTGGACAACAGTTCTTTGGACTGGCATGTAAAGGCCAGCGACGGTAGTACCCAAACGCTCCGATTGTATTACTGTTGGACAAATAATTACCCAAGCCCTGTGGAATTTACTTCTGCCTCCGCTTTATGCTCTGGGCAAACTGTGCCTTGTGTGGAAGGCTTTGGCGTAACCGAACCAGAAACTGGGGCAAGAAGTGAAGCCCTTTCAAGCAAAACTTCGGGATCCTTCCGATTTACCGTAGCTCCCAACCCAGGCACAGATCATTTGCTGCTAACATATTCAGGAAGAGCACTGACTCAAGCCACCTTGCGAATCGTAACACCAACCGGCCAATGCCTTTCCACCCGTAATGTTTCGAATTTGGAAGACCAACAGCAGTTGGAAATAGATACGAGCGATTTGCCTTCGGGAATTTACTTCTTATCCTTGCAAACAGGGTTGGAAGTTAAATGGGTGCTCTGGGAGCGGGTTTGATGTGGCTTTATTTGTCTTCTATTTATCAAAAGCCGCATTTCATCTTTTGTAAAAAAACACATTTTCTACTTTCGAGCCTGACTTCTGCCAGAAGTCAGGCTCTTTTTATTACGATCCCCCTTCATGCATTAAAATCAAAACTATTCACTCAACTACTTATCGGTATGTTATCACTCAAGAAGACCCTGATTCTCGCCTCGCTTTTGTTGTCATTTAGCCAATTGTTTGCCACCCATATTGTAGGTGGAGGCATGACTTATGAATGCCTTGGCAACTCCGGCAACGGAATTCTTTATCGTTTCACGATGAAAGTTTATGTGGATTGCATCAATGGCCAAGTATCATTTGATGATCCGGCCAATATTGCCATTTACCGTGGCACCGAACAGTCCAATACACTTTTTAATGACTTTCAGATCAATCTTGGGTCATTCCAATTTATTACTGTAAACGAACCAGACTGTATTGGCAACCTCCCTGACATTTGCGTTCAGGAGGGCATCTACACTTGGGAAGAAGTGTTGCCATTGAGCAACCAAAGCTATTTTGTTGTCTATCAACGCTGTTGCCGTACCAATGCCATCGCCAACATCATAGACCCTGGGGGCTCCGGGGCAACGTATTCTGTAGAAATTACCCCAACGGCCCAAACATTGTGCAACAGCAGCCCGGTATTCAACAACTTCCCTCCGGTGCTCATCTGCAACAACTACCCTTTGGAGGTAGATTATTCTGTTACTGATCCAGACGGCGACGTGTTGGTGTACAGTTTTTGTGCGCCGTACAACGGTGGTGGTAATACAGGTGGTGGTTGTAATTCGCCAGTTCCTAACCCTCCCTGCCCGCCACCTTTCGATGAGGTAGTTTTTGCAACCCCGCTCTATTCTGCGGGAGCGCCTATGGCTGGCAACCCTGTGGTACAAATCAATCCGGTAACCGGGGTAATCAGCGGTACACCGCAGATGAACGGTCAATTTGTGGTGGGCGTTTGTGTGGAAGAATATCGCAACGGGCAATTGTTGTCTGTCACACGTCGCGATTTTCAGTTCAACGTCACACCTTGTGCACCACAAGTCACGGCATTGGTTGAATACGACGAGCTGGCCGGCCCGAAACAGTATATTATCCGACAATGCGATGGCTCGACAACGGTCACCATTATCAACGAGAGTTTGCCACTGGCCAATATTCAAACTTTCGAGTGGATATTTGACTTGAATGGCGCCATCTTGCAAAACAACACCGATTTCGACCTCACGGTCAATTTTCCTGACTTTGGTATTTACAATGGTATATTGGTACTCAATGAATTCTTGGATTGTGGCGACTTAGCATTTATCCAAGTGGAATTGTACCCGCCTGCATCGCTTGACCTTGGCCCAGATATTCTGGTATGCAAAGACAGCACCATCGTGCTCGATGCAGGGCCGGGCTTTACCAGCTACCAATGGCAGGACGGCTCAACTGCCCAGACCTTCAGCGCCACTACAACCGGACTTTACGAGCTCGCTGCTACCGATGCCTGTGGCAATGTACTGAACGATGCTGTGCAGATCACCCTCAGCCAAATTCCTGACCTTCAATTGCCAGATCTCAGTTTGTGTCCTGGCGAATCCACCATTGTGACCGTTCCTGGCTTTGTCCAGTACACCTGGACGCCTGGAGCAGGGCTGAGTTGCACGGATTGTGCGAGCGTCACGATCCAGCCTACCGCGAGCACGATCTACACGGTTGCAGCGGTCAATCAAGATGGCTGTGCTACAGACGGAAGTTTCCAAGTCACTGTCCTCCCCACACCGATGATTACCCGTATGATTCAGTTTTACCCAAACCAATCCGTAACACTCGGTGGCCAAACATACACACAATCCGGTACGGTAGTGCTTACAGTGCCATCCACCACGGGTGGTTGCGATTCGTTGAACACCTATATTTTAGAACTCATTCCCACCACGCTTGAGCTACAGTGCCCGGCTAACCTCACGGTGGCGTTGCCCAACAATGCTACTACAATACCCGTGAACTACGCCCAGCCAACGGCCACTACAGACTGCCCAGGAGCACCGCCCACGATCACTTTGTCGCAAGGGCTTCCATCTGGAGGGAATTTCCCGGCAGGGTTGACCACCGTTTGTTATGATGCCAGCAATACCTGTAACAATCAGGACAATTGCTGTTTCACCGTCTTGGTGAGTACGCTGGATCTACAATGCCCGCCAAATGTGACGGTTGCGCTGCCCAATAATGCCACCACCGTGCCAGTGAACTACGCCCAGCCAACGGCCACTACAGACTGCCCAGGTGCACCGCCCACGATCACTTTGTCGCAAGGGCTTCCATCTGGAGGGAATTTCCCGG